>NZ_JASHLT010000036.1:0-75427 GCF_030056615.1 Streptomyces sp. HNM0645 | reverse complement strand
GGGGTCGCCCGATCCGGCGACAAGGCGCCACATGGTCGTCGATGAACACGTACAGTGCCGCCAGAAGGGCGTCCAGGTTTGTCTTCACACACTGACCAACGGGCGCCCTTCGCCATGGTTGCGACCAGCACACACATCGGACTCACTCATTTAGGGGTAGCTGTGGCTACCTCTTGGAAGGGTGGGACGCAGAACGTCATCCGGGTACCGGGGACGGCATACAGGGTGCGGCCGTCCTTGCCCTTGCCGATCGGGATGCGGAACTCCCAGCCGGCCGCGGCGAGCCGCTTGAGTGCGTTCCGGACGACGACCGCGTCCTTCGCCCCAGTCCAGCGCGCCAGGTCCTCGAGGGCGGCCCAGCTGGTGCGGGTCGTCTCGTTGGCGTCGTCGGCGATCTCCAGGGCAACGGCGCGCTGAAGGCCGGTGATGTCCGGCCCCAGTGCCTCGCGCAGCTTGCGGCGGAGTTCGTAGCCCATGGGTTCCTTCTCTCGGGAGGGGTGTCGCGGTGGTGGCTTGCGGCTGCGGCGGACAGCCCTCATGGAGGCTTCAGCGGGGCGCTGTTGTTGCCCTGCTGGCTCTTCGATCGTACCTCAGGGTGTGTAGGCACCCGCAATACATTCGCAACACGGCGTGGCCGGGTGGGGTGCCTAGTCAGTGGAGAGTCAGCTACTCTGTCGACATGACGACGAAGGGAACGCCCGGCCGCATGATCCGCGTGGACGACGAGACGTGGGAGGCCTACGGCGAGGTGTGCGACGCCAAGGGCCTGTCGCGCGCCGCCGACCTGCGCGTCTACATCAAGCGTGAGATCGCTGCATACAGGCGACAGCAGCGCGCCGACGCGAAGTCCTGACACGTCCCCTCCTCCCTGCCCCGCCTTCCGGCGGGGCTTTGTCATGCGTTCAGGCGGCTTGGTCGTCGGCCTTCCGGCTTGCTGGAACTTCCGTGACGTATTTGCGAAGCGGCTCGGGCATGCCGCCCTCGAGCCAGGAGAGGATTCGCAGGAACGTGCCCCAGTTGTTGCCTGTCTGGCCGTTACGGAGACGGCTTATCTGGGAGGGGTTGACGCCGCTCATGCGTGAGACCAGGTCCCAGGTGAGCCCCTCTGTCTCACGCTTGGCGTCCACTTCGGCGAACAGGTTGGACCAGTTGGGGATGTGCCTTGACGTGGGCCGGATCGAACTGAGTTCCCGCGTGCGCTCGGCGCGGCGTGCGCGTTCCAGACGACGCTCGGCGCGCTCGCTGAGCCACAGCTCGACGTCCTTGCGCCAGTAGTACGTGTAGTGACCGTGGGCCCCTTGAGGTGACTCTGCTCGGGGCGGGCCGTAACCCTTGTGCTGCAGGGCGAGGAACGAACCGCGGCCGATGCCGATGAGGGCAGCTGCCTCGGTGGACGTGAGCATTCCGTCGGGAAGGTCGATTGGGTGGCTGCCGCGAGGACGGAGCTCCACGTCCGACTCGTTGAGGAAGTTCCGAACTGTGCCGACCGAGCATCCGAGGGCGTCGGCGATCTCGGTCATCGTGGCGCTGTCGGCGTACATCTCGATGGCCTTGGCTCGCAGCTCGTCGCGCTGCTCCGGGGTGAATCGGGTTCCGTTGAAATTCACTGGAAGGTCTCCTTGAATGACGAGGTGTCGTGCGTTCAGGCGGCGAAGATCGCCCGGTACTGGTCGCGCATGGGCTGGTCGTCGACGTGTCGGGGGTGGATGCAGCCGGCCGTGCCGCAGCCGGTGCGGACCTTGCCGACCGGGTCCCGGTGGTTGCCGATGCGGAATGCGATGCGGTGGACGGACTGTTTGCGGCCGGCGTGGTTGATGTAGCTGCCGCGGTTGAGGTCGAGGCCGGGCCACGTGAGGTGCCCGTCGTCGGTGGGCTGGGCGCGGCGCCAGAACACGTCGTCGATGGAGGCGGCCGGCTTGTAGCCGGGCGGGCATTTCGGGATGTCGAGTTCGGCGCGGAGGTCGCGGACGCGGGGCCGGCCGATGTGGAGCTGGCGGGCTATGGCTTTGTCGGACAGTCCGGCGTGGAGGAGTTCGACGATCGCGACCCGGGTCATGCGGCCACCTCCACCGCGTACTCGGGGTGGTCGCGGAAGGCGTGGTCGATGTAGGACTTGGTGACGCCGAGGCGGTTCGCTGCGTCTTCGCGGCTGACTCCGGTGGTCCGCATGATCCAGTTGGCGTCGTGGGCGACGATCTCCCGGCGGGTGACGCGGTACATGGGCTCGAAGTGCGGGTCGTCGATGGCGCCGGTTTCGTCCCAGTAGGCGGGTGGGGGCCAGCGGTTGGCGGACGCCTGCTGCTTGGCCCGCTTGATGCTGGTCGGCCGGATTCCGTGGCGGGCCGGCTTCCGGTTCTTGAGTTCGTCGTAGGTGGCCGTGATCTTCTGGGCTGTCGCGGCTCGGATGGTGGGCCGGGCGACGATGACGCTGCGGTTCGACGGGTGGATGCCGGCGTGTTGGGCCGTGTAGAGGAGGGGCCAGCCGATGGCCATGAGTGCGTGGAGGCGTCGTCGGCTTCCGGTGCTGTCGACGTTGCCGGGGGTGTGGTCGCGTGTGTTGACGGCGAGGATTTTGGCGGCGACCTCTCGGGTGACGCGCCGTTTCCTTGGGGCGGTGTTGCCGTAGTCGTGCTGGGTGAAGTTGCGCACGGCCCGGTAGGTGAGTCCGGTGATGGTGGCGACTCGGTGGATGGTGATGCCGGCGGCGTGGAGGTGGAGGAGGTGTTGGCGGATGGGTTCGGCGTCGAGGAGGGGCTGCCAGGTGCCGTTGGCGATGGCGTGGTAGCGGTTGTTCTCCCAGGCGCGGTACCGCTGGACGCAGTCGGGGAGTCGGCACTGGTAGTCGCAGTAGCAAGTTAGCGTTTCATGGTGCGGCGGTTCGCGAAGAGTCACTGGTCTCCCCTTTCATTTCCTTTCTTGGCGGATGCGTTGCGGCGCGCTGTGCGGTCGTTTTGGCGCCTGCATTCACGACAACCACGCGTGCCAGGCGACCGCGCATAGGTGTTCTCCGGGGTGAACTCGTGCCCGCGTTTGCAGTGGGTCCGGCTGGCCCAGTAGTTCCGGCCGCGGTCGATCGACTCCTGCAGGTTCTGGCCCTGTGTGCCGACGCCCAAGTGGCTTGGGTTGACACAGGCGGGGGTATCGCAGGCGTGCAGGATGAAGAGGCCTTCCGGTATGGGGCTGACCAGCACTTCGCGTGCCACACGGTGGGCGTAGCGAACTCTTCCGTCGAATCGGAGAGTTCCGTACCCCCAGTCGTTCTTTGAACCGGTCCATAGCCAGCAACCGGAGGGAAAGGCTTCCACCTTGCTCCAGAATCGACGGGGGAGTCGCGAGTCGCCGAATTGGATGTCGCCGGTCGGAGCGCCGTGATTTTGCTTGCGGACGGGACTGGCCATTACTGCTCCTCCTTCCGGCGGTCGAGGAGGTATTGGGTGTGGGCGATGCGCCAGGTCGGGGGATCGGGCCAAATGGCCCAGACCTGGTCGTGGTCGTCGAGGGCCTGGCGGAGTTGGCGGCAGCCGCGGTGAATGGCCGCGTCGCGGCGCACGTCTGCGGGTGTGCGGGTCGGCGGCTGGGGGCGTCGGGTGCGGCGCCACAGGGCCGAGACCGCGGCGTACAGGGCGGAGGCGGCGAGGGCCACGACCGGCAGCAGGGCGAGGCTCACGCGGCACCGTCCTCGGTGCGGGCGCAGGAGCAGGCGCAGTTGCCGGTGGGTTCGGGCTGGCCGGTCGCGCGGGCGTGCTCGATGTCCTCGTCGCCCGCCCACGGGTGGGGCTGCGGCGGGTCGTAGTGCTGGTCGAACTGGCAGGGCCAGCAGCGGGAGTAGCAGACGATCACGGCCGGCTGCTGCTGCTTGGCCAGTCGGCGCGCGATCTGTCGCTCCCGGGCTATGACGACGCCCTTGACGCTCAGCTTCCAGACGGCGATCGGATGGCCGTGGGTGGCGGGGCTGGTGGAGGGCACGTACTGGCCGGTGTGCTCGATGACTCCGCTGGTGCGCAGGCCGTTGATGACGGCGCCGAGGAATCCGTGGGCGAGCTTGGGCAGGAGGTCGCGCAGCAGGTTGCAGGACCATTCGTCGTGCTGCTGGCCGATGTGGAACACGGCCTGCTCGACGAGAAGCCTGTCCCAGCTGGACTGGTCGGCGATGTCGGCGAGCAGCAAGTCCTTCTCGGCTGAGGCGAGGCGTTCGGCGACGGTGAGGCGGCGGGTCATGACGGTCACCGGTCCTGCTCGAAGTGGACAGCGGTCAGCGCCTTGAGCTCTTCCGCGTGGCGGCGCTGCATGGCCTGTAGGGCCTTCTCGTGCGGGTAGCAGAGGGCGAGGGCCCCCCAGCCGGGCCGCATGCCGGGGATCCAGGTCGCGCCGTATCCGCCGCAGCTGTTGCAGCGAAGGTTCCAGCCGATCAGTCCGGCCTGCGCGGCTTCCTCGGGGGTGTTCTTCGGCGGGCCGAACCGGTCGCGGGTGGTCTTCGTGGTCATGGGCTTGTCCCTTCGGGTGCGGTTCTCTGGTGGTCGGAGCCGGCCGCATTGCCCGCGGCCGGCTCCCGGCGTGCGGGCTACGAGGCGGGGCTGGTCTGCTCGGGCTCCCAGTCGACGGAGTCGTCGGCCGCGTCGTCCCACTGGCCGTCGCCGCCGATCTGCACGCTGTACGCCGCGTTGTCGGCCTGGGCGGGCGGCGTGCTGGCAGCCGGGGCGGTGAGGGCCGCGACCGACAGCGGCGCCTTCGCCGGGACAACCTCGGCGTGGACAGTGCCTTCGAGTTCCTCGGACACGTAGGGCATGCCGTGGAGCGCGTCGGAGGCGATGAGCCGGCAGAGTTCGCCAGTCGCGCGGGCGACGAGCATGTTCTGTGGCTGCTTCTTCCACTCCGCCTTCTCGGTGAGCTTCATCTGTGCGGCCCGCTGGGTGGTCCACTCGACGGTCTGCCAGGTGTCCGAACCCTTGCGTCGGCCGCGCATCACGCACCGTTCGGGCGTCGACTCGACGAGTTCGATCTCGTGGCCCTGCTTCTGGACGACGGCCCGCATGGCGTGCGCCCGCAGGGCGGGGGTGCCTTGGATGACGTCGATGCTCTTCAGCGTGGCCATCGGCTTCAGGCCGAGTTCGGCACCGGCGAGGATCGCAGCGGTGATGTCGCCGGGCTTCCCGCGCAGGGACTGTGGGACGAACGACGTGGCGGCGAGCTTCTGTGCCATCTGGTAGGCGAGGTCGGCTTCCTGCGCCCACGCCATGAGCGCGGTGGTGCCGGCGGTCGGTGTGGGCCCGGTGTCTGCCGTGGTGGCGATGGCGGCCTGCTCGTCGCGCTGGGCGATCTCGTTGCTGGTCAACGGAGGAACTCCTCGATCTGTCGGAGGGTGGCCCAGGTCGGCATTCCGATCTGGGAGATCGTGGGCGTGGGCCCGGTCCAGTCGGGCCACTGGCCGGTGCGCTCGCAGTCGGCGTAGATGCGGAGGGCTTTCTCGTTGCGCGCCCGGCCGATGTCCTGGTCCTGGTCGGCGAGTTCGCGGACCGTGACGAGGTAGGGAGCCTTCTTGGACTGGAAGGCGAAGAAGAATCGGGCACCCTCGGGTGCGAGTCCGGCGGCCTGAACGCCGTCGATGTAGAGGGCGCCTTGCTGGTGGTAGCTGTAGGACTCGATGGCCTTGCTGCATGCGTCGGGGCTGGCGTCGGTCGTCGTCTTCAGGTCGACGATGACTGTGATCTCGGGGCGGATGATCAGCCAGTCCGGGCGGACGCGGCAGCGGATTCCAGTGGCCGGGTCGGTCCAGTAGATCGACCGCTCCGGTATGCCCATGCCTGGCGCGAACAGCGGGCCGGCGTCCGGGTGCTGGCGGATCGCGTCCGCCATCGCCTGCACCTGCTCCCCTTCGTGGGCGAGGAGAGGCACGGCTCCGGCGGCACGGATCTCGTCGCGCTCTTCGCGGGCATCCTTGGTGCGCCAGTCGTCGTACTCGGTGACGACGATCTCTTCGCCCTCGCCGAGGACGAGCTTGTGGGCTGCGTGCCCGAGGTCGAACTCCCGCTTCGGCGGCTTGGGGTTGTCGCGGTCGTACCGGTATTGGGCGGGGCAGCCGGGCGGGAGGAGGGCCCGCAGCCCGGACGACGAGATCGACGTCCGGTCGGCGTGGTACTCGTCGGCCGGGAGTCCGTCCACCCACTTCGGCGCGGTGTCGACGGCGGCGGTCACTGGACGCCGTCCAGTTCGTCGGCGCAGTCTTCGCAGAGGGGCTTGCCGCCTTCGCGGACGAAGGGCCCGTTGTCGTCGCCGCAGCGATCGCAGGTGAGGGGGCCCATCAGAACGGGACGCTTTCTGTGCGGCGGAACCAGAGGGGGATGCGGACGGTGGGGGCGGGGTCCCAGCAGTCGCAGAGTTCGGTCTCGGGCCAGCCGTTCGCGTGGACCTCGATGCCGCCGTGTCCGGCGCAGGTCGGGCAGTCGGGGTGCGGGCCGCGGGTGATGTGGAGTGCGCGCCGGTACAGTTCCAGATGCCAGCGGCGGATGCGGATGGTCACGGGTGTTCTCCTGTCGTGGCAGGGTGGGTTGGTGGCGCCGGCTGGCGGTCGTGTGGTCAGGCGCCAGCCGGCGCCCGCTCAGGCGGCCCGCTGGCCGGGGATGTGGGTGGGGCTGGTGTTGCCGGGCCGGGCGGTGATCCGCCGGGCCGGCTGGGCGGCCTGGGCGCGCAGCTGCTGGATCTGCTGCAGCTGCTTGGCGACGAGGCCCTCGGTGCAGGCGAGCTGCTGTTCGAGGTTGCGCACGTCGAGGAGCGCGTCCGACTTCTCGCGGATGAGCTGGGCGATGAACCGGTCCGCCGCCTGGAGCCGCATCGACTTGTCGGCGACGAGCGCTTTCAGTTCGCGGATGCGGTCCTGGGCGCGGTGCCTACCGTGGGCGCGGACGGTGTCGAGGAGGCTCATGCTGCCGCCTTCCGGAGTTCGGCTGCGGTGTCGCGGAGGAGGGCGATGGCCTGGGCTTTGCCGTTGCCCTTGTGGTCGCACCAGGCGGCGACCGAGGGGGCGGTGATGCGGGCTCGGACCGCGGCTTCTGCTGCGGCGACGATCGGGTCGCCGCCGGTGTAGCGGGGGGTGCCGTGTACGGCGAGGTTGATCGCGCCGAGGACGTCGACCGCGCACTTGTCCAGCGGCAGCCCGGTCTGGGCCTGGGTGGTCGAGTACAGGTAGTGCTTGCAGTAGCCGTTGGCGGCGATGTGGTCGGCGGCGTCCTCGAGGACGTCGTGGACGGCGACGGACGTGCGCGTGGTCACGACGCCCCCTCGCGTGCCTCGGTCCGCTGCTTCTCGCGCAGCAGCCGGTCCAGCGTTTCGGCGCGGGCCATCTGCGCTGCCAGCGCGTCGTGCAGGTGCCGGATCTGCCCGACCGGGTCGAGGAGGCGAACCGTCGTGTCGCCGTAGGCGGCGGTCTCCAGCTCGGCGACTCGGGCTCGCAGCGTCTCCAGTTCGGCTGCCGTCTTCGGCGGGAACACGGCGTCGAGCATTTGGCGGATCTCGTTTGCGTCCCGCTCGTCGAGGACGTGACGGATCAGGTTCTTGCTGGAGCCGTTGTACTTCGGCCCGTGGAGCCGGTAGCCGCAGCCGGTGTCGTTCTCGTCGAGCTGGGCCATGTTGAGCTGGAGGCTATTGGTCCAGCCGTCTCGGTCGAGGTCGATGACGATGCGGTCGGTCACTGCTGCTCCTTGGGCGGGTTGACGCGCGCGGGCTGTACGCGCTGCTGTCGGGGGTTGAGGGCGATGAGGAGGGCCATGGCGGCGAGGATCAGCAGGCCGATGCCGGCGACGATCGGGTCCAGGTCGACGGGGATCACGACCGACCCCCGTCCGGCACGAAGCACTTCTCGTACTCGGCGTTCTCCTTGCGGAGGCGGGTGACCTCGGCGTCGAGCTCGGCGTTCTGCCGCTCGACGATGGCGAGCTTCGTGCGCAGGTCGGTCAACTGCGCGTGGGTCAGCCGCTCGTGCGCCTCCCTCACTTCCGCCTTCAGTCGATGCGCCCTGTCGGCGATGCGGTTCCATGCCGCCCAGGTGTTGTCATCCCAGTCGCCGCTGTTGCTGCCAGCGGCTCGGAGGATTTCCCTGTCGGCGGCTTCGCGGGCCGCGATCTCGGCGAGTCGGTCAGCCACGGCGGGCCTCCCCGCGGTAGTCGCTGAACCCCAGCCCGAGCTCGGCGGCGATCTCCTCCAAGCTCGGGGCGCCGTCGGCGATGTGGAGCGGGCGGCCGGTCATCAGCGCGACCATCAGTGCGTCGCGGCGCTCGATGTGGTTCATGCCGGTCTCAATGAGGACCGGGTCTGTGGAGTCGGACCAGTGGACAGAGGTGTCAGGCATGGGGTGTCTCCCAGGGGTGGCGCCCCAGTGCGAGGAGCGCGGCGGTTGCGGCGAGGCCGGCGGCGATGTGGGTCCGGCCGAGGTCGTAGTGGATGAAGCAGGCGACGCGGGTTCCGAAGGTCACGGCCGGGCCGCCTCGCTGTGCCCGTGCGGGATGCGGAGCCGGCAGCCGGGGTGGGTGCAGGACCCTTTGTGTGCGGCCCGGTAGGCGGCGTGTTCGCGCTGTTCCCGCTCGACGTTCTGGCGGGCCATCGCGACCAGGTCCTCGAGCTCGGCGACCCGTGCGCGGAGGCGGTGTACCTCGGCGAGGAGATCGGTCGGCGGGACGTCGATGGCGGTCACCGGACGACCTCCGCCTCGTCGGTTGCGAGTTCCTCGGTGTGCTCGCGGTCGACCAGGCCCAGGGCCCTCAGCAGCAGGCCGCCGATCTCCAGCGGCACTACCGGGTGCGCCTTGACCATGTCCTCGATCAGGACCTCAGTGCGGGTCATGACACGGCCGCCGAGTCGGACATGCGGCGCAGCGCCCGGACGCACAGCCGGATCGCGAGGAGGAACCCGGGCCCAGCGCCGGAGGATTCCGGCGTCATCTCCAGGGCCAGCTTGTCGGCGGCCTCACGCAGGACCTCGGCACGATGCTCGGCGAGGATCTCGTCGACAGTGGCGTTCCACTCTGCATCGTTCCGGATCGTCATGCGATCGCGGGCGCTCATGCGTCCTCACCGGCCTCGGCCTTGAGGCGGGCGATCTCCTCGCGGGCGGCAGCCAGTTCGTCGACGGCGGTGCGCTCGCGCTCGAAGTGCTCGACGATCGAGTCCCGCCAGGCAGTGACACCCTTCAGAACCGACTCGGCGATCTTGACCTGGTCTTCGGCGGACACCTTGTTGCGGATCTGAAGGGCGATGTAGCCGGCCCCGTGCTCGCCGTCCGGCTCGATGTACAGCACCGGGCACGGGAGGGCGCTGCCGCGGACGTGGGTGCGCGGCTCCAGGAAGAAGGTCACGTTGTACGCGCTCATGCCGTACCTCCGGTGTTGGTGCGGGCGGCGAGCTGGGCGGCCCACTCGGGGTAGTCCTCATCGCGGGCCGGGCGGCGGAAGGTGCTGGCGGCGGCCGCGAACGCGCTGTCGGCGGGGTCGATCGCGTGGCGCTCCGGGTCGGCCGGGGTGCAGCGGTCCTTGCAGACGAGGACCTGCGAGTCGTTGCTGTAGCGGGCGCCGTGCGGTTCGGGCACCCACGGGCCGGAGCGGCTGCCGCAGTGCGCGCACTCCACGAACTTGGGCTCGACGCGGGAGGCGCACTCGTGGCGGATACGGATCTCGGCCGCGACCTGGGCGGCGGGCACATCCACACGGGCGAAGTCGGCGGCGGTCATCACGCACCGCCCTTGTGGTCACGGCAGCGGAGCTCGACGAACTCGCCGTCACGCGCCCGGTACTTGATCCAGCCCTCGCCATTGCCGTCACGGTCCGTGCGGCACTGGCAGACCTCGGTCTCCGGCTGCCTGTCCCCGGCGGCAGGGGACGAGGAGGAGACGGCGCGGACTTGGGCCGCGATGGACTCAAAGGTCTTGCGGACTGCGAGCATGTACCTGGAGCCCTGCTGCTCGATCTCCCGGGCCACCTGCTCGCGGGTCTCACGCTCGATCTCGGCGCGGAAGGTGTTGATGTGGTGCTGGCGAAGCTGGGCGTGCTTCACGCCCTGCGTCAGCGCGGCGTACAGCTCGTCGTAGGCGCTCATCGCGGACCACCGGCCTTCACGATCAGGCCCGGGTTGTAGGCGGCGAGGACCTTGTTCGCGCGGGCGACCGTGGCCAGAGCTTCGGCCAGCTGCTCGGGGGCCATGGGCTGGCGGCGCTGCTCGATCGACAGCATCGCGAACACGGCCTCGTCCTCCGCGTCTTGCACATGCGCCGGGATCTGCGAGCCGATCAGGCCGGCCACGCCACCCGGCATGGGCACCGTCGGAAGGTTCATCGAGATCACGACGCACCCCCGAAGTCCAGCTGCGCCGGGTACTGGGCGGCGTAGAAGCGGTCCCACGTCTCCTCGAAGATCGGACGCTGCCGCTCCGTCCACGCCTTCGTCTCGCGCACCGAGCCGTTCGGCAGATCCGACTGGCGGGTGCCGATCTCGTTGCCCGTCTCAGCCGTGTAGATGAGCGCAGCGCGCCGGCCGAACCAGGACTGCACCGACTCGATCTGCTTCCGCTTCAGGCCCTTGCCCTTGAGGAAGTCCGGCACGTACAGGGGCACGTCGAGCGGGTCGACCTCCGGCTCCTCACCCAGCGCGCGGGCGGCAACGAGGCGGCCCTTCGTCTCCAGCCACTGCGAGTCGACGATCCCGGACAGGATGGAGAGAACCTCGGCCTGCTGCTTGGCGCGGGCGATGAGGGAGTCGAGCTGCTCCTCTGTGGCCCGCGGGTTGATCGCCCCGCCTTGGGTCCAGTACGCCTCTATGGCGTCCGCGGTCTCGTTCTGGAACGCGACCAGCGTCGGGCGGACCGAGTCGGTGACGCGGGTCTCGTTGACCGTGGCGAGCAGCATGAGGAACGTGCGGACCGGGACAACGGTCATCTCGTAGGTCTTGCCGTCCGAGCCAGTTGTGGGCGCGGTGCCCATAACTGCCCAGGACCGCCCCTTGAGCTTGCGAACCTGGGTCGAGTAGTCGAGCCCCAGCTCTTCGACGGCGGGCTTCAGCACGATGTGCGGCTGACCGTCGATCAGAGTGGTGTGGATGGAGCCGGCGGACAGGTCGAGCTTCACGACCTCACGCGACTCGGGTGATGATGTAGGCACGGTTCGCCTCTCTGTTGATGGTGTGGAGGGGTGGAGCTAGGGCCGTCTGCCGGTGTGTGAGAGCCCGGCGGCGGCCCGCACACGCCGACTAGGCGGCGGTGTCGAGCGGTGCGACGAGCGACCTCTGAAGTTCGAGGCGGATGCTCTCGGGGCTGAAGGAGATCCGGCCCCCGTCGTTGTGGTGGTAGACCTCGCGCCGGTAGCACTTCTCCTTCAGCGAGCGGACGCTCTTGTACGGGAGCAGCTGCTTGGCGACGACTTCCTCGGGCGACCAGCGGATGAGCTCGGCCTCTTCGAGGGGCTTGCTCCGGACCGGCGTGGGGGCCGGGCGGACGGCGTTCTTCCTTCGCGCCTTGGTGGGGGGTGCCTCGGCGGTCACGTCTTCTCCTCTTGGGTGATGGCTGCGGGCTTGACCTGCAGCGCGTTGGCGATGGCCCGGACCCTGTGGTCCGCTGCGTCGTGGATGAGCCCCCTCTCGATGCGCGAGAGGTAGCCCCGGTTGAGACCGGTCAGGGCTTGGAGCGAGCGCAGGCTCATCATCTGAGCTCTGCGGATCCTGCGGATTGCGGGTCCGTCTGGCTTCACGCTCACAATAGAAGCGCATTTTGGCTACGTAAGCAAGCAGTCTGGCTGCGCTGGGCGCTCCAAATGTGAGCGTGACACGGGGTGACAGGGCGCAGGTGGGGCGCAACTAGGGGCGCGCGATGCAACCCGGAATGCTTGAAATGCCTACTAAAGCGCAGGTCAAAGCGTGAGATGTGGGCTTCGCGGTTGCATGATCGTGGTGCATGATGGCCCCATGGACCTCCAATGGGACCGACTGGGCGAGGCACTCCAGGCCAGGCGCATGGCCATGAAGCCCCGGCCGACGCAGGAGCAAGCAGCCAAGGCGCTGGGAGTGAGCCGGACGCTCATCCAGAACATCGAGCGCGGCAAGCCCTTCGAGAAGGTCACCCCGAGCATTCGCGAGTACGCGCGCTACGTCGGCTGGGCGGACGGCTCCGTCGACCGTGTCCTCGCCGGCGGCGATCCCACCCTCGTCGGCGAGCCGGCCCCCTCAGTGCCCGAGATCCCCGGGCTCCCCGGCCGTGTCCAGTACGAACTCCGGCAGGACGGTGACCTCGTCGACACCGTTGTCATCCGACTGCCCGGCGGTGGGAGCGCCGTCGTCATCGTCAAGGACCAGCCCGGCGCCACCCCCGAGCAGCAGCAGCAAAACCTCGAAGCATGGCTCCAGACACAGTCGAGGCTCCAGGCACTTGACTACTCCGAGACCGAACCCGCACAGGCCGACCACAAAAACTCGTAGCGTCGTGCAATTTCAGTCACAGAAAGCACTCCCGCAGTGACCCGAAAGTGTGGTTGCATGGCTGAACGCTGACTATGGGGCCACCGGTCGGACTATTGGGGTGCCGATGTGTGTCCATGTCTTCTGCGCGGAACGTATGCCCAACTCCACCCTCGTCTGGGTTGACCGACGCCCCGGCCACCTCTGCGTCTTCGCAGACGGATCGCTGGCCACGCCGTCAGGAACCCTGACAGCCCGCGGCGTTCAGGCCGTCAACGACGCCCTCGCCGCCATCCCCGGAGCCCCCTCACTCGATTCGGCCAAACCCTGCGGGGGACACCCGCTGTAGTCGGAGGCTGAATCACGATGGCCTCACACGACTGAAGGGGAAGTCGCCATGGCCTACGCCGAGAAGGTCTACAAGGTCCGCAACGGGAAGAAGACCAGCAAGTACACGTGGAGGGCCTGCTACAAGAAGGCCGACGGATCCAAGGGGACCGAGCCCGGGTTCCCCACGAAGGGCACCGCCATCGACTGGGGCGAGGAGCAGGAGGCCGCGATCCGGGCCGGCCGCTGGATCGACCCCGCCCTACAGCGCGCCACATTCGGAGAGTTCGCCCGCAAGTGGATGAAGGCCAAGCCGAAGCGCGGCAACACGATCGCCAAGCGATGGAACCTGCTGGAGCACCACGTCTTCCCCACGTGGGAGCACGTGCCGCTGATCCAGATCAACTGGTTCGACGTCGACGCCTGGCAGCAGGGCCTCGCCTGTGACGACGTGACGGCCGGGCACTGCGTCAGTCTCATGTCGTCGATCCTCACCGGCGCCGTGGACGCCAAGCACCTGGCGGTGAACCCGCTGTTCGGGCGTCGCCGAACCCGCAGCACGGTCGCCGGGGGCGCGGCGAGGAGGAAGAAGACCGACGAGGAGAGGTGGGTGCGGCCGGAGGTCGTGCTGCAGATGGCGGAGCGGCTCGGTCCGGCGATCGGGCTGCACGTCCTCACCACGGCGTTCACGGGCCTCGGCTGGGGTGAGGGCGCGGCGCTGCACCGGGACAACGTCCTGCGGACCAGGAGGCAGGCGCACGACGGCGGCTGGTTCGAGTGCCCCATCATCCAGGTCGACCCGGACGTGGGGGAGCTGGCCGAGTACGAGGGCCGTGACGAGGACGGCAACAAGACCGGGCTGGTGCTGCAACTGGAGCCGCCGAAGAACAGCAAGCGCGTCCGGGGGATCGACATCCCACCGTTCCTAGCTGAGCTGCTCCGCTGCCACCTGGCGGACTGGCCGCACGAGTATGTGTTCTGCACGCCGGGGGGGAAGTTCTGGCGCCGGTCGAACTTCACGCGGGCCCATATTCGGCCTGCGGCGGACGGTCGGCCGGCGCTGCCGGTGGTGAAGGGCCACGCGCCGCGGGGGGCGTGGGAGCCGATCATGCCGGGGCTGACGATGCGGGACCTGCGGCACACGCACGACACGTACCAGGACCAGATCGGTGTGCGGCCGGCTCTCATGTACGAGCAGGCGGGTCATGCCCGGCCGGGCATCAAGGCGGTGTATCAGCATCCGACTCCGGCGATGCGGCAGGAGCGCCTCGACGGGCTGCAGGGTATTTACGAGCGGGCGATGGGTAACCTGGGCTGGAGGACGTTGTGGGGGAGGGTTGACCTCCGGAAGGCTCCCAAGCGGGACCGCCTCCTAAATTCCTCCCAAACGATCACCCGGGACGAAGAGTTGGCAGCGTAGAGGCGTCGTCAATCCGGTTCTTACAAAGCAGATGTCGGCGGTTCGAAACCGTCCGCGCCCACCAGCCAGAACGCCCCCGCAGCGAGCCGCCGCGGGGGCGTTGACGGTAGGAATTGACGGCAGTCCCTCAGTCTGACCGGCGGCGACGTCGCAAGAGCCGGTCCATGTGACCCATCGCCTCGCGCCGGTTGTCGTCCGACACATGGGTGTAGATGTTCATGGTGACGGCGATCTGCGAGTGCCCCAGGATCTCCATCACCACGCGCGCCGGCACCCCGGCGGCGAACAGCAGGGTGGCGCAGCCGTGCCGGGCGTCGTGCAGCCGGATGTGGGGGAGCCCCGCGTCGTCCGATACGCGCTCGAACGACCGGCTGAGGTTCCTCGGCTCCACCGGCCGTCCCGTGCGAGTCGTGAACACGTAGTCGCCACCGTGCCAGCCCTCACCGGCGGCGGCTCGCTGTCCGGCCTGTCGCAGCCGCTGCCAGCGCAGGGGAGCCACGCACATCAGCGGGATGGGGATCGCTCGTGTCCTGCGGTTCTTCGTCGTGTCCTCGTACAGCTCCTTCTGCACGCGCTGGAGCTGGTTCCGCACCGTGAGTGTGCGGTGCTCCAGGTCGATGTCCGACCAGCGCAACCCCAGAATCTCGCCGCGGCGCAACCCGAGCGTCACGGCGAGAACGAAGGCTGTGTACAGCGGATCCTTCCTCGCGGCCTCCAGGAAGGTGATCGTCTGCTCCAGGCTCCACGGTTTGAGTTCCCTCGGCTGCACTCGGGGGGCGGGGACGAGCTTGACCACGTTCCTGCTGATCAGTTCCTCTCGGCACGCGGCCGTCAGCGCGCTGCGGAGCACTCGATGGGACTCCTTGGCCGTCGCCGCAGATGCCTGAACGGTGACGGCCGCGAGCATGCGGCGTACGTCCGCGGCTCCGAGGTTCTCCAGCCGCTTGGAGCCGATCTGGGGGATCAGGTAACGCCGGACATGCGTCTCGTACTTGGCGTACGTCGTCTTCTTGCGGTCGCCCCTGACGAACTCCTCCAGCCAGTAGGGCAACCACTCGGAAAGCTTGGCCGAGCGCGTCGGGGTGGGCACGCCCTGGCGGTCCCGCAGCACCAGTTCCTGTCGCTTGGCGTCGCACTCGTCCCAGGTCGCGCCATAGACGGTCTTGCGCCTACGGGTTCCGTCCGGCTGCGGGACGTACACCCGTGCTTCGTACCGCCCGTCCTTGCGCTGCCAGATACTGCCGGCGCCGTTCGGGTTTCGCTTGCGCGCCATCAGGCGGCCTCCTCAAGACGGTTCTTCATGTACGTGGCCACCGCGTCTGCGGGGACGCGGCGCAGTCGCCCTTCGGTGAAGCTGGGGAGCCGCTTGGACCGGATCAGGTCGTAGACCTTGAAGCGGCTCATCCGAAGCGCGCTCATGACCTCGGGCACGGTCAGGGCCTGGTGACTTGTGGGCAGGGGGGAGTTCATGCGGTGACTCCTCAGGAGTGGCCTGCGAACGGAGTGGGGGACTGCTCGGGAGCCCGCGCCTGTCCGAGGTGCGGATTTCTGCGTCACCGCGTCATCCGCGTCACGCCACGCGTCTGGCCTGCGGACTTTCGTGACGCAACGAGCCGTGGCGTGCGTCATGGGTGACGCAGGGCCTGCGTCACCCATGACGCAGGTGACGCAGGATGACGCAGCGGCTGCCGTCTGCGTCACTGCTGTTCTTGCTGGTCACGGGCCGTTTGCGGCTCACTGGTGACGCAGGTGACGCAGGGTCTCTCCTCTTAGGACAAGAGGATGGGGTGTCTGTCGTTGTGCGGGTGCGGCTCAGGGATGAAAGGCGGAGCCGCTGCGCGGCGCGACCTCCGGGCGGCGGCGAGCCGCCGAACTGCAAGAGGAGCACGTCTTCGCCGGAGGCGGGTGCTCTTCTTGCTTGTCCGCGCCGCGCACGGTGCGGCAGGTCAGTTCAGCGCGTCCTGCTGGTGTGCGGCCGGGCGGGTCATTTCGATGTAGCGGGCGGCGCCGGTGCGGCCCCAGTCGACGATCACGCCCCGGGCGGCGAGGGTGGGCTGAAGACGCTTGAGCCGGTCGGAGAGGACTTTTCCCGTGGTCGGCCACCCTTTCGGCAGCGGGCGGCACTCCTCGCCGGTGTAGAGGCCGGTGAGCGCGTACAGCCACTCCGAGGACGTCATCCGCGTCTCCTCGCCCGGCGCCATGCCGGCCGCGTGCTTGAGCACGGTCTGGGCGAGGAGGTCGCCCTCGATGACGTCGTCGTTGAGGTCGTCCAGGCTGGCCCGGTAGGCGGCCAGCGAGCCGAAGCCGGTCGCCGTGTCGAGCTGCGCGCACAGGTGCGCGAAGTCGGCCATCCGCAGGTCGGTCGGGATGTCCGCCTCGGCGGCCCGCACCTTCACCGCAAGGTCCAGCAGCGAGCCGAGGATGACGGGCAGAACCTGCTCGTACTCCGCCCACAGCTCGGCCTCGGTCCGCCGTACCCGCGGCCGCTCCAGCCGCAGGGGCAGCAGCCGTTCGGCGAGGTCGGGCCGGATCACGCCCACGTCGATACCCGTCAGCAACAGCGGGCGCCGGTAGCGGGCCCGGACGACGTCCCCGTCGGTGAACAGGGCACGCTTGACGCTCTCGGCGCCGGTCACGATGCAGCACATCGCATCGGAGAGGTCCGGGGTCATGTGGGAGAGGTTGTCCAGGGCGGTGACCCACCCGGCCGCCACGGCCGCGATCAGGTTCTCCTCGTCCTTCGGCGCCCGCCGCAGGTCGCTGCTCATCCCCTCGACGATCCGCATGAGCATCCGCCCGGCCGTCGACTTCCCAGCGCCTTGCGGACCGGTGAGGAACGGGGCCGGGACCGGGACGGACGGTCCGAGACTGCCGATGAGCCAGGCGAGGGCCAGGCATTCGGTCTCCGCCGTAGCGAAGTTGGTCAACCGCAACAGGAGGTCGATGCCCTTTCCGTCGGTGTCCTTCGCCGGCAGCGGCAGTTCCCCGGTGAGCTGGGTGCGCCGCCAGCACACCTCACGCGGATCCGGAACGGCAACGTCCCACCCCGTCGGGTGGATGCGCACCGACTGCCCGTCTGCGCGGCCGAGGTCGAGCCACGTGGCACCGTCGAACCCGGGGGCGACCCGGATGTGCACGGGCTGTGTCTCCTCGGTCAGCGCCAACGCCTCAATGAGGTCCAGGGCTTCTTTGAGGGCGGTGCCGTTGAACACGCCGATGCCGTCGCGGAACAGGTCGACCATGAGTTCCTGGCGGTGGCTGCCCGTCGTGCCCTGGGACCGGATCGGCCGCGCGACGGGGTGGCCGTTCCGCTGCGCGTAGACGGTACCGTCGGCGGTGCGGAAGTACCGGAAGTTGGCCTGCGCATAGTCGGTGATGATCTCGCGCGCGGGGCTCTTGTCGTCGTCGGACATGGCTCACATTCCCAATGCGGAGCGGGCGTTGGCCCACGCGTCGGTGCAGTGCCTCAAGCTCTCGCCCTTGGCCTGCGCGGCCGTGAACAGCCGCCCGACGTGGGATTCGGTCAGGCAGCCGCACCGGCCGTGCACGGAGAGCACGGCGAGGAACGTGCGGTACACGGTGGCGTGGACCTGGGTCCGGGCCTCGGTGATGCGCTGCTCCGCCATGGCGATGCCGCGCTCCAGGAAGACGGGCGCGCGGTGACGGCACTCCCCACCACCGACCGTCACGGGCACGGTGCCGACATGCGCCGGCTGAACCGCGGGGGCACTCCGAGCGGCCAGCGCGCGCACGGCGTCCGGCAGGTCGGCCATCGCGCCGGTGCCGGGCCCGAGATAGCGGGCGTATGACATGGACGACTTGATGTCGACCCCGGGTCGCACCGCGTTGCGTGATGCGATAGCGCCTCGGTAGATCCAGTGCTGACCACGCGTCGTCGGCACGGTCCGCGTTGCAGGCAGAGCGGTACGGGCCCATGCGATGGCGTCCGCGTGGTCCAGGTCGACCACGGTCAGCCCGGCGCCGCCGGGGTAGTAGCCGACGCACACCGCCTGCCGCCACGCAGCGACCCACAGGGGCGAGACGATGACGGCCGGGTCGGCGGTGGCGGCGGCCCATGCGTGGCAGACGCCGGAACAGCGGCAGGGGCCCGGGGTTTTCATGTTCGGCCGGCCGCCGCACGCGTTGCCCACGCAGGAGCGGCAGTTGCCGAACGGCACCTTCCCCCGTCGCAGAGGCAACACGGGCACGCCCGAGGCCGCGAGGCTCAGCGCGGTGTGCAGGGGATACAGCGTCTCGCTCATGCGGCCACCCCCAGCGTGGCCGTGGCGAGGAACGCGGTGCCGATGTGCTCGGTGTAGTCGGGCGGGATGGCCTCGGTCAGTTCCTCGCGCACGTCGGTCCAGTCGATGCCCATCGCGGCTTGCAGCTCCGGGATGCTGGGCTTGCCGCCGCCGGCGCACGAGAACAGGTCGAGCAGTCGCGGCCGCAGGCCGGGTACTCGCCGGGTGTGGGTGGGTTGGGTCATGCTGGGAGACCTCCACAGGTCTGTTGACGACGGGTGGAACGAGGGCGGCCTCAGGCTTTGGCGAGACGGGGGCCGCCCTCGGTTGTGCGGGTTCTAGCGGTCCGGGGGCACGAGCCGCAGGACCGGCGCGGAGGCGCGTTCGGTCGCGGTGACGTAGAGCCGGATTTGTCGGCCGTCGCGGGCCGGGTACTGCCGGACGGGGCCGGTGGTGAAAGCACCGGCGAGCGTGGCAGTGATGCGGTCGGCGTCCGCCGGGTGGCAGATGATCCGGATCTCGAACCTGCCGGGCCCGGTCACAGGGCCGGGATGGCGCTGATCACGGCGGTGATGAGGTTGTTGATGGGTTCGGCGGCGCCGGTGGAGGCGAGGAAGAAGCCGAACCCGGCGGCGGTGAACGCGCTGCCGGCTCCGAGGCTGTTCGAGCGGAGCAGGGAGAACAGCACGAGCCCGAAGAGCAGGACGAGCGAGACGGTTACGGCCATGCCGGAAACTCCTTTGACGGCGGGTGGAGGTGGCTGGATGCTGCTTGCGCCCCGGGTGCTCGCAAGCTTGGGGACACGGACCGGTGGTCGCGCTGGCGAGCATTTGCTTCGGCGAGTCCACGGTTAGGGGGTGACCACCGGTCCCACGCGTTTGATCAGCGGCTGCCGCTGCGGTGGATGGTGCGTCCGGTGTTGAGCAGGCGGCGGCCGATGCGGAGTCGGTAGCGGGCGCCTCGGCAGCGTCGGCAGACCTTGACGGTCCGGCGGCGGACGGTGCGGATGCCGGTCCCACGGCATTTGCGGCAGGGCTCGAACGGGCTGACCGCGCACAACGCTGCGTAACCGGCGAGCGTGAGCAGGATGGCGAGGCTAGCGAGAGCCATAGGGTGTCACCTCCCCTCTCAGGGCGGGTTTCGGGGGTTTCTGCAGGTGGGCCGCTAGGTACTAGTTCGCTGATCAGCGGCGGTAGGGCGCGCTAGTGGGGCCGCTAGACCTAGCAAGCTGGGGTGCTAGGTCTAGCGGCGCTACTCGGGTCAGGCGGCGGCCCGGTCGGCGTTACGGCGAGTGATGGCGGCGGTGACGTCGGCGCGTTTGATGCCCCGCCTGTTCGCCCCTTCGCTTTCGTCGGTCTGGCCCCACACCTGGCCCGGCTTGATGCCCCAGGGCTTGAGCGCGGCGGTGACGTTCTCGCCTTGCCAACCGCCGTACGTCTCGGGCTGCGCGGCGGCGAGCCGGGTGGCGATGCGCTCGCACCACACGGCCTTCTCCTCGCTCGCGATGACGTTGAGGACGTCGGCGAGGATGTCCGACCCGGTCCCAGTCTTCTCGGGGCCTTGACCGATGGCGTGGCCAGTGACGTTCCCGTACTCCTCCCGTGCGACGCGGGCCCGGGCGACGATGCGTTCCGCGGCAACCGCGTCCACGAACGCCGACGCGACGATGCGCGGATCGTCGCCCTCACCGGCCATCCAGCAAATGCCCCGATCGGACCGGGAGAACATGGTCGCCCGGTACCCGGACTTGTGCATCGAGGTCCCGAGCACCATGTCGTTGGCGGGCTGCCCCATGACCTTCAGGCAGAACCGCAGGACCGCGTTGGCGCTGATGCCAGTGGGCAGGGACTTGGCGTCGGGGCGCTGGGTGCCGAACATGGCTACGATCCCGAGCGCGGGACCGCGCTTGACCAGGTCGGTGCAGATGGCCTCGATCTCCTTGCCGCGCTCCTCATGCTCGAACGCGACTTGGCACTCGTCGAACCCGACCACGATCGGGTGCAGACCAAGGCCCTTGTCACCCGCCAGCTCCGGGGTGACCTTCGACTCCGGGCACCGGGAGCGGGGCAGGGACTTGATGACCTTCGCCCGCCGCCGCAGCTCCTCCTTCAACTCCCGCAGCGCCTCGAGGACGTACTCGATGTCGTTGTCCTCCTCGCCGGCGCGGTAGCGGTGGCAGACGGGTTCGAGGGCGCCGAAGTCGCCGGTGCCCTTGAAGTCGAACGCGTGCACCTCGGAGCGCGGGTCAAGTGCGGCGATGAGCAGGAACAGCCGCATGAGGAACGTCTTGCCCATGCGGGGGATGGACCCTACGACCACCGAGGCGAACATGAGCGTGACGGCGACGTCGCGCATGCGCTGGTCGTTGCCGAACACCACCGGCCGGAACAGGTCCACCGTCCCCGACTTGGCCAGCGGCCATGCCGGCTTCGACGTCTCGTTCATGGGCTTGTCGCCCACCCACAGCACCAGGCGCCCTTCGTGCTGCTCCGGATCGGGCGAGGGCCAGACGCATCCGGTCTTGCGGCGGAGACCTGAGGCGAGGGGCTTGCGGGCCTCCATGATGTCCTCGGGTGTGACTCCGTAGGGGAGATCGAGGTCGGCGCGGTAGCCGGGCCCGTCTCGCACGATCTCGGAGACGAACCTGAGGCCGTTCATGTCACCGCCCTTCTTGATCGCGGCGGTGATCTTCGCGTTCCCGATCGAATCGAGCCCGCGCAGGACGATGCTGCCGGTGAGCTTCTGCACCTCGGTCTTCAACACCGCCGGCCCCACGACCGGCGCGTCCGGCTGCTGCCCCCCGAGGCCGAGGAGGAGGACGCCGCCGGCGGCGAACGCGTACAGGAACGCCGGGGCCATGACGTAGAGGTAGAGGGCGAACCCGACCCCGAACACCGCTGCCACGAGCGTGACCAGGCCCCGTAGGCGGATGCGGCCGGCGCGGAGCCGGGCGAGGCGCATGTACTCGTCGATGTCCTCGGTCTGCACCGCGTACGACCGCAGGGGTGCGGCTTCGCGGTCCCACACCCACCGGTTCGTCGTGGCGACGAAGCGGCAGGCGCCGCGGGGTGACATGAGGGCGAGGCGTCCGGCATACACCGGCAGCCGCACCCCGTGATACAGCGTCGCGTACCCGGCGTTCGCGATGCTGTGGCGGGCGGTGGCGGCGAAGTCGCGCCGGTTCGTCAGCCACGTGGCGAGGACCGGCTTGCGCTTCTCGATCCGCACCTTCGGGTCCGGCACGGCGGGGTTGTCGACCGGCACCGGCACAGCCGGCGCATCGTCGGCATGGTCTATCTCAGGTACAGGCTGCAGGTGCGGGCCCGCAGATGTGTCGGTCATGCTGGGTGTCTCCTGCTGCTCAGAAAGGGGTGGTCAGGGGCCCGGGGCGGCCGGGATGCTTGCCGGCGATACGGCCGCCCCGGGGCACAGCTACTTGCGGCGGCGGTTGTTCTTGGCGTCGCGCTGTTCTTCGCGGGTGCGGGCCTGCTCGATGACCCGCTCGACTTTGCGTTCCAGGTCGCGCTGGTGGACGCGGCCGCCGGTGAGGCGGTCGTCGGCGATGCCGCGCTTGGCCATCCGGGCCACGTACCAGGCGACCTTCGCCTTCTCGCCAGTGGTGAGCTTGGGTTCACGCGCCACGGTCTGTCTCCTGCCCGGGGCCGGACTGTCCGGCTCCCCACGGCTCCCGCACCGGGCGGGAACCGCAGGCAGCCGTCAGCGCCGGCGGCGGACTTTGCGCATGCTCTTCGCGGCCGCCTTGCCCTCGGTGCCGGCGACCGACTTCACGACGGTGACGACGCCCCACGCGCACACGGCGGCGAGCAGGGCGAGGAGGGCGAGGTTGGCGGCCATGGCGGTGAGTGCGCCGACCAGCAGCGGGCCGAAGTAGACGCCGGCCGCGACCGCTCCGGCGCCGACCCCGGAGCCGAGCGCGATGCGCTGCACCGTCCGGTCTGGCGGCGCCTGGTGCACGTGCTGGTGAACGACCTGAGGCCCGGAGTAGGCGGCGGGCAGGTGGGCGGGGTCGACGTAGACGTGGGTGCCGTCGGGGAGCTGCACCACACGGGCGAGGTCAGGCAGCGATTCCATCGCTGGTCCCTTCGGGATAGGCGCAGGGCACGCAGGTGCCCAGCGCAGCGGGGAGGACGTATCCGGCGTCGCGCCCGCAGCCGGGACACTGACGCCGTGTGGCGTTGGCCTTGGCCAGAGCCGCCCACTGGCCCGGGGTCATCGGGCGCACGGGCACGGCGTGGTCAACGCGGTAGAGGTAGGCGACCAGCGGCCCCCGGCGCCGGCGCGGCCGCAGTCACTGGGCCGCTACCGGCTGCCCGCCGGGGCGAAGTCCCGCGGCCCGGAGTTGTCGGCGGGTGGCGTAGCCGTCCGGCGCGCACCGCCACGGGAAGGTGGGGAGGCCGAACCGCTCGCCCTCGGGGTCGAGGCAGTCGGCACGCGTCAGCCGCATCAGACGCCCTCAGACACCGGCAGCGGCTCGGCGCGCGTGGTGCGCTCGGCGCGCAGCGTCTCGCGCAGCCCCCGGGCCTTGGCTGGTGATGTGCGTACGGCCTTGCGGATGCCCTCGGCCGTCAGCTTCTCGATCGCCCAACCGGCGGTCGCTTCGCGGGCCTCGATCAGCAGTTCCTCGGCCGTGCGGACCGGTCGACTCGACCGGGCGACCACCGGCACTCGACCGGTCGCCCGACGTACCCGCGGCTGCTCGGCCGCGACCGCACCGACCGGCACCGGCTCGCTCTCCTCGACCACCGCCGGAACCGGCTCGACCGGTCGGGCAGGCAGTTCCTCGACCCGTGCGGCGGGCAGCTCAGCGTGTTCGCCCAGGTCAGCCGTCGACCGATTAGCGCTGATTTCTGCCGATTCGGCAGGTGTCGGGGTCGGGTCCGGTCGGTGGTGCAGGACCTTGGCGACCAGGTCCGAGCCGAAGTAGATCGAGCCGACCGGCAGCGATGTGGCGAGCAGGACCAGGGCCCAGTTCGCCGGGTCCCAATCGGCAAGTCGACCCCAGTCGACCGATCGACCGTGCAACTCCGGCACCAGCCCGTGCACGTAGTTCAGGACCAGCGAGGCGAGCGTGTAGGTGGCCAGCACCCGCAACGCGAACCGTCGCGCGTCCCCAGTCAGCACCAGGGTGGCGACCAGCGCGAGAGCCATGAGGCCATCGACGACGAACGGGTACAGCGTCGCCGCGGTAGCGTCCGCGCCCGTCGCCGTGGCGACGTCCCGTAGCGCGTTCCACGACACCCGGAACGCCATCGCGACGACGGCGACCAGGGCGAGCACGAGCAGCCCCTTGCCGAGGCGGTTCATGACGCACCGCCCGTGGACTCCCGCACGTCGATGGCAGCGATCAGCAGCACAGGTGAGGCGTCGTCGCCATAGGCGGCGGTGTCCTCGATCCACGACCACTCGGAGCCGGGGACCGGCTCGTAGCCAAGCGAGGCGAGGACCGCCCGGCGCTCGGCGATCGTGGGCACCGGGGCTGGCCGCTCCCAACGAAAGTCGGGCCACTCGGTGGCGCCCATCAGCGCGACGTACAGGCGCCACGGCCCGCCGCTACTGGACATCTGGGCGGTCGGCATCATGCCACCACCGGTCCGCCGGGCACGCCGGCCGTGCGGTTGGCGAGGTCCCGCCGCGCGGCCAGCACCCGGTTACGGGCCCGGCGGATACGCCGCTCGTCCAGCACCGTGGCCGCACTGTCCAGCGTCACGATCAGGGCATCCAGCAACTCGACCTCCGCCGCGATCAACGGCATCTCCCGCTCGATCGCGTCCAGCTCCGCGCCGGTCGGCTCACGGTCGCCAGCGATGGCTGTAACGGCCGCCTGACGTGCTTCCATGTGCTTCATGGGTCGTGGTTCCTCTCCACGGGGTACGGCCCGAAGCGCCCCCGGAGTAGCCGCTCCGGGGGCGCACGCCGTTGTCGGGAATCAGGGAGTACGGATCAGCTCAGCGGCCGCCGGCCGCTGCGTGCGGATGCGGTCGCGGGGGCCGCACCGGAAGCGGCGGCCGCTCGTCCCGCTGGTGCTGGCCGCTCACCGGCATCCCTGCATACGGGCGTTGTCCGCGCTGCGCTTGTTCGCCTCAGCGGCCCTCCGGGCCAGCTCGGCCCGCTCTGCCTCTGTCAGACTGGTGATCACAGGGACCTCCATATAGGTGCCTGTAGGCGCCGCTCGGAGTTGCAGCTCCGGGCGGCGCGGTTGGTAGAGCCAGCGGATTCCAGCTCCCCACGCCTCGCCCGTACGGCGGGAGCGCCGGACGGGCGAGGGAGGCAACCGGCCGCGGCATGCGCCGCGCAGGTGACCTGAGTCCGCGAGTCACCGGCTATCCCGGTGCGTTGCACGGCGGATCAGGCAGACGCGAAGGGCATCACCGCCCGTGCCGGTCCAGCACAAGCAGCGCCCAGGTACTTAACTGCCGCATCAGAACTCCTCTTCTCGCCAGTCATTTGGGGTGGCGCACTGCAAGGGGGGCTTCCTCCCCACTCTCCGGCCGTTGCTCGCGGTCACCGGGCCACCTCGCCAGTACGGGTCGAAACCCTGTTTCACCTGGCCTTTAGCGGGATTGCAGCGTCCCCGCCCTCTGCTGATGAGCAGCCCAAAGAAGGCCCCTCAGGTGTTGCTGGGAACGTCGAGCCGTAGGCTCGATGCAGTACCTCTATTACAGGTACTGCATTGAGCTCCGTCAAGTCTGACGGCGGACTCCCCGCTCCTCGCGCCGGGACTTCTTGGCGCACCATCAGAATCGGTGCAGGTGGGGGGCGTTGTTCACCTCGCGCATGGACACCTGGGGGTCATCTCGCTACCGTCAGGACGTCCCTAGATGTCCCACCGGGGGTTGAGGTGTCCAACGAGCGCTTACGGTCCGCCCTCTTGGCCCAAGGCATGACCGTGCAGGACCTGGCCGAAGCGATCGAGGTCAACCCGAAGACGGTTGAGCGCTGGATCACGCAGGGGAAAGTCCCGTACAGGAGACATCAGTACGCGACCGCGTCCGTGCTCAAAGTCGAGGTGACGACCCTGTGGGAGGACTCCCGCATGGTGGATAGCGCCACCGACTTGAGCAAAGCGGAGATCGTGACGGTCTACCCGCATCGGCACATGGTGCCCGCCGGCCTGTGGCGGGAGATCTACGGCCGGGCTACGTCGCATGTCGACGTGCTCGTCTACTCCGGACTGTGGCTCTCGGAGGATCCGCTCTTTCACGACCTGCTCAAGACCAAGACGCAGGGGAACGCTCAGGTGCGCATCCTGCTCGGGGACCCCGACTGCGCGGCGGTGAAGCAGCGTGGCATAGACGAGGGCCACCAGATCATGGACGGCAAGATCCGCAACGCGCTGATGAACTACCGCCCGCTGTTCCAGAGCCACCCGGACATCGGCTTCCGTCTCCACGACGCGACGCTCTACAACTCGCTGTTCCGTGCCGATGACGAGATGCTCGTGAACACCCACGTCTACGGCATCGGCGCGTATATGGCACCCGTCCTGCACCTACGGCGCCTACCAGGCGGCGGCCTCTTCGACACGTACGCGAATAGCATCGAGCAGACCTGGGGAGGCGCGCGCCAGGTGACGGAACACGACCTCACGGGAGCCTGAGCATGGGACGCATCGACTACCTTCACGACCCCGAAGCCCCGCCGGCCAACTCGGTGGTTCCGTCCGTCGTGGCGTTCTTGCAGAACGACGCAGGCGAGGTGCTGGTCATCCAACGGTCCGACAACGGCCGCTGGGCGCTCCCCGGTGGCGGCCACGACGTCGGAGAATCCATCAGCGACACGGTCGTGCGAGAGGTCTGGGAAGAGACCGGAATCAAGGCCGAAGTCGTCGACATGTCGGGGATCTACACCGACCCGGGTCACGTGATGCTGTACGACGACGGCGAGGCGCGCCAGCAGTTCAGCATCTGCTTCCGCGCCCGACCCATCGGCGGGGACGTGCGTACGAGCAACGAGACGACACAGGTCCGCTGGGTGGCCCCGGCAGACCTGGCAGAACTCGACATCCACCCCACGATGCGGCTCCGTATCGAGCACGCCATGGACCGGACCCGTACGGCTCCCTACATCGGCTGACGCTTCAGCGTGGCGACCCGTTCGAGCACACGGGCAGTGCAGGCCAGGATCTCCGGCTCAGCGCGCCGGATGAACGTGCCGATCAGGCTGTCCGACCCGTACCGCCCCGCGATCTCGTTCACGCGGTCGACGGGATTCGTCGGGGTCCCGTCCGGCGTCGTATTCATATCGCAGAAGCAGAGCGCGTCGGAGAGCTCCGCATCCTCCCGTGGGAACTCGGATTCCAGTTCCTCGCGCAGGCCCCGGGCCTCAGCCTCCATCCAGGCACAGGAGTGATGAGCCACGAGACGGGTCACGCGAGCATCAGCGTTGGCGACGTCCCGCAGGTGCCGGGCTCCGTCGAGCGGATGGAATCCGGTCTTGGCAAGGTCGGGGGAGTAGCCGATGTCATGGAGCACCGCCGCGGCCTCCAGCAGCTCGGCATCGTCGCCCAAGATCGGCGCGATGACCCGAGCACGCTCGGCGACCCCGAGCGAGTGCGCCCACCGCCGCGGTAGCGGCTCGGCGAGCAACGACTCCGCGAGCGGATAGGCCCAGTCGGTCAGTCCCGCGCTGCTCACGCTACGAACGCTCCTCTCGGCCCGGCAGGGCCAGTACAGTTCGCTGCTTTCCCTGCTGGCTCGCCGACAGCAGGCCGGCTGCTTCGAGCTTGTCGAGCGCTTTGGCCACCGTTGGGCGTGAGACACTGAACCGTGTAGCCAGGGTGCTTGTGCTGGGGAACCTGTCTCCCACGTTCAGGTTGTCCGAACGAATCACCTCAGCGACCAGCTCGGCCAGCGGACGGCGGTCCCGGTCCTGCCCCGGACGAACGACGCGCCACCGCCCTCCTGGCACTCGCTCGGCACGCCCCTCCCTCTCAAGCACGCCAAAGACGCGCAGCGCGACGCCGCGTGAGACGCCATGCTCGCGCATGAGCTCCACAGCTGACGGCAGCTCGGCCATCTCTGGCTTGGCGTCGATCTCCGCCTTCACTACATCGGCGATCTTGAGGAAGGTTCCGCGAGGGCTGGCCTCCTGCGACACGCGCTCTCCCTTCTCGTGCTCGTCGTCACGCACAAGCGTGCCATGGCATCCTCCCGTGCCTGGGGTCAGGCGTGCCTGGTTCGAGAGCTATGGCGGCGCAACTTTCCCTGCCGCCTCAAGGCACGCGCACGGCGCGGGCACGCGCGCGGAGGCGGCGCGCTGCGTGCATGCAGGCGGGGAGGGAAAGCACGCTGTCGCTGGGGCGGTCGGCGCACGCCATCCTTGGTTAACGTACAGCGGCACGCTCACGCCCCTTTGCCAGACAGCACAGGTCAGGATGGATGACCCCTACCGCTGCCAACATGCAGTTCCCTACAGTCACACAGCACGTCCACGACAGAGCCACTGTCAGTGGTGGGCACTAGTCTTAGCTGTATCAAGTCCGCGGACCAGTGCAGCTGCCTGTGCGAGTACAAGGACTCTGCCACACTGGGTAGTAGATGTGGACGGCCGAGACTGAAGGACACGGCGGAAGGGGTGATGATGGCAGCAACCAGCACGCGCGAAGAGCGTTTCAAGCACACCCTTAATACGCTAGTCACGCGTGAAGGCGTTACACCGGAAACCCTGCTTGACCTGCTGGGGTCCAAGGAATCATATACTGCGTTGACTTCTGGTTCCCGCCTTCCTTCCGCATACGAAGCAACTTTGTTGAGCGCCTTTTTCAGAGTGGCTCCCGGCTTGCTACTCCAAGGCGACGAACCATCAATGGGAGTAAGCCTACGGCTTGGAACCGTTGAGGGAATTCACGACGTTAGCGATGTCGTTTCTCACGCTACTAAATTGCTGGCTACGGATCGTCTGACACGCGACTGGGGTTGCGCTCAGCCCATCATAGACGTGGCAAGCTTCGCCCCATCGAAGGTTTGGCATGACCGTTACGCCGGCGAGAGAACTGCCGCGCGCCTGAGGGCCTACCTAGACTTCAGCGAGACTGAGCCAGTAGAGGACCTAACGGGTCTAGTTGAGAGCCTCGGCGTCCCGGTCGAATACAGGAAACTACCAGACCAGGTCCATGGGATCTCAATCCCCGAAAAATGGGGAGACCAAGTTTCCTGGGTCGTAGTAATCAACTCAAATGACGTTTGGTCGAGACAACGTTTCACTTTGGCTCACGAACTTTGTCACGTCCTGCAGAATGATCCCGGCCAAGTGATCGTCGACCGCGCAAAAATGCAAGACCTGCGCCCCGAAAGGATTGCAAACTCCTTTGCGCGGCACTTCCTGCTGCCAGAAGAAGCGCTTTTGGGGAAACTGGAGCAGTGCGGAGCAATTTCGACCAAGGTCCAAGCGGCTGCACTAATTGCGGACATTGTTCTGACTTACGGGGTGAGCCGCGACGCCGCGATGATTGCGCTTAGTGAAGCCGCAGAAGACGTCTTCGAAACATCGCTCATGAGGTTTTGTCAGACAGCTCAAGTCGGCGACCTGATGCGCCTTTCGGGAAATTCCACCGTGTGGGATGAGTTGAATTCAACCCGAGGGCAGAACTTCCCCTCGGAGCGGCTATCCCAACAGGTCCTCGATGCTTACGCTGAGCAACTCGTAAGTCTGCAAGCTGTTGCAGACGTCATCGCTGATGGTTCTGTCGAGGACGCTCGCTTGCAGCTGAGCGAGGCCGGGTGGGATATGAACCAGCGAGTGATCGGTTAACCTGGTCAACCGCAGAGTCGGCATGTATCGCCGTGCTTCAAGCAGCGGAAAGCACTTGCGGCAGTCGGCTGACGATACGCAGGGACGGTAGCGAACGTCCGTGTCACCTCGTTGAAGCTGTTGAACAGATCTGCAGCGTCCATCGGATCAGCTTCGCACCCGAGCTCGGCCAGGAGCTGCCCGAGATCCTTGCAGGGGATGCCGTAGCTCTCCGCGACTGTGATCGCGCCACCGTCATTCGTAAGGAGCACGGTCTTGCCCCCGAGCTCTACGATTCGCGCGGCACAGACAATGCTGTGTGTCTCCCCGGCATGCTTGTGCGCAGAGGCCACAGCATCCGTGGTCCTGCCGGCACGTTCAGCTGCGGCAGCATCGATTCCTCGCAACTTCCTTAGCACCTGGTCGAGTTTGTCGAACGTGTCGAACGTGTCCGACCCAGTCGGAAGGGGGCATTCCGCGATCCGTCCATCATTGAGGTATCGGACGACGGTATCGGCACCGCTGCACAGCAATCGCGTCTGGGGCGTACGCTGCGCTTCGGATGTCCCCGAGAGCCGCCTGATCTCCGCGGCAACTGCCTGAGTTACCACGAGAGATGCCCCGTAGAGATCCAAGATCTTGTCGAGCAGGACTGGCCTGCGCGCGAGCGCGCAGAGCAGCCCGGTGTCTGCCCATGCCCGGTACACATCCACATGGTGCCGCGGCAGAGCAGGGGAAGTTGAGGTGCGGATACGTGCTTGCGTCCTCGGCTGGAGGCTTGGCCGCCGAAGGGCCATCCCCTTCGGAGAGGGGCGCTCCAGATCGTCCAACTCCCCCTCCGGCGACTTCTGATGTGCGCCGACGAGGTGTCAGAGCATCGTTCCTAGGGTAGCCGCCGCACCGAGTGGATGCACATGCCTCCGGCTTACCGAAGCTCTGAACGGCTGAAGGAGTCACGGGAGGCGAAACTGGTCATCATCGGCCTCGTCCGCGTTCGCATCGGGACACCAACCGCGGACGGGACACCGCCGGCAGTGCTCGCCGGGAGCGCTATTCCAGGTCGTATCCCGGTGCCACTTCTTGGCGCGCAGGCGCACTTCAGCCTTTGCCATGCGCAGTAGTCGAGCATCGCCAAGGTCCCAGGAGAAGACACGACTATCCTCTGAAGTCAGAACTTCCAGCTCAAGCCGCGCTTTGTCGCTCTTGTAGGGACCCCGGTACCCACTACCGATCAGATTAAGAAGCCAAGGTACCGCGAAGAACCTGTCAAAAGCTTCTTGTGTATTCCCTGGAAGACTCAAGGTAGTCGTCTTGGTTTCTCTGATCACGAAGGTGTCATCAGAATCCACATACAGCAAGTCAGGCTTGCTGACAACTACAACATCCGCTTGGGCGTCATATCCGTATACCGATACCTCGCTCCCGATTACCCGGGCCCCTTCTCTAAGTGGGCATATAACGGCATGCTGCGTAACATATTCACGAGAGTCCAGGTAATCGCCTTCATCGAGATCAGGAGGAAAATTACTGTCAATGGCATCGAGATCACTTGGATCGCACCCGTAGCTGCTCGTATGAGCTTTAGCTAGCCACTCATGGATGACTCTGCCCCGCCTTGAGGAAGGTGGTGCATTCGATTCCGGCGGCAAGTTATTCGAAATCAAGTACCATTGGGCAGGGCATTTTTCGTAGACCTCCAAGTCGCGCGCGCTGACTGACCGGGTAGCCAGACCTTTACGGGACTGTCCGAGAAACCCGTCTAGCTTCTCCAAAGAGGTGCAGCACCCTGCAATTTTGCATCCTCCGCAGCTATTTCCAGGAGTTGGCTTATTCGACGTGACGATCTTTCTCGCTATAGGAAATACTTTGGCTGCATACAGCGACTCTGCCATTGAAGGGCTGCCGTCGAATAGGGTCTCCATGGACCCATCAATCAGACCGACTTCTACAACGCGAATCCGCTCCAAATTCCCTCGAGGTCGAAACAGCCCCGCGACGTGCGCCGCCGTGATCGCCCAGGTCTCGGTATCCTTTGCCGCTGGGCGAGCTTGGCCGAAACGGAGCTTACGAACTTCTCGGACACCAGATTCGCTGTCGTATACGGGTGCCCAGACCGTCAGCTGATTTGACGGGAAGCTGGTGTCTGGGACCACCATTGGGTCACACACTCGGAGTCTGAGAGTCCCCAGTTCAGATTCTGATGTTTCATGGCAGTTGAGATAATTCTCAATAGCTCGGACTATGTAGTTTCTGTCTCCGGCGTGCAACTGATACTGGGATAGCTCGATCTGCACCGCCCTATTAAGCGATTCCCAGTCGGAGGATCTCAGAACATCGTGCAGCCTCAGGCTTACGTCGCGGACAATGCCGAGGACAAATGTCTGTGCGTCGTCCCGTCTGCGCACCCAGTCTGTTGGTTTGAGCTTGGGACGCACCTTCAGCGCTCCATGCAAGCCACATCCATGAGGCAGCCTTTGCACATCCGACGCACTCACGCGAAGTAGGTCCGACTGCCCGCTGTACCTCGGCCCCACACCCGGCGCTGCCATCCCGCCCCCTAGCTGCGCAACGTCACGATGAATGTCACAGAGTACGCAAGTATGGCAGGAAGGGAGCCCTGTCAGCCTCCGGGCCAGGGTGCGGGAGTTGGGCAGAAGCCCCCTCACCTCCCCGGGTCGACTCAGCCTGCTGCTTTCTCCTTGCAGACCTTGTGGCTGGGTCTCCCGTGGTCATCTACCAGGCTCGCTGGTTTGCCGCAGTACTGGCATGGCTGAGGCTGCGGAAGCCAGTGCGACTTGGCGCTCCAGTCCAGCAGGGCAGGGGCTGCACCCACCGGCTTCTGGGGTTGGTATGTCCGTTGCGTAGGGATAGTAACCGCGGAAGCGTCGAGCCGCTGCCCCCGGTCAAATACCTCGCGCTGCGGCGATCGATGGTCGCTCTCCTGCCCATACCGGCAGATGCGCTCCATCTCCTGCTCGCTGATGGAGGACGGGACGGCCCGCCGCTTGTTCCCCTGCATCAGGTCGTCCTCGGTAGGCAGCCCGCCGACACTCGCCGCGTAGAGGTCCCGGTCAGCCGGCCTGGTCCAAAATCGGTTCATCCAGCGGCTCTGCGGAACGATGACTGGTACCCAGTCCCCGGCAGCTGAACCGCGGACTAAGTCGTCCAGAGTCGGGTTATAGACCTCCCAAATGCCGTGGAAGTTGCTGCACTTGCCGGTCCTCTTCACCGGGCAGGGGCCTGGAACGCGGGAGCAGTGCAGCATCTCGAGAATGCGCACGCCACCAGCTACGCGGATCTCGTGTCCGGCTCTGATCTCCTGCCACGGACGGGGAACGATCAAGGACCATGGTGCGCCGCGCAGCACCTCGGACAGCTTCTTTGCCGACGTCGTCCAAGAGGGGACGAGACCGTCCCGACGAGCGAGCGCTGCGCGTTGTCTCACCGCGGGTTCGGAGATGTTCGATACCTGGATCTCCCATCCGACGGCGACATCCCCGATAACGGTGACATCGGTGCGTCGGGCACCGTCGTTGGCGCGGTCTTCGGTGACGACGCGGAACCCTTCCCGATCGCCCGTCGTGGCGATGCGCTCCTTCAGGGCCTTGTGCTCATCGCTCTCTGACTTGGCGGGATGCTTTCCGACGGACGAGTTGAAGTGCACGGCCTCTCGCTGCCCGCGCCGGATACGTAGGAACATCCACTCGGGGCAGTGGGGGCGCTCTTCGCGGCATTCCAGGCATTGCAGCCCACGCTGCCCTACCGGCCGCCTGTCTCTGCAGAGCACCTCCCACAGATCGGGCATCTCGGGGTGCCCGAGGTCCTCAAGCGTGAGGTCAATCTCGATTCCCAGTTCTACGTGCCAGACGCCGTTCGCCACAGATGTCCCCCACCCGATAGCAATGCGAGGAAGGTGCTGTTCTCAAGGTAGGGCCCACCACTGACACAGGGCAGAGCTCGGCCCGGCCGCCGTGTGGTCGTCTTCACCGCTTGCTGCCGCCCTCACGTCAGCCAATGTCGTCGATGTGCGCCGTCCGCGTACACCCAGCAGATCCAGCAGGCTTCCTCCCTGACTCCACGCAGGTCTCTTGAAAGGGGGACTTTGGCTGGCCAGCAGCGCGGTACTGCACGCCGCAACCGGGCCCGCCCGGTAGCGTCGAGCGGGCACACGTTGTCGCTGCTCAGAGCAAGCTGCGCTCGGAAGGCGCAGTGATGCCCGTACTCAGGTTGTTGCTGGAGGTGACGGCAGTACCTGACGGCAACGCAGACGCACGAGGACACCCGTCAGTACTCGTTCGCGCATTGGTCGTGCCGCGGGGGTGAGACCGGCCGCAGATGCGTGAGTCGGCCGGTCGAACTTACAAAGCAGATGTCGGCGGTTCGAAACCGTCCGCGCCCACCAGCACGAAGGCCCCCAACCGATCATGGTTGGGGGCCTTTGACATCTACTTCTGACATCAACGCGGGCGTTCACTCACGGCCGGGCCGCCGCTTGAGTAGCCGGTCCATGTGGCTGACAGCCTCGCGCTGTGTGTCCTGGACGACGTGCGTGTAGACGTTCATCGTCACGGCGATCTGACTGTGCCCGAGGATCTCCATCACGACGCGGGGAGCGACCCCGGCCGCGGTGAGGAGAGTCGCGCAGCCGTGCCGGGCGTCGTGCAGCCGGATGACGCGGAGGCCGGCGGAGTCGGCGACCCGAGTGAACGAGCGGTACAGGTTGCGCGGCTCGATCGGTTGACCGGTGCGCGTGGTGAAGACGTAGCCGGTCTCGTTCCAGTCGGCCCCGGCCCGATCGCGCTGAGCAGCCTGCCGCATGCGCTGCCAGCGTAGGGGAGCGATGCAGATCGCGGGGAGCGGCAGGGTCTGCTTCCGCCGGCGCCCCTTGGGGTCGTCCTCGTACACCTCACCGCGGACGCGCTGGCGCTGAGTGCGAACCCGGATCTCCCGCTTGTCGAGGTCGAGGTTCTCCCAGCGGAGACCGACGATCTCACCGCGGCGGAAGCCGAGAGCGATGGCCAGCACGAAGGCCGCATAGAGCGGGTCCTTTCGAGCGGCGCCGAGGAAGTCGAGCGTCTCGTCAAGAGACCACGGCGACATCTCGCGGGCGTCGACCGACGGAGGCTCGACCAAGGTCGCCACGTTGCGCATGACCAGCTCCTCCCGACAAGCAGCGGTCAGGGCCGTACGCAGCACCCGATGCGACTCCTTGGCCGTCGCCGTGGTGGTTTTCTTCTCCAGCTGGACAAGGAGGCGCCGGACGTCGGCAACGCTCAGTGATTCGAGCCGCTTTGAGCCGAGCATGGGAACCAGGTAGAGCCGCACGTGTACCTCGTACTTGGCGAACGTCGTGCGCTTCCGGCGCGGCTTGATGATGTTCTCCAGCCAATACGGCAACCACTCCGAGAGCTTCGCCGACTTGGTGGGCACGGGCACGCCCTGGTCCACCTTGTCGAGGAGCTCCCGGCGCTTAACGTCGCACTCCGCCCAGGTCTTGCCGTAGGCGAACTTCCGGGCGCGGGTGCCGTCCGGCTGGAGAACGTAGACGGCAGCCTGATAGCGGCCGTCCTTCCGTTTGGTGATGGTGCCGGCGCCGTTGGGGTTGCGCTTGCGCTGGGAGGCCATCAGGCCGCCTCCTCGATCTGGCCGAGGATGAAGTCGCGGACAGCATCGGCGGGGATTCGGCGGGCGCCGTCAATCTTGATCGAGGTCAGGCGACGTGAGCGGATCAGGTCGTAGACCTTGGAGCGGCCGAGCTTGAGCCGTGCCATGACCTCAGGCACGGTGAGCAGTTCGGCGGTTGCGGTGGTCATGCGGTGGTGTCTCCTTCCTGCGGGTCGTGTGCGAGTGAGGCGGCGAGCCATTCCTCGCTGCGGGTGAGTCCGGTGCCGGCGAAGGCCCAGTGGGCGAGGACGAGGGTGGTGTCGTCGTCGGCGGGGTCGGCAGTGGCGTCCTGGTCGCCGCGGGCGATGGCGGCTTGGAGGCGTCGCCATTCGGCGCGGGCGGTGCGGAGGGCGCCGAGGGTGGTGGAGTAGCGGCGGGTTTTGGTGGAGAAGTGGCCGCGGAAGCCGAGCATGTGGGCCCAGGCGCGGAGGCGGAGATCTTCGAGGTCTTTGCGGGCGCCGAGGGTCCAGGCGGTGCGGATGAGGCGGCGGGCGTGTTCGGGGATGGACTTGCGGCCGAGTTCGGCGAGGAACTTGAGGGGGCGGTCGAGGGTGCCGGTCGCTGTTTCGGCGCCCTTGGTGGCGTACTTGGCGATGTAGGCGGCGACGGCGCGTTCGGTCAGTTCCGTGCCTGCGTCGAGGTCGGCGGTGCGGATGGGCCGGATGTCGAGCTGGGTGCCGAACGCGAAGGTGTGTGCACGGCCGTCGATGACGGGGCCGGGCACCACGGCGGCGGTGGTGGCGGCGCGGATGGCGTCGGTGAGGAGTTCGGCGCTCGCCCAGGGCGGGGGCGGTGTGTCGCCGCCGTCGGGGCCGTCGAGGCGGATCACGGCGTGGAAGTGGATGGCGCCGCGGCGCTGGTACTCGGCGACCTTGGCGAACGACACCCGGGCGTGCTCCTTGAAGGCCCGTTGCGAGAGGCCGGCGCGCTTGGCGACTTCACGGCGCAGATAGATGGAGAAGCGGGCCCAGATCTTGGAGGCGTGCGCGTTCCAGAGGACGGCGGCTTCGTAGTCGTAGGTGTCGGGGTCGAGCGGTGTGCCGAGTTCGGGTGCGTCGGCCGGGTGCTGAGTGCCGCAGCGGCAGCGGCCCTTGGTGGGGCGGTTGTGGACGGGGCCGAAGCTGGGGGCGGTGAAGGTGGCGAACACCCGGGGGTGGGTGGCCACGCGTTCGGGGGTGCCCTTGCCGCCTCGCAGGCCTGCGGTGATGAGCTGGTAGGTGTCGCGGCGGTAGGTCTCGGCGCAGGTGGGGCAGCGGGTGGTGCGGCGGTTGTTGCAGCGTACGAGGAGGTGTCCGGCGGGCAGGTCGCTGGCGGTGAGGTGGTGCAGGATCTCGCCGGTGGTGGTGTGGACGTCGGTGCGGTGGCCGTCGAGGCGGATCGGGGTGGTGCAGCCGCCGAGGCCGCGGAGCTGGCGCATGAGGCCGGGCATGGTGCCGAGCGAGGCGAGGAAGGCGAGGTCACGCAGCGGCGGTGGGGGTGGTGCGGTCGTGGTCACGGTGGTGGGCCTCCTTCCAGAGGACGAGGTAAGAGGCCGGGGCACCGGCCGGCAGAACGGCGGCTGGTGCCCCGGCGGGTTAGCGGTGGGGGCAGGTGTTGCGGTGGTCGATCCACTCGGCGACCAGGTCGCGGACGTTGTCGTCACCGGTGGTCTGGCGGGCGGTTCCGCAGCGGCAGGCGTAGGACCCGGTCGCGGGGAAGTCCCGGGCAGGCTTGGCGATGTGCACGCCCGGCAGGCCGGGGGCGGGCGCGAGGTCGGCCACGGTTAGCGGGTGAACGCGGCGTCGGCGGCGTCCTCGAGGAGTTGGCGCAGGGGCGGGATGGTGCCGGTGCCCTGGCAGGTGCGGCAGTGGGCGGTGATGGTGCGGCGCCGGCCGTTGTGGTCGCGGCCGCCGAGGGTGACGGCGGCGGAGGCGAAGCCGTCGCAGGAGGGGCAGATGCGGGCCGGGGCGTGGCGGTGCTGGGGCATGATGGGTGGTCCTTCCGGTTGATGTCGGGTAGGGGCTGGAGCCGTCCGGGCGGCGGAGACTTGGCGGTTTCAGGGCCGCCCGGAGGGCCGGTTAGCGCTTGTGCTGGTTGTTGAGCAGGGAGCGCAGGACGACGGCGCAGACGGCGACCGAGGCCGCGGTGACGGCGACCGCGAGGAGCATGGAGACCAGGACGGCGCCGACGACCAGGACGACGGCGGTGCCGGCCCCGACGAGGGCGAGCGCGGTGCCGGGGGTGAGCTGGACCGTGGGCCGGGCCGGTGCCGCCGGGGCGACGGGGACCGGGGCCGGGGTGGGGGTGTGCTGGATGATCGCGGTCGGCTCGACGGCGGGCGGGGTGACGATGCCGGTGGGTGTCGGCATGGTGGGGATCTTCGGTCGGAACATGGGTGCTCTCCTTTCTGCGGTGGGCTACTTGCTGATGGCGGTGTCGATGACGGGGGCGAGGAGGCTGTCGGCGAGGAGGAAGCCGCCGAGGAGGAGCACGGCGACGAGCCACCAGGGCGGGCGGATGAGTTTGATGCCGAGGGCGCCGACGACGATCAGGGCGAGCCAGAGCGGTACGTCCACGAGTGGGGTCCTCCGGTTCAGTTGGTGATGCGGCAGCGGTGGGTGCGGGCGGCGAGCTGGGCGGCGGACTGGGTGGAGTAGTCGGCGGACCAGCCGCAGTTGTCGCGGGAGCACACGGCGGCGTATTTGGTGCGTCCGTGGCGGTCGCGGTGGGTGCCGATCTGCACGGGGCCGATCCGCATGACGGAGTGGAAGAAGTCGCGGGCGGGCATGTCAGTCGCTCTCCGTTCGGGTGGTGGTGGGGTCGGGGTAGGTGGCGCGGATGCCGGCGGCGGTGGCGGGGTCGGTGGTGCGCTGGGCGGCTTCCTCGGCGAGCAGGTGGGCGAGGTAGGGCCGGTTGGCGGCGGTCATCTCGCGGGCGCCGTCGAGGTAGTCGGTGGCGGTCAGGTCGGCCGGGTCACGGGTCACCGGTGTTGCTCCCTTCGAGGTCAGGTGAGGTGGGCGGCGAGTTGGTCGGCCATCGGGCCGGGCAGGCCGAGGCGGTCGCGCAGGGTCGCGGCGTCGATCGGGGTGCCGGTCGAGGCGCGGTGGGAGTCGGCGAGCTTGCGGGCGTGGTCGACGAGGGCGGGCGGCACGTCCGCGGGCGGTGCGGCGGGCAGGGCCGGGACCGGCTCGGAAGGTTCGACCGCATCCGGCACGGGCACGGGAGCGGGCTCCGGTTGGGCCGGCACAGTCACCGGCTCGACCACGGGCAGCGGCTCGGGCTCGACGTCGTCGGTGCCGGCAGCGGCCGGGGTGGGGGTGTGGACGAGGAGGGTGCCGCCGAGGAAGGCCAGGGCGGGCCATCCGGCGACGAGGATGCGGAGCCAGTCCGGTACGTCGTTGAGGTCGAGGAGGCCCGCGGTGGCGACGTTGGCGCCGAGCGAGGCCGCCAGGGCGACGGCGAACCAGGACCAGGCCGCGCGGGCCGGTTCGCCCTGGTCGCGCAGGAGGCGCAGGCGGCGCCAGGCCGCGACGAGGAGCAGGTCGACGGAGACGGGGTAGGCCCATGCCTTCCATCCGTCCTGGCCCGCGGCGGCGGCGAGGTCGTGCAGGTGGGCGAAGGACAGTGCCCCGGCGATGACGGCTTGGACGAGAACGGCGTCCAGGCGGACCTTGCGGAACATGGGTCTTCACCTCCTTGAAGGGGGTCGGGCCGGGGCCGGACGTACGGCGGGGTGGTCGTCGGGCCCCGGCGGGCTGCCGTTTGGCATGGCGGGGGTAGGGACCTGGCGCGTGACGGTCGCGCCGACCATGGAGCAGAGGGGAACGGTCAGGCGGTGACGGGAGCCGAGGCCGGGGCGGGGATCTCGGCTGGTGCCGGGTCGGGAAGGGCCGGGCGGAAGCGCTCCAGGCCGTCCAGGACCGGGGTGCGGTGGGTGTGGGTGGCGCAGGTGTTCACGGCCTGGCGGAGCGTCGTGAACGGGGTGCGGATGCGGACCCAGCCGCCCGAGGAGTCACCGGCGACGGCCAGGCCGGGCCGCTCGACCGGGATCTGGGTGGTCGCCAGGACCGCGTCGGGGGAGATGTCGCCGAACGCCATCTTGGCGGAGGCTTCGTCGTTGACGCGGTGCGAGACGCGGCCGGTGAGCTGGGCGCGGAGCATGGTGATGCCGTCGCCGAGTTCGGCGCCGAAGCGCTGGCCGCAGATCTCGACGTAGATGCCGGCGGCGCGGCCGAGTTGCACCAGGCGCACGAGGGCGGTGACGATCCGCTCGCGGCGCTTCTTCTCCGCCGTGGTGGAGAACAGGGCCAGCTCCGCGACCTCGTCGACGAAGAGGACGACCGGCACCGGCCGCACTTTCTCGGGCAGGCCCCAGATGTCGGCCGTGATCTCCGCATCCGGGGTGTCCGAGCTGATCCGCTGCTCGTGCCGGATCACTTGGTAGATGTCCGCCATCCGCCCCACCAGGGCTTCCAGCAGTTCGGCAGCGTCGTCCGGGTTGTCGGCGAGGGCGGAGAAGCGGCGGGCCAGCGGGGCGAGTTCCACACCCTCCTTGCAGTCGATCCCCACCAGCGCGACATGCCGGGAGGCGAGTTCCTTGACCAGGTTCCGCTGGTAGACCGACTTCCCCGACAGGGTCGCGCCCAGGTTCAGCGCGTGCGGCACCTCCCGGTAGTCCCGGAAGTGGACCTCCCCGTCCTCCCGCAAAGCGACCGGCACCCGCAACCCGGACGTCTCGACGCTGAGCGGCATCTGCACGCGCCGCAGCACGTCGTAGCCGGTCATCCGCAGCTCGACCACCCCGGACTTGATCTCACGCGAGGCGACGCCGTGCATGGAGAAGGAGTGCCGCAGCCGGTCCGTCGAGGCGGCGAAGTCGAAGGCGTCCTGCCCCGGCTGGAGCTTGAGCCGCAGCACCAGCCCGGTACGCGTCGGACGCATCCGCAGGATCCGCGGGGCCCGGGGATCGGGGACCGGCCGCCGGGCGAGCCGGGCCAGAGTCAGCCGCAGCCGGGACGGCGGCACAGTCAGCCCACACGCATCCATCACCGAGGCATAGCGGACCACCACCCGGACCATGGCGAGCGTGACACCGATGCTCAGCCAGTACCAGGCCGGGCGCAGCCGCCGCAGCACCAAAGCCGCACGACGTTCTACGGAGTGGAGGGCTTCAGCGAGCATCACGCCCCTTGCTGGGCCGGGTCGCGCGCGGGCTAGGGTCGGCGCCATTGGACCACCAGGAACAGGAGACGCCATGCCGCCAGGGAACGCGCAGCAAGACACCACCAGGGACCAGTTGACCGGGCCCCGGCCGCTGGCTCCGTTTCCCTGCGATGTCGAGGCCGTCTTTCCGGAGTTGATCGGTACGGCGCGCGATGTCACCCTCCTCTACCCCCGGGCCGGGCAGCCGGGACCGGGTGAGAGCTCTATAGGCGGGCCGCTGCTGTGGCCGACCGACGAGCCCTGGCCGATGTGCGCCGAACCAGGGCACTACAAGCCGCTCGACCCGCCCGTCGGGCCGGAGCCGGTCGCGATGGTCCCGGTAGTCCAGTTGTACGCACGGGATGTGCCCGGCCTCGTCTTCCCCGCCGGCGCCGACCTGTTGCAGATCCTGTGGTGCCCGCTCGTTCATGAGGACGATCAGTACGCGGCCAACCCCCGGCTCCGTTGGCGCAATGCGGCCCTGACGGCTGCGGGCGCCATGGCCGGGGAGCCGCCTCGCCCGCATACCGCGGACGAGGACTACCTGCCTCGCCCATGCACCGTTTCCCCCACTCCGGCCGTGGAGTACCCGAACTGGGACCTGCCGGAGGGACTCGGCGAGTTGCTTGGCCAGCGGTTCGAGGCCCAGAAGGAGGAAAAGGGCTACGACTACTTCGAAGTCGCCACCACGCAACAGAGCAAGGTCGGGGGCTACCCGGGGTGGACTCAGCAGCCCGACTGGCCCGACTGCGCAGGCTGCGGCACCCGCATGGAACACCTGCTCAGCGTCACCGCGACAGAGCCGGGCATGGGACGGTGGCTCCCTCTGGATGACTGGGCCTCCAGCCAGGATGAGACCGTGACTCCGTGCTGGATGGCCGAGGCCGATCCCGCTGCCCTCGACGCGTTCGGGCACGACATGGCCCTGGGCGACCTCGGCGGCATGTATTTCTTCGTCTGTCGAGGCTGTCCCGACACCCCCTACACCCACCGCTACGACTGTTGAGGCCCGCACGGTCGAGTCGCGCGCCCGCGATGCATCTGGCGACCGGGCGGCCTCTTCCGGGGAATCGACCCGAGCGACTCTGGAGCCACCCCGAGCACCTTGTCTAGTCCCAGGTGATGTTTGACGTTCTGGTCCCAGCTGTTGCTTGACGGTGGGCCTAGACAACATCGGAAACCTTTGGGGGCTTGTTCGCCTTCACGTGGCGGACGGGTATGTCGGTCGTGCGCCGGATGACGCGGACCTGGCCGTCCAGCTCGACGCTGATCGTCGTGTCCGACACGTGGACGGTCACGGTCTGCCCTGCGTAGGGGCGGCCGAGGGAGACGACCTGCCGGCAGACCATGATCGTGCCGACCGCGCTGACCCGCCGCTGCACCCGCACCGGCTCTGTTCCGGGCCGTGGCGGCGGGCCGGCCGGCCGCAGGCCCCGCAGCCTGCGGACTTCCTCACCGGTCAGCGGGTTGGGCCGCACCCGCAGCAGTTCCCGCGAGGACAGGTCGAAGAACGACAGCGTCTCGCCGTCGATGCGGATGCCCACCTGGCGGCCGCCGATGATCTCCGCCGCCAGAACCTGGTGCCCGCCCAGACCGACCAGACCGCTGTTGTTCACCACCCGGTCCACCTCGAACGCCGCCCCGTCACCGACGGGCAGCGGAGCCGGCCCCGCCGGACGTCCGCCCCGGGCCGCCAGCCATCCCAGATCCGCCACCGACAGATGCGACCGCACGGACTTGATCCGCGCCCCCGCGATCAGCAGATGGATCACCTGCGTGTCCGCCCAGAACGTCACCGTCAGCCCCGAGCGGGCCGGACCCAGCCAGAACTGCTTGCCCGCGACCTGCAGATTCCCACTCGCAGGCACCACCCGCTCGAACTCCACAGGCCCGCCCTCCTCGACCGGCACCGCTGCCGGGACCACCTCAGGCAGGGCGGCAGGAACCTCGGAGGCCTCGGTCCCAGCCGACTCCACGTCTGCTGGGGATGTCCGCTGCTGCGGCACCAGCCCCAGCACTCCCGGGATCTTCAAGCCCAGAACGTTCCGCTCCTGCTCAGCAACCGGGGAGAACCGGTCGCCCGGAGACTGCATCTCCAGCGCCTGATGCGGCCGCGAGGAGTTGTACTCCTCCACCCAACGATCCAGTGCCGCCTGAGCCGCCCCGATGCTCTCGAAAGCCCCGCAGTCGTCGAGGAGTTCACGCCGCAGCGTCTGATGGAACCGCTCCACCTTGCCCGTCGTGGTCGGCGACGCCGGCTGGGTCAACCGGTGCGCGATCCCGTTCTCCCGGCAGATCCGGTCGAACAACACCTCACCACCCTGCCCGAACCGGTCGGTGAACTGCTTGCCGTTGTCCGTCAGCACCTCCTCCGGCACCCCGAACCTCTGCAAGGCCCGGACGAACGCCGAGCAGACCGCCCGCCCGGTCGCCCGCTCGACCACCGACGCGATCACGCAATACCGGGAATGATCGTCCACACCGGTCACGATCTTCGCCTCGGTCAGCTCGCCGGTGACCGGGTTGACGAGCATCACGCCGCCGACGATGTCCATCTGCCACAGCTGCATCGGCAGGTCCCGCTGCCAGCGCTTGTAATCCGACCGCTTCCGGCGCCGCACCCCCGGCTCCACCAGCCCGTGACGGACCAGGATCCGATACACCGTCATCCGCGACGGCACCGGGCTCACCGTCCCGGACCGCTCCAGCACATGAGCGATCCGCCGCGGACCCCACCTCGGGTGCTTGCGCCGCAGCTCACACACCGCCGCCTCCACCTCGGCAGAGGCCTGATGCGGACACGACGCCGGCCTGCGCGAACGATCCGCCAGACCCGCCAGTCCGGCGGCCTCATACCGCGACTTCCACCCGCTCACCGTCTGCCGCGACACCCCCAGCGACCCGGCAACCTCCGTCACCGTCGCACCCGCCAGCACCGCAAGCACAGCCCGGTATCTCTGCTCGACAACCGACAACTCCACCAGCGCCAATCCCGGCCTCCCCACACACGCCGCAACGACGCGCACAGAGGAAAAGCCGAACACGGCCACTGTCAACCATCAGCTGGGACCGAAGCGTCAAGCATCTACCGGGATCGGACACACCCCGAGCACCTGGTGAGTAGAAACCTTCTCTACGGGTTCAAGGGCTCGCTCCGCTCGCCGCGCGCCCGGCTTGGCGCCGGGCGACGCTCCTGTCTCCGCCCCGCTCCGCCCGGCCGCCGGACGCGCGCGGCGCGAGCCAACAGAGGAAGGGCCGGCACGGGGCTGGGGTGGTCGGCTCCGCGGCTTTAGGCAGCCACCATGGGGCGAGCCTCGAAGATCATGGCCCCAACGTCGTGCTTTAGCAGGAGTCTGCCACCGCAGGCGAGGTCATAACGCCAGGCAGCCTCAGTAGTGCCATGCGTGCCAGTTCCATGCCAGATCGAGCGGTCAATCATGGTCAATGGGAGTCGATGGCGGGCCGTAGGCCCTCCAACTCTCCAGGTACGCCCCGTGGGCCGTGACCAGCGATGATGTGTCGGTGATCGGCGCCAGGCTTACAAAGCAGATGTCGGCGGTTCGAAACCGTCCGCGCCCACCAGCCCAGAGGTACAACAAAGACCCAGGTCATCCGGCGGATACCCGGAAGCCTGGGCCTTGTCCGTTCCCCAGCCGCGGAGGCGGCACAGGGGGCGCCACTTACGTGCCAGATGGCTCGCCGGGCTCTACCGGCCGCACCTTCCTGATCTGCTCGTCGACGTGCGCGGCGATGGCATGGTCACGGCAGTTCACCAGGGTGCGAGCTTCGAAGATCTTGGCCCTGGACCGGACTCCTGCGGGCAGGCGAGGAGCCAGTCCGACTCGCTCCCCAGCGCACGAGCCCCGACTCTCGCCTCTTGGCAGCTTCCGCCCAAACGCTGTACCGGCCTCCAGTGGCTACGGGCGCTGGGCGAACTGCCTGCGAATGACCATCAGTGCGATCCAGCCGCACAGCAGTCGGCGTGGGGCGGAGGGCGGCGAGGCCGCTCGAGAGGGTCAGCCGCTCCCGCTGATCGCCCGGGCCCTAGAGCTGGGTGCGTCGGCGCAACTGCGCAACATGGCGTCGATGGGCGGAGCGTCTCCTCGGAGATCTACGCGTGCCCCGACTGCGAAGGGGTCTACCGGCTGTTCCGGGCCAACACCATGACCCCCACGTTCATGCGGGCACCGGGCAAGGTGAGCGGGATGTTCGCACTCGAGTGCTCGATGGACGAACTCGCCCACGAACTCGGCATGGACCCCTTCGAGCTGCGGCTGCGCAACACACCGACGTGGACGCCATGTCGGGCCGCCCGTGGTCCAGCAGCGGTCTGCGGGAGTGCTACGAGCGTGGTGCCGGCGCTTCGGCTGGTCGGGCCGGGACCTCCGGCCGGGCACGCGCCGGGAGGGCGACCGGCTGATCGGCACCGGCATGGCGACCGCCTGCTGTCCCGTGGCCCGCCCGCCAACCCCCAGCGGGCCCGTGCCCGTCTGTACGCCGACGGCACCGCGGTCGTCCAGGCCGCCACCCCGGACTTCGGTACCGGAGTCACGACGGTCATGACCCAGGTCGCCGCCGACGGCCTCGGTATGGGTGTGGACCGCTGCCGATTCGAGAACGGCGACACGGACCTCCCCGACATCGCCGCCGTGGTCGGCTCCGCGGGCGCCGGCATGATCAGCGCTGCGGTGCGCGCGGCGGCCACCGCTCTGCGCGAGCAGCTGATCAAACGGGCCGTCGGCGACCCCCGTTCACCGCTGCACGGGGCGGACCCGGTCGACGTGGTGGTCCGGGACGGCGTCATGACCGCCGGCACCGCCTCCGACGCCTACGCCGATCTGCTGCAGCGCAACTTCCAGCCGGACGCGGAGGCATCCGGCCAGTGGAGTCCGCCGGCGGGGGAGGTCCCTTACAGGATGATGACCTTCGGTGCCCGGTTCGCCGAGGTCGCCGTGGACGCGGAACTGGGTCTGGTCCGGGTGAGGCGTATGACCGGCGCCTTCGCGCCAGGCCGTGTGCTCAACGCCAAGACGGCCCGGAGCCAGTTGACGGGCCACATGCTGTGGGGCCTGGGCCAGGCGCTGCTGGAAGCCAACCACATGCATCCGGGCACCGGGCGCTGGGCCAACTCGAGCCTCGGGGAGTACCTGGTCGCGGTCAACGCGGACGCCCCGGACGTCGACGTCGAACTCATCGAGGTCGAGGACGTCATCGTCAACCCCCGGGGAGTGAAGGGAGTCGGGGAGATCGGCCAGGTCGGCGCGGCGGCCGCGATCGCCAACGCCGTTCACCACGCCACCGGCCGCCGGGTGCGCAAGCTGCCGATCGTCATCGAGGACCTGCTCTGAGCGACCCGTCTCAGGGCCCCTGGGAGGGGCTGCAGGTGCGCGCGGATCCCCTTGGGAGGGCCGCCGGCGCGTGCTCACCGCATCGGGTGCTGCGGTACGCGCGGGAAGAGCGTGAACCTGAGCCGGTGCTCCGGCGTCGGTGCCCAGCGCCTCGTGCAGTACGTGCAGTACCAGCGCCACCGGTCCTCGAAACCGGGCGCGGTCCGGCTGGTGTCCTTCCACAGCGGCGGACGCGAGGGGCACTGCGGGCACGACGGAGGTTTCGGCACCATGCGGACTCTCCTTCAGGTCCGGTCCAGCGTGGTGCCTCGGCGTCAGGTCGGTGGCGCGGACCGGCTGCCGCCACCCGGATGGGGGACCGGGCCGGAGCGGCCGGGACGGGCCCGGGACAGCCGGGGGTGAGGGCGGTCGACGAGGCGAGGTGAGCGCGGAGGGCGCGGCCCGGAAGCGCGTGCTCCGCCGACTCCGGTACGGATGCCGCTCTCCCGCCCGCGCGTCATCCGTCCTGCGACGAGCGCGTGGAAGCCGGGAAGCGGCGAACGTACCGGCGCTGCCAGGGCGTTTCGACGGCGTGGCGGTCGTAGTGCCGCCGCACGAAGGCCACCGCCTCGGCGGCCGGTACGCCGTCGAGGACGGCGAGGCACGCCAGCGCCGTGCCCGTACGGCCCCGTCCGCCCCCGCAGGCGACCTCGACCCGCTCCGTCGCAGCTCGCACCCAGACCCCGCTCAGCGCGGCGTGGGCGCGGTCCCGGTCGCGCGGCAGCCGGAAGTCCGGCCAGTGCAGCCACTCGGCCTCCCAGGGGACCTCAGGGGGCCGCTTGCCCAGCAGATACACGGCGTACGTGGGCGCGGCCCCGTCCGGCAGCGGATGCCGCAGCCCGCGCCCGCGTACGAGCCGCCCGGAGGGCAGCCGGAGGACACCGGGGGCGGTCACGGGCCAGGGATCGGTCATCGGCCCAGCAGACCACCTCGTCGGCCGGTCGCGCGACGGACCGACGACGGGGCCCGCCGCGGTCCGGGCAGCGGGGGCCCCGTCGTCGTCCGGGTGGCGGGGCACAGCGGCGAACGCGGGGACGCGGTCCCCTCCGGGAACGGGTCGTCAATCCCCGGCGACGCCGGAACGGTGATCTCGTGAACTGCGGTCGGCTTCACGGGCCGTTGAGAGGTGTGAGAGAGGACACGTCGCACACGGGTGCCGAGCGCCCCCACCAGCCACAACGGTGCTGCACGGGCTCCTGGTGCGCGTGACCGCCGACGTTCGACGGGCCACGGTTGTCGGTCCCGCCGCGTAACCTTGTGCCCATGTCCCCAACCCTTCGCGAGCTTGGTTCCGTGCGGTCCGCTGCCGTGGTGAATGCGGAGATTCGTGCGTTGTGGGCGAAGTCGGGGAGCCGGCTGTCCGCCGCGGACGAGGCGAAGTACCAGCACCTGCTCGTGGAGTGGGCCGAGGCCGTGGACGCCGAGCGGTCCGAGGACGCCGCGGCCGACGAGGACGCCGACGGGGCCGGTACCGCTCCTCCGGCCCCACGCACGGGCGCGCCCCTCCGGCTGATCCGCGCCGCCTGACCTCCCGCGCCTCGTCCGTCCCGGCCGTCCGACCTCGCGCTGTCCGTGCCGGCCGTCGGCGTCCGCCGTGCCGTCCCGGCGAAGTGGCCGGAGAGGAGCGGGTCCAGTCGCCGTCGACGGATAGGCTCCCCGCATCAGCGTCCGCGTAGAGGTCATCGGGGAAGCGAGCCGGGAACTCGTCGACGCCTTCGGCCGGCTGCTGCCGCAACTGTCCTCGACGGCGAAGCCGCTCGACTGCGAAGCGGTCCACCGGATGGTGACCTGTGACGCCAACACGGTGCTCGTCGCCCGGGCGTCCGAGGTGATCGTCGGGACGCTGACCCTGGTGCTGCTGCCCCTGCCTTCCGGGTCGCGGGGCCGCATCGAGGACGTGGTCGTCGATGGTGCGGCTCGAGGCCGGGGAGTCGCCGGCCTGCTCATCCAGGAGGCCCTGCGGATCGCTCGGGAGGCGGGTGCCCGGACGGTGGACCTCACCTCCCGGCCGGACCGTGCGGCGGCGAACCGGCTCTATGAGCGTCTCGGTTTCCGAACCAGACAGTCGACCGTCCATCGGTTCTCGGTCGACGAGTAGGGAACGCCGCCCTCGCGGCGTGTGCTCCGCGACCACGGGCGACAGCCCGACACACGGCGGAACCACGGCGCCGGAGACGTCGCAGAAGGGACGGCCCGAGGAGGGCCGGGTGACGGGACGGCCCGCAGAGGAGAGGCCGTCTGTCGGTGGTGTGGCCCACACTGGAGTCATGTGCCGCAGCATCAAGACCCTTCGACCGCCGGTCCTCCCCGAGGAAGCCACCGAGGAGGACATCAGGGCCGCGGCTCTGCAGTTCGTGCGGAAGGTGTCCGGGTTCCGGGCGCCCGCCGCGCACAACCGGGAGGTGTTCGAACGCGCCGTGGACGAGGTGACGGAGGCGACGCGCAAGCTCCTCGACGGGCTGGAGGTGCGCGGCGGCCGGGGTGCGGCCGGAAAGGCTACGCAGGCTCCGGCGCCGGACGCCGCATGACGTAGGCCGCGACGAAGCCCGCGGCGAGGAGGGCCAGGACGGACACCGTCAGGCCCACCCAGGTCGCGCCCAGCCACTGCCCGCCGAACCAGCCGAGGCCGACGCTGTAGCCCGCCCATGTCACGCCGGCCAGGGCTGACCAGGGCAGGAACTCCCGCACCCTGCGGTGTGCCGCGCCCGCGCCCAGGGAGACGACGGAGCGGCCCGCCGGGGCGAACCGGGCGATGACGACGAGCAGTCCGCCACCCCGGCTCAGCGCCGTGCCGAGACGTTCCTGCGCCGTGACCAGCCGCCGCGAGCGGGCGATCGCCCGGTCCAGACGCTCCCCGCCGCGCCGGGCCAGCCGGTAGGCGACCAGGTCGCCGAGCACGGACGCGGTCGCCGCGCACAGCAGCAGCGCCAGGATCGAGGGCACCTCGCCGGACACCCTGCCGGCCGCCGACGCGACCGTCGTCGATCCGGCCGCCGCGGCCGTCGCGGCGGTGATCACCAGCACACCGCTCGGCAGTACGGGCAGGAACACGTCGAGGAGTACGGAGAGTGCCACGACCGCGTAGATCCATGGGCTGCCGGTCAGCAGCTCCACCGCCTCGAACACCACGACTCCCCACAGGATGACAACGCCGCGACGTCGCAGGGGAGCGGCAGGAGCGGCATGACAGCCACAGAGCGTACGCCTGTGCAGATCGGAGAGATCGCCAGGGGGCGGGTGAAGTCGGACACGGCCGTACGAGTGCAGTCCGCCACGCCGTCGCCCCGCTCCGGGCGCGGCTCGGCACACCGCCGGTCCCGCCCGCGGTACGAGGGCCTGGTGCGTACGCACTTGCGGCGCGTACGCGGAAGGCGATCACCCGGACACGAGGAGTGGCACATGGCGGCAGCGGCAGGCGTACTGGCGGGGGCGGCGGCCCTGGTGACGCTGGCGGTGGGGGCCGTGGGTGCGGCCTGCGGCGCCGGTGACGGGCCCGGTGGGGGCGATCGGTCCGGCTCGGCCGCCGGGGCCGGGGGAACGGTCCTGTCCGGAGGCGCCGTCCAGGCCGACGGTCCCTGGTCGGGCGGAGCCGGACCGTACGACGTGGCCCGCCTGTCCGGTGCGGTCGGCCAGCCCCTCGCGGGCGAGGGGGTGGCGCTGCGGGCGTACGGGCGGTTCGCTCCGCCCGGTTCGTTCGTTCCGTCGACGGCCCTCACTTATGACCGGACGCTCGTGCCGGCGGGGGCCTGGATCGTGGTGGAGCAGTCGACCGAGCGCTCGGGGACCGTGGTGCGGGCGCGTGTGGGCGGGCTGAAGGCGGATCACGCCTTCGGCGCCCATGTGCACACCGCGCCCTGCGACGCGGACCCGGCCGGGGCCGGGCCGCACTACCAGCACAAGGCGGCACCGGACGCCTACCCCGCGAACGAGCTGTGGCTTGACTTCGCCACCGACGCCGCCGGGGAGGGCAATGCCGAGACACGGCACGACTGGGGGCTGCGGCGGGCCGGGGCACAGTCGGTGGTCCTGCACGCCGAGCAGGGCGGAGCGGGCGCCCGAGTGGCGTGCTTCACGGTCCCGTTCGGCGGTTACGGCACGCCGTGAGCCCTTCGGTGCCTGTGCGGTCCCGGCGACTGCCTCCGAATCCCGAACTGCCGAGCCCGATCCCGGCCCCGACCCCGGCCCCGACCCCGGCTTCCCGGCCCCGAGCCCGACTCCCGTGTCTGAGCCCGGTCCCGACCCCGGCCCCCCGGTCCCGACCCCGGCCCCCCTTGGCTCGATCCCGGCTTCGCGCGGCCGTGCGGCGGGGCCGGGGCCGCGCACTCGGGACCGGTCCGGCCCCGCCGTCGACGCGCACGCCTCAGGCCGTGACCGGCGCCGAACCCTCCCGCGCGGCCTCCTCGTTCGCGCCACGCGACGAGAACAGGCCGTCCAGCGCCAGGGCCCCGGGCCCGGTGAAGACCAGCAGCAGGAACGCCCAGCTGTAGAGCGCTGCGCCCTCGCCGCGGTTCTGGATCGGGAACAGGCCGTCGGGCTGGTGCACCGTGAAGTACGCGTACGCCATCGCGCCCGACGCGATGAACGCCGCGGCGCGGGTGCCCAGGCCGACCAGCACCAGGACGCCGCCGACGAGTTCGATCACGGCTGCGTACCAGCCGGGCCAGGTGCCCGCCGCCACCGTGCCGCCCGCGTTCTCCGCGCCCAGCACGCCGAAGAGTGAGCGCGCTCCGTGGCAGGTGAACAGCAGGCCGACGACGATGCGGAACACGCCGAGCGCGTACGGCCGGGCCTGATCCAGCCGTGAGGTCAGCTGACGAGTGGCCATCTGGGGGGTCTCCTTCGGTCTGGGGACATGAACCGATGGGACGTAAGTTAGGCAGACCTAATCAATACTTGCAAGTTCAATATTCTGTCGGCGGCCGCCCTTCATGAGGAGTTCACGCCGTGCGCTCACGCGCAGCGCGGCCCGTGCCACCGCGTCCGTGTCGGAGAGCGTGACCGAGTCCACGCCGGGCCGCGCCCCCGCGGCCGTCACCCAGTGCACTCCCTCGGTGGGAACGCCGACCGCGAACCGTCCGGGGTGTGATCGTCCCTGACGGTCGATCAGGTGGTAGGGGCGCCCGGTCACGTCCAGGCCGCCCGTTTCGTAGCCGTCGATCGTGTGCGGCCTGCACTGGCCGGTCCGCAGCATCCGGGACAGCAACTCGTCCCGGCTGCGGCGCAGATCGGGTTCCGGCAGCCGCGCCTCGATCAGTGCCGTCGCGGTCACCGCGGAACCCGGCACGTCGGGTGACTCGGCCACGAAGACCCCGCCCTCCGCCCGCACGGTCGTCCTCGGGCCGACCACCACCAGCACCCCGGCCGCGATCAGCGCCGTCATCTCCTCGATCCGCCGGCGCGGCGGGCCGATCGAGAGGAAGGCGTTCAACGGGGTGTACCAGCGGTCCAGGTGGTCCCGCCGCGACCTCCCGGACAGTCCGCGGTGGTCCACGATCTGCCGCACCTCGTTGCGGACGTCCCGCAGCACGTCGAGGGCCGCCTTGACCGGGCCCTCCACGTTGCCGAGCGCGGCGTGGTCCGCGTCCCGCCGCAGATGGCCGAGCAGCCAGTCGCGGAAGGCGCCCGGACCGTCGAAGGTCTCTCCCGCGTACGGCCGGGAGATCCGCTCCCAGGACCAGCGAGCGGACTCCGGACAGCCGTGGGCGTCCAGGACCGCCGCCTCCTCCGCGCTGCCGTGCGCGGTGGCGAGGAACGCGGCCCGGAAGCCGGTGTCCGGGGCGGCGGACGGTCCGAGCAGCGTCTCGTAGTAGACCGTCTCCACCTCCTTGGCGATCCTCGGCCATATCTCGCCGAGGAAGTCCGGCGGATCGCCCGCGTCCGCGCGCCTGCGGAAGAGCGTGATCACATCAGGGGTGAGCACCAGCGGGTGGTGCCGGCCGGACGCGCCCTTCGCGTTGTCCCCGCGCGCCTGGTGGGGGACGCCGCGCCGTGAGCCCGCGTACAGCCTCGGCTCCCGGCCGGAGGGCCGGTAGACCAGCCGCTCCCCGCCGTCCGCGGTCCTCTCCCGAGCGTACGAGCCGCCGCGGCCGGTCGTCAGCAGCGCCATGTGGTCGAAGAAGTTGAGTCCGAGGCCGCGCAGCAGCACCGCCTCGCCGGGGGCGATCCCGGTGAGGTCCAGATCGGCCGGGTTGGCGGGGGCGAAGTGGCGCAGCCCGTGCCGCCGCGCGTACGTGCCGAGCCGGGTCGGCACGGCCCCCGGCGCCACCGGAAGGTGGCCCTGCGCCAGCACCACCGCACTCAGGCCGGACAGTGTCGTCCCGTCGTCCAGGACGAGTCGCTGTGAGCCGTCCTCGGCGTCGTCGAGGCGCACCGCACGCGCCCGGTGCGTCTCCACCCGTACCGTGTCCGGGGCGTTGGCGACGGCGGTGCGGAACGCCCAGGCCAGATAGCGTCCGTAGCAGGCGCGCGTCGGGTAGTCGTCGGGCCCGAGCGCCGGGTCGCCGCCGGCCGCCGCCCAGGCGTACAGGCTCGGGCCCGGCCGGACCGGCCCCTCGCAGGCCACGCTCTCGTCGGTGAACAGCGTCACCTGCGAGGCGACCGTGTTCATCAGCAGGCCGGCGGGCTGGTCCGTGCGCCACACCTGCCCCGGGCCTGCCGGGGCCGGGTCGATCACATGCACGGTCAGCGGGATGTCCGGTGCCAGCTCGGGGGCGGAGGCGCAGAGCCTTTCGAGGACCGAGGTGCCGCGAGGGCCTGCGCCGACGAGGGCCATGGCGGGGGGAGCTGGCGGGAACACGGACAAAACACTGACTCCCGGGGCGATGTGGGGGCGTGGGGCGGCGGGGGAAGCGGATCGTCCGCCTCATCATGCCGTTGCCGTGTGAGGAGTCCGGGCGGCGGGGGTGAGGATCGTCTCCCGCCCTGTGAAGTGTCACGCACCATTCGTCAGGTTCCGCTCGTCCACGGTCAGGAGCCGCGTACCCGTACGATCCGTGCGGACCTGGTCCAGCCGGAGCTCGGCCGAACGCCCGTTCAGGGTCAGGGTCATCAGCTGGTTGCCGAACCAGGGGCCGCCGGTCTTCTCCCAGTGGACGACCGGCCGTCCCGCCCGGCCGTGCCGGGCCGCGGCGTGCCCCAGCCGCCGCCCCGCCCGGCTCCACCCGAAGCGGAAGCCGACGCGCATCGAGGCGTGGATCTCGTTGTGGACGGGTGAGCAGGTCAGCTGGAACACCCGGGCGGCCGGTTCCGGTTCCGGCCAGTGGGGCTCCGCGACGTAGGCGTGGTGGACGTCCCCGGAGAGCACGCACACCGTCGACGGTGCCAGCGGCCCGCTGCCCACCTCCCTGATCAGTGCGGTCAGCTCCTCGAACGAGGACGGGAACGCGGCCCAGTGCTCCAGGTCCGCCCGTCTGCGCAGGTTCTCCCCGACGCGCGCCCAGCGCTCGCCCCGCTCCCCGCGGCAGAGCGCCGCGTTCCAGCTCTCGACGTCGTGAATGGCCGGGGGCAGCAGCCAGGGCAGCGAGGTCCCGAGGAGCAGATGGTCGTACGAGCCCGGCGCCTGAAGCACCTGCTCGCGCAGCCAGCCCGTCTCCTCGTCGTCGAGCATCGCCCGGTGCCGCTCGTCGAGGACGCGGGCGGCGCGGGTGTCGATCATCAGCAGCCGCGTCCTGCCGAAGTCGCGCCGGTAGCTCCAGCGGACCGAGGCGGGGTCGGCGTCGGCCCGGGCCGTGAACGACCGCAGGGCGTCGGTGCCGTCCGGGGTGGCCCGCACGGCCGCGTAGAGGGGGTCGTCGGCGAGTTCGGCCGGGGAGAGGTTGCCCAGGTGCTGGTGGACCCAGTACGACATCAGACCGCTGAGGATGCGCTCCCGCCACCACGGCGTCGCCCGCATCTCCGCCAGCCAGGAGGCACTGGTGTTCCAGTCGTCGATGACGTCGTGGTCGTCGAAGATCATGCAGCTGGGGACGGTGGAGAGCAGCCAGCGGACCTCGGGGTCCAGCCAGGACTCCTCGTACAGCCGGGTGTACTCCTCGTAGTCCGCGACCTCCGTGCCGGGGGGCTCGCTCAGATCGCGGCGTGAGGCGAGCCACCGCTGGGTCTCGCGGGAGGTGGCGTCCGCGTACACCTGGTCGCCCAGCAGTACGAGCACGTCGGGGCGCTCGCCCTCCGGCTCGGCCGCCATCCGGGCGGCGAGGGTGTCCAGCGCGTCCGGCCCGATCGGATCGTGCCTGCGGGCAGGCGCCGCGGCCCAGCGGCAGGAACCGAAGGCGACCCGCACGCCCTCCGCCGGGATCGCGGGCGTGCGGATCACGCTCGGCGGGAACGGCGAGTCGGCCGGCGGCCAGACCCGGCGGCCGTCGAGCAGCACCTCGTACGCGTTGGAGGAGGCGGGGGCGAGGCCGGAGACCGGGATCAGCGCGTAGTGGTGGCCCTCGATCTGGAACGTGCGGGCGGAGCCGCCCGCGCCCTTCGGCGATCCCGGCCGGCCGCCGTCCGGCGGGCCGTCGCCACGGGGGCCCTCATCGCCGGGGCCGCCTCCGTGGAAGTCCCCGCCGGCCGGCCCGGTGTCCTCCCCGGGGCAGCGCACCTCGGCCGTGCACGGCCCGTCCGCCTCGATCCAGACGGTCGCGTGCTCACCGGTCTCCCAGTCCACGTACCGCAGTAGTGGTNACCTCGGCCGTGCACGGCCCGTCCGCCTCGATCCAGACGGTCGCGTGCTCACCGGTCTCCCAGTCCACGTACCGCAGTAGTGGTCCCAGGCGCAGCCCCGCTGCCATGTGCCCTCCTCCGTCGCCCCCGTACGGTACGGAACGACGGGGGAGGGTAGCGCGGTTCCATACCGCAGGACCCGGTTGGTTCGGAGCGTGTCCGGGGCAGTCCGGTCGCGGTGCCCGGCGCCGTGGGTGCCCACGGCCCCTCGGGTCGGGGCGGCCCCGCGGCCGGCCGGCGGGAATCGGTTCCCCGCCGGCCGGCCGCGGGCGGTGGGTCAGCAGCCGTTGAGGACGGACTGCAGGGCGGACTTCTCGGCGGAGTCGACGGAGAGGTTCCAGTAGTACTTCGTGTGCACCCACATGCGGGCGTACATGCAGCGGTAGGAACTGCGCGGCGGCAGCCACTCGGCGGGGTCCTTGTCGCCCTTGGCCTGGTTCACGTTGTCGGTGACGGCTATCAGTTGCGGGCGGGTCAGGTCGTTGGCGAACGCCTGGCGGGAGGAGGTGGACCACGAACCGGCCCCGGAGCGCCAGGCCTCCGCGAGCGGTACGACGTGGTCGATGTCGACGTCCGACGCGGCGGTCCAGGTGGCGCCGTCGTAGGGGGAGTACCAGCTGCCGCTGACGGCCGCGCACCTGGAGTCCTGGACGACGCTGTAGCCGTCGCGCTTGAGGACGACCTCGCGCGTGTTGCAGGCGCCCGACTGGGTGATCCAGTGCGGGAACTTGTCGCGGCTGTACCCGGTGGAGGAGCCTTCCGCCTTGACCGTGAGCAGGCCGAGGTACGTGCGGGCGGTGGAGGCGCTGACCGGCGTGGGCGGGGCGGCCTGGGCGGCCGGTGCGGTGAGCAGCGCGGTGGTGGACGCGAGGGCGACGGACGCGGCGAACACGGCGGTACGGGTCACTCGACGCGCGTAGACACCTGACATGCGGACTCCCGTAAGGGTGGGGGGCGTTGACCGGAGCGGACCCTGTGCGGCAGGACCCGCGCCATACTTGCGGCGCCGGGTTGCCTGGGGATGGGCGCCAGGTAACAGAGTGGCGACATGGACACGTCACTTCAAGGGGTCTGACGCCCCGGCAGTTCACTTCGCCCGGATTAGGGTTGATGCGTGCTGCTGCCGGTCAACGTGACGTTCGGGATCGTCCTCGCCGTGCTCCTGGCCGCCGCCGCCGGTGTCGTGGCCGTCGCGCACCTCGGTCCGGGCCGCGCCCGCGAGATGGCGGTGGCGGGTCTGCGGGCGGCCGTCCAGCTGGGCGCGGTCTCGCTCGTCATCGGCTGGGCGGTCCGCTCCGTCCCGCTGCTGCTCGCCTTCCTCGTGGTGATGTACGCCGTGGCCGTGCGCACCGCGGGGCGCCGGGTCACCCCGAACGGCACCTGGTGGCTCACCGCGCTGCCGATCGGCGCGGGCGTCGTGCCGGTGGTCGCCGCACTGCTGCTCACCGGCCTCGTCCCTGTGAAGGGCATCGCGCTCGTCCCGGTGACCGGCATCCTCATCGGCGGCGCGCTGACCGCGACGGTCCTCGCCGGGCGGCGCGCGCTCGACGAGCTCGCCGGCCGGCGCGGTGAGGTCGAGGCCGCGATGGCGATCGGGCTGCCCGACCGCGAGGCCCGTCTGGAGGTGGCCCGGGATGCGGCCGCCGACGCGCTGCTGCCGGGGCTCGACCAGGCCAGGACGGTGGGGCTGGTCACGCTCCCGGGCGCGTTCGTCGGAATGCTGCTGGGCGGGGCGTCACCGCTCCAGGCGGGCGCGGTCCAACTGTTCGTGCTGGTCGCGCTGATGGCCGTGCAGGCGGTCGCGGTCGCGGTGGTGCTGGAACTGGTGTCGCGCGGACGGCTGCACCGGGAGCCCGTCGCCGCGTCGGCGCGGGGCGGGACCGGGGGCCCTGACGGTGGGTCTGCGGGGCGGGCCCGGGGTGCCTGACGGGACCGAGGTCCCTGACGGCCGTCCGCCGGCGTCCCGTACCCTGTACGGAGCAGAAGGGGAGTAGCTCTTCGCCGGAACGTCGACATACTGCCGGGCTCGCCCGGCCGGCGCCCGGAGGCGGCCGCGCGGCGGTCCGCCGGCGAGACCTTCGGCAAGCAGTGACCATGACCATCCATGGCCGCTGCCGCGCCGAAGCGACCCCTGGAACTCTTGCCCAGGTCTCTCGGTGCGGCAGGGCCCGACCGATCGAGGAACCTCTTCCCGTGCTCAGTATCACGATCATGGCGATCACCTTCGGCGTCGTCTTCCTTGCCGAGCTTCCCGACAAGACGGCCCTGGCCGGGCTGATGCTCGGCACCCGCTACCGCGCCTCGTACGTCTTCGCCGGGGTCGCCGCCGCCTTCGCCGTGCACGTCGCGCTGGCGATCGCGGCGGGCAGTGCACTGACCCTGCTGCCGCAGCGGCTGGTGCAGGCGGTCGTGGGCGTGCTCTTCCTGGCGGGCGCGGCGATGCTGCTGCTGAAGACCTCCGATGACGAGGACGAGAGCGTCAGGGCCCCGTCCGACCAGTCCTTCTGGAAGGTCTCCGGTGCGGGGTTCATGCTGATCCTGGTCGCGGAGTTCGGTGATCTGACCCAGATCATGACCGCGAACCTCGCGGCCCGCTACGACAGTCCGCTCTCCGTCGGCCTCGGCGCGGTGCTGGCCCTGTGGGCGGTGGCCGGACTGGGCATCGTGGGTGGCCGGACGCTCCTCAGGTACGTGCCGCTGAAGCTGGTCACGAAGATCGCGGCCGGGCTGATGCTGGTGCTCGCCGGCCTGAGCCTGTACGAGGCGATCGCGGGCTGAGCCGGGCCGGGGGCGCGCGTTCGGCGGGGCTGCCGGGAGTGGTCCGCGGCGGGTTCGCGGTGTGCTTCCGGCGGGCTTCGGTGCGGGGCGTGTTCGGCGGGGCTTGCGCGGGCCTGCGGCGGGTCGGCGGCGTGCGTTCGCCGCGGACCGCCCGTCCGGCCGGCGGCCGGAGCCGTTGCGGTCGTGGTTCGGGGCGGGGGTGCGGGTGCCGGCGTGGTCGCGGTCCGGGGCGCGGCCGTGGTTCGGCCTTTGCCGGGCGGGTGCCCGCTTGCCTCCCGCAGCCCTCGTCCTGCGCCTTCCATCGCAGGTGCATCCGGCTACCCGGCATCCGCGGCCGTCCCCGTGGAAGGGGTTCCGGGACCTGGATTGGCGCGAAAGCCCTTCGGTTTGTATCGTGAAGGAACAAAGTGGCCTCCGCCCGCACTCCCTGACCGGTGGGTGGAGGCCGCTCTGCACCCGGGCCCGTGGCCTCCCGTCGACGGAGCCCGCCATCCGCACCGGATTCCAAGGACGGCCCCGTTGTCCCGCTCAGAGACGCCCGCAGAGACCCCCGCCCCGGCATCTCGCCCCGAGGCCATCGGCGCCTTCAGGGCACTGCTGCTCGACATGGACGGCACGCTCGTCGACTCGGACGCCGCAGTGGAGCGCGTCTGGCGCTCCTGGGCGATCGGTCACGGCCTCGACCCGGACGAGACGCTCAAGGTCGTCCACGGGCGCCAGGGGTACGCGACCATGGCCGCGCTCCTCCCGGAGCGGCCGATGGAGGAGAACCTCGCCGAGAACCGGCAGTTGCTCGCGCGGGAGACGGCCGACCTGGATGGCGTCGTGCCGATCGGCGGAGCGTCCGCCTTCATGGACTCCGTCGCCGCCCTGCCGCACGCCCTGGTCACGTCGGCCGACGAGGAGCTCGCCACGGCCCGGATGAACGCGGCGGGGCTGCGCATGCCGGAGACACGGGTCACCGCCGAGTGCGTCGGGGCGAGCAAGCCGGACCCGGAGGGTTTCCTCAAGGGCGCGGCAGAGCTCGGCTTCGCGCCGGCGGACTGCGTGGTCCTCGAGGACTCCGAGGCCGGCATCACGGCCGCGCGTGCCGCGGGGATGCGGGTCCTCGGCATCGGCCCCCGTGCCGCGGCCTTCGCCCCGGACGCCCACGCGCTCGACCTCACCGACGTCCGCGTCCGGGCCGACGCCTCGGGCGCGCTGACGTTCGCCCCCGCGCGCTCGGACTGAGTCGGCGGCAGGCTCTCGGCGCCACCCGTCCGCGGGGGCCCGGCGCGCCCGCCACGCCGAACGCCGGTCGGCGCAGCGCCGACCGCAGGCATGCGCCGCGCGTGACCGAGCCGCGCATGCCGACGCGTTCCCGAGTTCGCGCTGTTCACGCCGCCGCGTCCGCGAGGAGCGGGGCGGTCAGGCTGCCGCGCCCGCCCCGTTCTCTGCGAACGCGTTCCACGGCGCGTTCCCCTCGATCGCGCCGTTCGCGTCCCCGCGACCGCGCCGTTCATGCCGCCGCGTCCTCGCAGAGAGCGCGCCGTTCCCGCCGCCGCGTCCCCGCGAAGAGCGGGGCGTTCAGCCGCGGCCGTCGCCGTCCCAGCCGCCGTCGCCGTACGGGTAGCGCGTCTCCGCCTCCAGGGCGCGGCGGGTCGCCGGGCCGTAGACGCCCTCGGGGTCGTCCCGGATGCCGTTGGCGTCCTGGTACGCCGCCACGGCGTCCTCGACGCGGCCGTCGTAACGCCCGTGGGACCGTCTGCCGTACAGGCCGACCTGCTCCAGCCGTTCCTGCAACTCGACCACCTCGGGGCCGTCGTCGCCGCGCCGCAGGGTGACTCCCGGGGCCGGCGAGGAGGGCGCGGTCCCGCTCGTCGGGGTCGCCGACGGGGACGTCGGGCCCGCGGCGAGCGGGGCCGGGGAAGACGTTCCGGCGCCGACAGGCTGAGAGGTGGAGGCCGGGGCCGGCTCCGGGGGCGACGCGGACTCCGAGGGCGAAGTGCTCCGGGTCGCCGACTTCGAGACGTCGGGTGCGTCGGGCGCGGCCGAGACGAACGGGGCCGTCGTCTCGCTGTCGGGCAGGGCCCGGTCGTCCCCGTCACCGTCCTTCGTGAGCAGTCCGCTCGCATAGGCCGCGGTCCCCAGCACCGCCACCACGGCGGCGACGGCCACGGCCACGCGCCGCCCGTCCCGCCCGCGTCCCCGCCGCCGCCGTCGTCCGGCCGCGCCTTCCGGGGCCGCCCCGGTCATGTCGTAGGCAGGGCCGTGCTCGTGACGGTGGTCGTACGGGCCCCCGTGCCCGGCCGCCCCGTACGGCGCGTCCGGCGCCCCCTCCTGCCCGGCGGCTCCGTGGGCCGCGGGCCCGAGCACCTGCGTCAGCTCGGGCGGCGGTCCGGCCGCGGTCGCGGCCGGGGCGTCCGCCGGGTCCGGAAGCGCCACGTAGGGCCGGACCCGCAGCGGATCGAATCCCTCCGGTGCCGTGCCCCGCCCGCAGCCGCAGTCCCGGACCCCGCCGGGCCTGCCGTCGGCGTCGTCCTGCCTGCCGCATTCAGGACAGACGTGTCCCGTCATCGTGGGTTCCCTCCCCTTGCGCTGCCAGCGATTATGCAGCCCCTGTCCAGTGCCCTGACGGTGAGCCTCCGCTCGGCAGGCCGTAACCGGGCGAACCGCCCAGGATGGGAGGAGCAGACGCGTGTGCTGCGGACCGGAGGGCGACTCCATGGCGCAGGAAGTGAGCACGCCGGCCGCCGGCCCCGGACCGATACCCCGGCCCGGCGAGGGTGCGAACCGCCGGAGCGTCCTCGTGGCGATCGGCGCACTGCTGCTGGGCCTGCTCCTCGCGGCGCTCGACCAGACCATCGTGGCCACCGCGCTGCCGACGATCGTCAGCGACCTCGGCGGCCTGGAACACCTGTCCTGGGTGGTCACCGCGTACATCCTCGCCTCGACGGCGGCGACCCCGCTCTGGGGCAAACTCGGCGACCAGTACGGCCGCAAGAAGCTCTTCCAGACGGCCATCGTCATCTTCCTGATCGGCTCGGCGCTGTGCGGTATCGCGCAGGACATGCCGCAGCTCATCGCCTACCGTGCCGTCCAGGGCCTCGGCGGCGGCGGTCTCATCGTGCTGTCGATGGCGATCGTCGGCGACATCGTCTCCCCGCGCGAACGCGGCCGGTACCAGGGGCTGTTCGGCGCCGTCTTCGGGGCTACCAGCGTGCTCGGGCCGCTGCTCGGCGGCCTGTTCACCCAGCACCTCAGCTGGCGCTGGGTGTTCTACGTCAACCTGCCCATCGGCGTGGTCGCGCTGTTCGTGATCGCCGCAGTCCTGCGCATCCCGGCCAGCCGGGCCCGGCACACCATCGACTACCTGGGCACGGTCCTCATCGCGGCCGTCGCGACCTGCCTGGTCCTCGTCGCCTCGCTGGGCGGCACCACCTGGGCCTGGGACTCGCCGCAGATCATCGCCCTGGCCGTACTCGGGGTCCTGCTGCTCGTCGCCTTCGTCCGCGCCGAGCGCCGCGCCGCCGAGCCCGTGCTGCCGCCGAAGCTGTTCCGGAACCGCACGTTCACTCTCGTCTGCGCCATCAGTTTCATCGTCGGGTTCGCCATGTTCGGCGCGCTGACGTACCTGCCGACGTTCCTGCAGATCGTCCAGGGCATCACCCCCACCATGTCCGGCGTCCACATGCTGCCGATGGTGGTCGGACTGCTGATCACCTCCACCGTGTCCGGCCAGATCGTCAGCCGGACGGGCCGGTGGAAGGTCTTCCCCGTGGTCGGCACCGCCGTGACCGCCGTCGGCCTCCTCCTGCTCCACCAACTGGAGCCGAACACCCCCGCCTGGGAGGTCGGCGGCTACTTCTTCGTCTTCGGCTCCGGCCTCGGCCTGGTCATGCAGGTGCTGGTGCTGGCGGTTCAGAACGCGGTCGGGTACGAGGACCTCGGCGTCGCCACGTCCGGCGCCACCTTCTTCCGTTCCATCGGCGCCTCGTTCGGCGTCGCGCTCTTCGGCACCGTCTTCACCGGCCGGCTGCGCGAACTCCTCGCCGAGACGCTCGCCGGCCGCCCGCTGCCGCCGGGGACCAGCCCCGAACGGATCGCCGCCGATTCGTCCGCCATCACCCTGCTGCCGCCCGGACTGCGCCCGGCGGTCCTCCAGGCCTTCTCGACGTCCATCACGGACGTCTTCCTGTACGCGGCGCCGGTCGTCGCCGTCGGCTTCGTCCTCGCCCTCTTCCTGCGGGAGGACAAGCTGCGCGGCTCCGTCACCGCTCCCGAGGTCAGCGAGACCATCGCCCCCAACCCCGTCCAGCGCTCGTCGTACGACGAGTGCGCCCGCGCGCTGTCCCTCCTCGGTTCGCGCGAGGGCCGCAAGGCGGTCTACGCCAAGATCACCGCCAGGTCCGGGCTGGATCTCAGTCCGGCGGCGAGCTGGCTGCTGCTGCGCGTCAAACGCCACGGGCTGGTGGAACCCGCCCGGCTCGCCGAGGCCACCAACGTGCCGGTCAGGGCCGTCACCGACGCGTCACGGGAGGTCGAGGAGCGCGGGCTGGCCCGCCGGGAGGGACTGTCGCTGATGCTCACCGACAAGGGCGTGGACGCCACGGCAAAGCTGTCCGCGGCGCGGGAGGAGTCGCTGTCGGAGCTGCTGGGTGACTGGTGGGGACCGGACCGGCCCACCGACCTCGTCCAGTTGGTGAAGGAACTCACCGCGGAGCTGTGCGGCTCCGACGGCGAGCGCCCCTCCGACGGCGAACCGCACCGGGACCACCAGGCGTGGAACTTCCCGACGCACTGAGCGGCCCCGGGACGGCCCCATGACGGCCCCCGGGAAGACCGCGGCACGGCCTCCGGCCACAGGACGGCCGGCTCGGCCCAGGGCGACGGCGGGAACGGTCCGCGTCCCCTGCTCCGTGACGGCGGTTCCGCGCCGCTGCGCCGCGCCGTCCGTTCCGTGACGGCGGACCGGATCAGGCTGCCGCATCCCCTTCCCGGGGTACGGGTTTCCCGGCCGTCAGCTCCTTGCCGTACCAGATCTCCATGTACGGCCCCTCGCAGTACGCGGGGATCTCCCGGTAGCCGTGTCGTGCGTAGAGGGTGCGGGCCCCGACCAGGTCCAGCCGGGTGTTGAGCACCATCCGCCGCGCCCCGAGCCGCCGGGCCGCCTCCTCCAGGGCCGTGAGCAGGGCCGCGCCGCCTCCCGTGCCGCGGAACGCCGGGCGCACGAACACCCGGGTCAGCTCGGCCCGTTCGGCGTCCAGCAGCAGCACCCCGCCGCAGGCCGCCGCCTCGCCGTGGTGACGTCCGACGACAAACCCGCCGGTGGGGGCGCAGAGCCGGGCCACGCCGTCGTCCGCGAGGCCCTCGTCGATCTCCGCGTCCGTGGCGGGCCGCCCCCAGTGACTGCCGGCCACATCGGCGTAGTAGTCGCGCCGCAGGGCCGTGGCGTCAGGGCTGTCGAAGTGCTCGGGAAGCATGGTCCATCGCGTCATACCGACGTCTGTACCCGACCGCCCGTCCGCATCGCGAACGGTTTTGGAGCTCCCGGCGATCGGTGGCGCCCGGCCCCGGGCCGTGCGGCACCAGCCCTCCGGTGCCGCCTTCCGGTGCCGCCTTCCGGCGCCGGTCGCCGGCGGGCACCGGGCGGCGCTCGGTCGGCTGTCGCCGGCTTGTTTCCCGGCCCGCGGCGTCGAGAGGCTTGTGCGCCCGGCCGGGTCCGGGAGCACGGCCCGACGCACGTGCCTGGCGGAGGGCGCGAAATCGAGCGGCACCATGATCGACGATATCGGGCCCCGCTTCCGTATCTGTACCCATGGCCGACACACGTCCTCCGACCGGCTGGCACGACACCGGTCCGCGCCCGGAACGGGCCGGTAGGTGTCCCCGGTCGCCGCACGTGGCGGGCCGGTGCGTGTCCCCGGTCGCCCCACGTGGCGGGCCGGTGCGTGTCCGCCGTCCGCGCCCGGAATCAGCCGGTACGTGTCCCCGGTCCCCTCCGCGCCGTTGACCGTCTGCGCCGCACGGCCGGGAAGCACACAGGACCAGCGACCCGGCCCGCGCGGCGCACCCTCACGGCACCGCACAGCACCAGTCCCGCCGACGAGAAGGATCCCGATCGATGCCCTCCATCTCCTCCAGCGCCACCGTCTCCCTCGACGACCTCGAAGCGGACATCCGGCACCGCAACCCCGGCGAGCCCGAGTTCCACCAGGCCGTCCACGAAGTGCTGGAGACACTGGGGCCCGTGCTCGACAGCCGGCCCGAACTCCGCGAGGCCAGGATGATCGAGCGCATGGCGGAGCCGGAACGGCAGCTCATCTTCCGGGTGCCCTGGCAGGACGACCGCGGCGAGATCCACGTCAACCGCGGCTTCCGGGTGGAGTTCAACAGCGCCCTCGGCCCCTACAAGGGCGGCCTGCGCTTCCACCCGTCCGTCAACCTGGGGATCGTGAAGTTCCTCGCCTTCGAGCAGATCTTCAAGAACGCGCTGACCGGCCTGGGCATCGGCGCCGGCAAGGGCGGCAGCGACTTCGACCCGCGAGGCCGCTCCGACGCCGAAGTGATGCGCTTCTGCCAGTCGTTCATGACCGAACTGCACCGGCACCTCGGTGAGCACACCGACGTGCCCGCCGGCGACATCGGTGTCGGTGGCCGGGAGATCGGCTTCCTCTTCGGCCAGTACCGGCGCATCACCAACCGCTGGGAGGCGGGCGTGCTGACCGGCAAGGGCACCGCTTGGGGCGGTTCCCACGTCCGCCCCGAGGCCACCGGCTACGGCAACGTGCTCTTCACCGCCGAGATGCTGAAGGTGCGCGGGGAGCAGCTCGCCGGCCAGCAGGTCAGCGTCTCCGGTTCCGGAAACGTGGCCCTCTACACCGTGGAGAAGGCACAGGAGCTGGGGGCGCACGTCCGCACCGTCTCCGACTCTGCCGGGTACGTCGTCGACGACAAGGGCATCGACCTGCCCCTCCTCAAGCACATCAAGGAGGCCGAGCGCGGCCGGGTGAGCGACTACGCGATCCGCCGCGGCGCGTCCGCGCGGTACGTGCCCGGCGGCAGTGTCTGGGAGGTGCCCACCGATGTGGCACTCCCGTCCGCCACGCAGAACGAACTGACCGCCGACGACGCGGCGGCCCTCGTGCGCAACGGCGTCAAGGCCGTGTCCGAGGGGGCGAACATGCCCACCACCCCCGCGGCGGTGCGCGTCCTCCGCGACGCCGGAGTCGCCTTCGGCCCGGGGAAGGCGGCGAACGCGGGCGGCGTGGCCACCAGCGCGCTCGAGATGCGGCAGAACGCGGCCCGGGACAACTGGTCGGCGCCCCGTGTGGAGGAGGAACTGGCCCAGGTCATGCGCGCCATCCACGACACGGCGTACGAGACGGCGGCCCGCTACGGCAGGCCCGGCGACTACGTGGCGGGGGCGAACATCGCCGGCTTCGAACAGGTCGCGGACGCCATGCTCGCCCAGGGCCTCATCTGAGGCAACCCGGCCGGCCGTGCCGGGCGCCCGTTCACCATGGGGGGTCCGGCCGGCCGTGCCGGGCGCGCCCGTTCCGCGTTCGCCGGGTCCCGGCGGCCGTGCCGGATGCGCCCGTTCCCCGTCCGACGACGCCGGCCGCCCGCGCCCGCGCAGGGCCTCGTCCGGCACGGCCGGTCGGGCTCCTGGCACACTGCACCCGGAAGCGGAAGAAGCGGGTGACGGGGGGCGGTTGCGGTGGACGACACGGCGAGTACGGAACGAGCGGGTGCGACACCCGGCCCACCGCTCCGGCCGGGCCCGTACCCCGGACACGCGAGAGCCGTCCAGGCCGTCGGGGAACGGTGGTTGCGGCAGTTCGGCGGGCGGGGCGACTTCGTCTGCTCGCCCGCCGGGCTGTGGCTCGCGCTCGGTGCCGTGGCGGCGGGCGCGCGCGGCGGCACCGCCGAGGAGCTGCGTGCGCTGCTCGGCGCGGCCGGTGGCGATGCGGCCACGGCCGTCACCTCCGCGGCCCGGGAGCTCGCCGGCACGGACGCGCTGGCCGTCGCCACCCGGGTATGGAGCAAGGTCCCGGTGTACCGGGCCTACCGCGAGGCGCTCCCCGGCATCGGATTCGCCCATCTCGGCGACGGCCGGGACGACATCGACGACTGGGTGAAGCAGGCGACCGGCGGGCAGATCGACAGGCTGCCGGTCCCCATACCGCCCGACACGCTCCTGGCCCTGGTCAACGCCCTCGCGCTGAAGGCCCGTTGGCAGACGCCCTTCCAAGGCCACGCGACCCGGCACGCGCCGTTCACGGACGCCTCGGGGACGGTCCACCGGGTGCCGACGATGCACCGGCGGCTGGCCCCCGGCGACGCGTGGACCACGGGCCCGGCCCAGGTTGCCCAGCTGCGCTGCGAGGGCGCGGCGGGCGCGGTGGTCCGGCTCGTCCTCGGCGCGCCGGGCGCGGGCCCCGCCGACGTGCTGCCCGCGGCGTGGGCGCCGCGCGAGGCGTGCGCACCCGTCGAGGCGGAGGCCGTCGCCCTCGCAGTGCCCCGTCTCGCCCTGCGGACGACGACGGACGTCACGCCCCAACTGCCCGCGCTGGGCGTCCGGCAGGCGACCTCGTCGCTCGCCGACTTCTCCGGACTGTCGCCCGAGCGACTGGCGATCTCGATGGTCGTCCAGGAGGCCGTCCTCAAGATCGCGGAACTCGGTGTGGAGGCGGCGGCCGTGACGGCGGTCCTCTCCCGCGCGGGCGGCGTGCCGCGTCCCGACCGGACCCTCCGGCTCGCCTACGACCGGCCCTTCGGCGTCGTCGTCCTCGACGTCTCCGGCCGGCTCCCCCTCTTCGCCGCCTGGCAGTCGACCGCCCCGGCGGGCGACCCGGCACCGGGGGAGTGAGGACCGCGGCGGCTTCCCGTCCCGGCCCGCTCCGGCCGACGGAGCCGGGCAGCCGCGCCTGATGCGCCGTGCGCCCGCGACAGGGTCCCCGGCGGAACATCACGCCAAGGGGGGCTCCCCGGCACCCCTCGGCTCGCGCAGGGAGGAAGTCGGCCCCGCCCGTCAGGTGCGTCGGGGGCCCGCCGGCGAACCGGCGGACCCCTCGTGGAGCAGGAAAATCAGCTGTGCAGACTCCAGATGACGTCGACGGACTCGGACGGATCGTCGGGCCCGATGACGTTCGTGCCGCCCAGGAGAGCGGACACCTTCAGGCACTGCACGTAGCCCGCACCGCTCCTGGACCGGAGACCGAGGACGAGCCGCTCCGACCTCAAGCGGGCGGGCACCCCGGACATCTCGAAGATGTGCCCACTCTTCGCTTCGTCGAGCGTGTGGAGCTCCAGGGCTTCGTAGCGGGTGACCAGTTGTATGGCTTCCACCCCTTCGAAGAGGAGGTCCAGACGTTCCGGGTTCGAGGGGTCCGGAGCCGAACGGAGCAGCAGCTGTGAGTGGCCGACTCCGTATCGCCAGACCCTGAACCTCCGTGCGGAGGCGAAAACCACGGAGGGGTCGGCATCGTCACTTCTTGAACGGATTGTCAACCTTCTTTCCTCCCTTGTACCAGGTGATCCTGGCCCATGCGTCGGGAGACCGGCTGATCTGGTGCAGCTCCCAGTCCGTGAGGCCTTCGAAGTCGTTGGCGGGGTCGACCGACTTCCCCCGCGCCGCGGCTTCCACCGGGTCGTCGATGCCGTCCAGGTTGAAGGAGATGCGTGCCGTCGAGTCCTTGGCCAGGAAGTCCTTCACGTGGTTGTACCACTGCTTGCCGTCGGGCCAGTGCTTGTACATGTCGGCACCGTGCTCCATCGCGAACTCCTCGAGGGAGAACGGATTGTCCGGGGTCTCCGTCCGGCCGAGTGCGACGTGCTTGCATCCGGCGTTGTGCACGAGAACCGGCGTACTGCCTGCGAGTACGTAGTACGTGTGCAGGTCGTCGACCGTGAGGTTGTACGTCCTGGCCTGTCGGGAGTAGGCGCGGTTCGCCGTCACGGCCACGGTGGTGCCGTCACTGCTCAGCAGGGTCGTGCCGGGGCGCAGGTCGGCGGCCCTGACCCACTGCTTCTTCGAAGGGCTCCAGAACGGGTGCTCGAAGGTGGCGGTGAGCTTCGCGGCCCCCTGCCCGGTCCTGATCGTCAGCGTGTTGAAGTGCTTGTCGTGCTCGGTGACGATCAGCCGCGTGACCTTGCGCGGGCCCGACTTCCCGGAGACCGGGTCGGTCGCGAGGACCTTCTCCCCGAGACGGATCCGCTCGATGTTCCGCTTCCCGCCGTCCGCCATGAGCACCTTTGTGCCGGCGAGGAAGCAGGTCTCGCAGACGATGATCCGCTCGACCGCGCGGAGGGTCTCGTACGTGCCCTTGAGCAGGCGCAGCTTGCTGGAGATGGTGACGTCGCGCATCAACTCCGCGCAGGCCCACAGGTCGTAGTCGATGCACTCCTCGAGCTGGTCGAGGCCGATGATGGCCTTGCCCAGCTCGAACATCGCCTCCGCGTAGGGCGCCAGCTTCTTCGACATGGCGAGCGAGAGACAGAAGGGGTCGCTCGGGGGCTTCTTGTCGCAGTGGAACGGATCGTTCTCCGGAGGACAGTCCAGCAGTCCGCAGCGCTGCATGCGCTGGAAACCGGTCTCGTTCTGCTGCCGCCTCAGTTCGGTGCGCTGCTGTTCCGCCTCGGCCTTGAGCTTGGCCGCGGCGGTCGAGAACGCGCTCTTGCTGGCCTCCAGGGCCGCCGCGGCGTCCTTGCCCGCGGCCGTGGCCGACGCGCGGGCCTTGTCTGCCTCGGCCCATGCGGTGGCGGCGGAGGCGTGCGCCATCTCGGAGGAGAGGGTCGCGTCAGCGGCCGAAGCGGCCGCCTCGGTCGCCGAACGCTGTGCCGAGGCGGCGGCGTCCCGCGCGGTCTTCGCCGACGCGGCGGCCTGTGCGGCCGACGCCTCCGCCGCGTCGGCCGACTTGTCGGCGTCCGCGGCGTGGTTCTTCGCCGACTGCGCCGAGGCCTTCGCGGCATCGGCGTACCGCTTGGCATCCTCCGCGGCCTTGCGTGCCAGCGCGGCGACCCGGTTGGCCTCCGCAGCCTCCTGCTGGGCGAGGGCCGCCGTCCTGGCCGACTCCGCGATCAGCTTCCGGACCTGCGCGACATGGGTGGCCGTCAGCATGTCCTTGCGCTGGGCGGTGTACTGCCCGGACTGGATGAACTCGTGCAGCAGGTCGGGCGGGCCCTCGAGGGCGATCCGCGCCCCCGACTCGACCTCGTCGCCTCCCACGGAGATCAGCTGTGCGGCGCGGACCCGCTCGTCCTGGCTCCGGGCCGTGTACTGGCCCTCGCCGAGGAACTCGCGGAACGCCTCCAGGGTGTTCTCGGCGAGAGCGGCCCGCCCGGCCTCCCGCAGGACCGGACCGCCGCCGGAGATGATCTGTGCCGTGCGAATGCGGTAGTCCTGGCGTCCCGCCTGGTACTGACCCGAAGCGAGGAACGCGGACACCGTGGCCGCATCGCCCTTGAGGGCCTCGTCCGCGGCGTCGCGGACCGCCTGCAGCGGGCTGTCGGTGGAGAGCAGGGCGACCCGGTCACGGGCGTCCTGCTCCGCGGCCTCCTTCCACCTGGTACGGACGTAGTCGAGAACGTACTCGTCGGCGCCGGCGACCGCGGCCTGTGCCGCGGCCCGGCTCCACGGGCCGCCGTCCTGCATCGTGAGCACGGCGAGCCTGCGGCCCTTGCCGACCACCGACTGCGTGTCGGCGTCCGGCAGGCCTGCCTCGGCCGCCAGGCGCTGCGCCTCGGCCGCGCGCTCCTGCGCCTTCTTCGCGACCTCGGACTGCTCCGCCTTGCTGGCCTGCCGGCGCTCCTTGAGGTCGCGGGCCCGCTCGATCCCCGCGTTGGTGCGGGCGAGGATCTCCGCCGCCTCGACCTCGCGTGCGATCGCGAAGGTGGCCCTGGCCTTCTCCACGTATCGGGAGGCCTCGTCGGCGGCCTGCTGGGCAGCCTTGGCGTGGGCCGTGGACTTGGCCGCGGCGGTGGCGGCCTGCCCGGCGTTCTCGGCCGCCTCGCGAGCGGCCTTCGCGGCCTCCCGGGCGTGCTTGGCAGCCGATGTCGCGGCTGCCCTCGACTCGCCCGCCGCCTTGGCCGCCTTCCGGGCCAGCGCCACGGCGGCATTGGCGGCGCGGGAAGCCTCGTTGGCGTGACGGCGCGCCTGCGCCGCCGCGGCACGGGCCTGGGCGGCGCGTGCGTCGCTCTGGTTCGCGTAGCTGCCGGCCTGGACGGCCGCGTCGGCGGCAGCGGCGGAGTTGAGACCCGCTCCAGCGGCGGCGAGCGCGGCATCACCGGCGGCGTTCGCGGCGATCTCGGCCTGCGCGGCCGCGGCAGCGCCGTCCTCGGCTCCCTTGGCGGCCGCGTCGGCGTCGTCGGCGGCCTTGCGCGCCGCGGCGGCGTTTCCGGCGTCGGTGGCTGCCGCTGCTGCGGCGCCGCGGGCCCGGGACGCGGCCCGAGCCGCACCCGCCGCCGCGGCCGCTGCCTGGGCGGCGGCGTTCGCGGCCACCCGTGCGGAGTTGTTGGCGGCGCGGGCCGAGTCGATGGCCTTCTGGGCGGCAGCCGCGGCCTGCCCGGCGGCGGTTGCCGCCCGGGCCGCCGCTCCGGCGGCCTTGTTGGCGTCGTTCTTGGTCTTCTCCGCCTCGTCGGCGGCCCTCAGGGCGGCCTCCTTGGCGAGCTTCGAGGCCTCGACGGCACGCTTCGAGGTCTCCTTGGCGGCAGCCGTCTCGGCCGCCGCCTGGCGCCCTGCCTCCTTGGCCAGCGCGGCGAGCTGCGCGACCGTCAGGTACTCCTGGTCACGTGACCGGGCCACGTGCTGGCCGATCTCCAGGAACTCCCGGATGTCGGCAGGCGTCCCCTTCAGCGCGAGCTGACCGGCCGCGCGCACCGCGGGGCCTCCCGTGCTGAGGATCCGGGCCACCTGGACCCGCTCGTCCTGCTCGCGCTGCGTGTACTGCCCCTCGGTCAGGAACTTCCTGACGTCCTCGGGGGTGCCGTTGAGCGCCGCGCGTCCGGCCTCGACCACACCGGGGCCGCCACTGTCCATGATCTGGGCGACGCGAACACGTTCGTCCTGCTCCAGCGGCACCCGCCAGCCGAAGTCGAGGAAGGTGCGAAGAGCCTCGGGGGAGCCGCTCAGCGCCTTCCGGGCGGCTTCGATCGTGTTCCCGCCACCCACGCTCGCCACTTGGGCCGCCGCTACGCGGTCGTCCTGGAGCGAGGTCGTGCTCAGTTCCGTCAGGAACCGCTGTACATCCTGGTCGTTGCCCGCCAATGCCACTTCAGCGGCGGCCTTGACCCCCGGACCGCCGATCTTCCAGAAGCGCAGCACGCGCATCCGGTCTGTCGTGACGGCCTGTACGGTGCTGGTCGTTCCGGTGTCCGCGGCGGAGGCCCGCACGGGCGCCGGACCGATGAGTCCCACGGTGAACGCGACCGACAACAGGCCTGTGAGCAGCCCGCGTCTCGCCCGCCCGGCTCTCCCCGTCCCCCGTCTGAAACGTATGTGGATTTGCTGCAAGAGAAAGCTCACCCCCTGAACTGGGAGCCGGTCAACTCCCAGGTGCCGACTGCCGGCTTGGTGAGCCTATCCGCCTGATCACGAGGTGCGAACGTGTGTGTGACCGACGGAACGTGATGGTGCGTCACCGTGTTCACCATCTGCTCCGGCGCCCACGGAACCCGCCGGTCGCGTCGTCAGGGCCGGCCGCGAGGACCGGCCCTGGACGGCCGCGGTGGGCCGGGCTGCCGGTGTTCGTTCAGCCCTGCTTCGGCTCGGCCTGCTGGACCACCTCGAAGGACCACAGGGTCGAGCCCGTCGCGGCAGGCTTCGGGCGTTCGCCCCCGCCGCCCTCGCCGCGGTGGGCCGCCTGCATGGGGCCGGACATCCAGTTCTGGAAGTCCTCCTCGCTGCGCCAGCGGGTGTAGACGAGGTAGTCGTCGGTGCCCTCCAGCGGGCGGAGCAGTTCGAACCACTCGAAGCCGTCCGAGGACTCCACGGCCCCCGCACGAGCGGCGAACCGCTTCTCCAGGGCCTCGCGCTGTTCGGCCGGGACGGTCAGCACATTGATCTTCACGACACTCATGGGGTGCAGGATAGAGCGGGCACGGGCCGCCCGGCGTCCCGACCCGGCGGAGGTGGCGCACCGTGCGCCCGCCGCCCCCGCCGGGCGTGGCCCTGCCGGGGCTCAGCCCGTGACGCGGGCCAGCAGGAGGCCGTCGTACCCGCGCGCACCCACCGTCTGGACGGCGGTCGCCGTGAGCCGCGGGTGCTCGGAGACGACCTCGAACATCCGGCGGGTGCCCACGATCGCCGGGTCCTCGCTCGTCGCGTCGAGGACCGAGCCGCCGCGTACGACATTGTCGACGACGATGACGCTGCCCGGGCGGGACAGCTTCACCGCCCACTCCACGTAGTGGGGGTTGTTGGCCTTGTCGGCGTCGATGAAGAAGAAGTCGAACGGGGCGGTGCCCTCGGCCTCCAGCGCGGCGAGGCTGTCGAGCGCGGGACCGACCCGTACCTCGACGTTCTTGTCGAGCGCCGCGCGGGCGAGGTTGGCGCGGGCCACGTCCGCGTGCGCTGCGCTGTACTCGAGCGAGACGAGCTGTCCGTCGGCGGGCAGTGCCCGGCCGAGCCAGATGGTGCTGTAACCCCCGAGCGTGCCGATCTCGAGGATCCTGGTCGCGCCCTGGGTGAGGGCCAGCAGGTGCAGCAGCTTGCCCTGGATGGGCGCGACTGCGATCTGTGGCAGGCCGGCCGCGTCGCTCGCGGCCACGGCGGACCTCAGGGCGTCGTCCTCGGGAACCAGCAGGTCGGTCAAGTAGGCGTCCACGGCGTTCCATTGCTGTTCAGACATACGGGAAACGTATCCCAGGTCCGAACTCCCGGGCGGGATACGCGTTCCGGACCGGCCTCCACCGACCACGGCGTGGTCCCCGGCGGGATGCCACGGCTCCGCGGACGTCCCCTGCCGCAGGCCCCCTGACCCACAGCGACCGCGACCCGCGCGCCCGCACCACGCCCGGCGCCGCACGTCCGGGCGGGCCCGGGAAGACGCCGATGCGGCGCCTCCCCGGGTGGATCGTCGCGCTCAGCCAGCATCCCCCGACCGCGGCCGGCGCGCCATTCGGTCGTGACCGTCAGCAGGCGGCCGCGTACCGCCAGAAGTCCCTCATCAGCGGGGGCGGCGTCGGCCCGGTCATCGCCACCTGGCTGAACACGACGCTCACCGTGCCGGTGGCCGGGACGATGTGCGCGGCGGTGCCGGTGCCGCCGACCCAGCCGTAGCGGCCGGGCACGTTCCACGGCTGGATGGTCTCGATGTCGACCGCCCCGCCGAAGCCCCAGCTCTGGCCCTCCAGGAACAGATCGCTCGCCTCGCGCTGGGCCTCGGTCAGCCGGTCGCCGGTCATCCGCCGTACGGACTCGGGGGACAGCAGTCGGCGTCCCGCGAAAGTGCCTTCGGCGAGCAGCATCCGGCCGAAGGCACACCAGTCGTCGACCGTCGAGACCAGGCCGCCGGCGCCGGACGGGAACGCGGGCACGCTGCTCCACTGCCCGTGCGCGTCGGTGCCGTCGACGAGTACGAGCCCGCCGGGCTCGTCGGGCCGGTAGTGGCTGGTGAAGCGGTCCAGTTCGCTCGCCGGAACGGCGAATCCGGTGTCGGCCATCCCGAGCGGTTCGAACAAGCGCTCGGCCAGGAACTCGGGCAGCGGGCGCCCCGTGACCCGGGAGACCAGTACGCCCTGGATGTCGGAGCAGGTGTTGTACAGCCAAGTCTCGCCGGGCTGGTGCAGCAGCGGGATCCGGGCCAGTGCCGCCATCCAGGCGTCCGGCGCCGGAACGCTCTGCGGCTGCGGCGGTCCCTGCTTCAGCTCGCTGAACAGCGGGGCGAGCGCCGGCAGCGAGAAGTCGGACGGGAACCCGTATCCGGCGCAGGAGCTGAGCAGGTCGAACACGGTGACGGGCCTGGCCGCCGGGACGACGTCGTCGACGGGACCGGACGGCGTACGGACGACCACGGGCGCCGCCAGCTCCGGCAGCCACGGAGCGACCGCGTCGTCCAGCGCGAGCCGGCCCTCGTCGACCAGCAGCATCACCGCCGCGGCGACGAGCGGCTTGGTCACCGAAGCGATCCGGAAGATCGAATCCCTGGCCATCGGGGCGCTGCCGTCGACGTCGGCTGACCCGACGGCCGCCACCTCCACCCGGTCGCCGCGCGCCACCAGGCCCACGGCGCCCGGCACCGATCCGTCGTCGACGTGTCTCATGAGGGTCTCGCGCAGGCCGCTCATCGGTCCCCTTCCGCAGAAAAGCGTTCGGAGGTGGGACCACCGCCGCGGCCGGAACTCATCGCCGCTCCGCCGAGCAGACACGCGGCGCCGCCGCCTGGCGCAAGTCCGGCCGCAGCGGTGACACGGGCGGACCTGCATCGAGATCGCCGAAGCCCCCCGCCTCGTCGCCGTCCGCGGCTCCGAGGTCCCCGACGGCCCCCACCTCACCCTCACCCCGGCCGCCTTCACGGCCTTCGCCGAGGCGGCCGCGCGCGACGGGCCCGGCTCCGCCTGAAACGCGGGACCCCGGTGGCCGGGCGCCGCCGGGGTCCTCGATCGGTCAGTCGCTTCTCGTGGTCGTACGTGTCGGCGACGCGGGAGAAGTCCCCGCTGTGACCGCGACGTGCGACCGGCCGGCCGGCGTCGAAGAGGCCGCAGCAGGGACGTCGCAGGTCAGCTGATGGAGCGGATGGTGTCCCAGGAGCGGCTGCCGACCTTGGTGCTCGGGCCGTCGATCGGGCCGTGGATCGACGTCCCACCCTTGTAGAACCACAGGGTGCCGTCACCCGCGGTGGTCCACATGTCGGCGACGCCGTCGAGGTTGGCGTCGGAGGCGCCGGCGATCAGGGGCCGGTTGGTCACGGTGTACCCGTGCCCGTACTCGGTCCGCGAGCCGAACGTTCCGTTGGACCGCCCGAGGTAGTGGTACAGGACTCCGTCACGGGTGTCCCGGGCGAGCAGATCGACCCGGCCGTCCTTGTCGGCGTCGCCGGGCGCGGTCAGGGTCATGACGTTCCAACCGCTGGTGCCGATGAGGACGGGGGCGGCGACGGACGGGGCCGGGCCGCTGACGCCGTCGTACCGGTACAGCTTGTCGTTGTACGAGATGACGAGGTCGGGCTGTCCGTCACGGGTGACGTCGCCGACGCCGACGAGCTTGGAGGTGGTGGGCAGGCCGCTGCCGATCTTGATCGGAGCGGCGAGCGAGCCGTCGCCGCGGTTGGGGTAGACGCGCAGCTCCCCACCGACGATGGCGACGATGTCCTCCATGGCGTCCCCGGTCCAGTCACCGCGGTGCGTCACGGAGGCACCCGACCATCCACCGGACCCGATGAAGGTGGGCGAGCCGAGGGCGCCGGTGCCCGTACCGGGGTAGAGGCGCAGCTTGCCGAGGTTGTCGACCGCCACGAGGTCGGGCTTGTTGTCGCCCGTCATGTCGCCCGGAGCGGCGAACGCCGTGCTCGTGATCCACGCACGCACGTCGTCCACACGGGTCGCGACGGCTCCCGTACGGGTCTCCGTCGACGGTGTGCCGAGGCAGCCGCCCTGCCACGACCGGCTGGTGACGGCGACCAGTTCCGGGGTGCCGCCCGCTTGCCGCAGGACGGGGCCGCCGGCGTCTCCCTGGCAGATGGTCGCCTCACCCGTGGCGGTCAGAGCGACGTTCGCCGAGCTGTCGCCGACCGCGGTGAACGGCGCGGTGTGCAGCGTGTCAGGGACCCAGGTCGTCTTCGTACGGCCGAACCCGGCCGCCTGAACGCTTTCGCCTGCCGTCACCGGCGTGGCGGCCAGCGCGACCGGCTTCACACCGGCGACACCGGTCGCCAGCTTCACCATGACAAGGTCCCGGTCGGGGTGCGGGACGAGCGCGACCGCGTTCCGGGTGGCCCCGACCGTGGTCCGGGTCAGGTCGGTGCGGCCGATCGTGGCGACGGTCTTCTCGGCGGGCTTGCCAGCGGCGAGCTCGGTCAGGCCGCCGGTGAAGCAGGAGGCGGCGGTGACGACCCAGCGGGGGTTCACCAGCACACCGGAGCACGCACGCTTGGTGTCCTCGCTGTCACCGATCTCGATCTTCGCGGTGAACGCGTAGGCGTTGCCCGCGGCAGGGGTGCCGGCGACGGCGTGGACGGGCGTGGCGGAGAGGACACTGCCGGCCGTCAGGGCCGTGACGGTGCCCGCCACGACGGCGGCGCGGATGCGACTTGCAGACACGATGGAATCCTTCAGCACGTGGATCGGACGTCAGCCGGTGACGCGGAGTTCGACGAGGACGGACCGGGGTCCGCCGACGGTGCCTTCGCCGACGGATTCGAAGCCGTCTTCGGGGATGGTGACGGTGGTGGTCTCGCCGTTGGCGGTGAGGTCCGCGCTGACGGGGTGGTCGCCGGTGCCGATGGCGAACACGCGGGGGAGTTCGAGGGTGAGGTGGCCGCTGGTGGAGTTGGCCTCGAAGCAGTACATCTCGTCGCGTCCGGCGGCGGGGTCCTCGACGGTGAGGACCTGGATCTGGTTGGCGCTCTGG
>NZ_JASHLT010000035.1:0-77712 GCF_030056615.1 Streptomyces sp. HNM0645 | reverse complement strand
CCGAAATGCATTTAGGTGCAGCGTCGTGTGTTTCTTGCCGGAGGTAGAGCACTGGATAGGCGATGGGCCCTACCGGGTTACTGACCTTAGCCAAACTCCGAATGCCGGTAAGTGAGAGCGCGGCAGTGAGACTGTGGGGGATAAGCTCCATGGTCGAGAGGGAAACAGCCCAGAGCATCGACTAAGGCCCCTAAGCGTACGCTAAGTGGGAAAGGATGTGGAGGCGCAGAGACAACCAGGAGGTTGGCTTAGAAGCAGCCACCCTTGAAAGAGTGCGTAATAGCTCACTGGTCAAGTGATTCCGCGCCGACTATGTAGCGGGGCTCAAGCGTACCGCCGAAGTCGTGTCATTGCGATATGTACCCCCAACGGGGATCNACACGTGGGAAACGTGTGCGCCGATTGACTAAGGGTTCCTGGGTCAAGCTGATCTGCCCAGGGTAAGTCGGGACCTAAGGCGAGGCCGACAGGCGTAGTCGATGGACAACCGGTTGATATTCCGGTACCCGCTTTGAAACGCCCAATATCGAGCCCATTAATGCTAAGGCCGTGAAGCCGCCGGCTGAGTCTTCGGACGAGGTCGGAGTGGTGGAGCCGCTGACCCAAGGTGGTAGTAGGTAAGCGATGGGGTGACGCAGGAAGGTAGTCCAGCCCGGGCGGTGGTTGTCCCGGGGTAAGGGTGTAGGACGTCACGTAGGCAAATCCGCGTGACACGTAGTCTGAGACCTGATGCCGAGCCGATTGTGGTGAAGTGGATGATCCTATGCTGTCGAGAAAAGCCTCTAGCGAGTTTCATGGCGGCCCGTACCCTAAACCGACTCAGGTGGTCAGGTAGAGAATACCGAGGCGTTCGGGNTGAGACCTGATGCCGAGCCGATTGTGGTGAAGTGGATGATCCTATGCTGTCGAGAAAAGCCTCTAGCGAGTTTCATGGCGGCCCGTACCCTAAACCGACTCAGGTGGTCAGGTAGAGAATACCGAGGCGTTCGGGTGAACTATGGTTAAGGAACTCGGCAAAATGCCCCCGTAACTTCGGGAGAAGGGGGGCCACGCCTGGTGATGGGATTTACTCCTTGAGCTGGGGGTGGCCGCAGAGACCAGCGAGAAGCGACTGTTTACTAAAAACACAGGTCCGTGCGAAGCCGTAAGGCGATGTATACGGACTGACGCCTGCCCGGTGCTGGAACGTTAAGGGGACCGGTTAGCTCCATTTCGGTGGGGCGAAGCTGAGAACTTAAGCGCCAGTAAACGGCGGTGGTAACTATAACCATCCTAAGGTAGCGAAATTCCTTGTCGGGTAAGTTCCGACCTGCACGAATGGCGTAACGACTTCTCGACTGTCTCAACCATAGGCCCGGTGAAATTGCACTACGAGTAAAGATGCTCGTTTCGCGCAGCAGGACGGAAAGACCCCGGGACCTTTACTACAGTTTGATATTGGTGTTCGGTTCGGCTTGTGTAGGATAGGTGGGAGACTGTGAAGCTTGGACGCCAGTTCAGGTGGAGTCGTCGTTGAAATACCACTCTGGTCGTGCTGGATGTCTAACCTGGGTCCGTGATCCGGATCAGGGACAGTGTCTGATGGGTAGTTTAACTGGGGCGGTTGCCTCCCAAAGGGTAACGGAGGCGCCCAAAGGTTCCCTCAGCCTGGTTGGCAATCAGGTGTTGAGTGTAAGTGCACAAGGGAGCTTGACTGTGAGACCGACGGGTCGAGCAGGGACGAAAGTCGGGACTAGTGATCCGGCGGTGGCTTGTGGAAGCGCCGTCGCTCAACGGATAAAAGGTACCCCGGGGATAACAGGCTGATCTTCCCCAAGAGTCCATATCGACGGGATGGTTTGGCACCTCGATGTCGGCTCGTCGCATCCTGGGGCTGGAGTCGGTCCCAAGGGTTGGGCTGTTCGCCCATTAAAGCGGTACGCGAGCTGGGTTTAGAACGTCGTGAGACAGTTCGGTCCCTATCCGCTGTGCGCGTAGGAGTCTTGAGAAGGGCTGTCCCTAGTACGAGAGGACCGGGACGGACGAACCTCTGGTGTGCCAGTTGTCCTGCCAAGGGCATGGCTGGTTGGCTACGTTCGGGAGGGATAACCGCTGAAAGCATCTAAGCGGGAAGCCTGCTTCGAGATGAGGACTCCCACCCACTTGATGGGGTAAGGCTCCCAGTAGACGACTGGGTTGATAGGCCGGATATGGAAGCCAGGTGACTGGTGGAGTTGACCGGTACTAATAGGCCGAGGGCTTGTCCTCAGTTGCTCGCGTCCACTGTGTTAGTTCTGAAGTAACGAACATGCCGAGACCACTGTGTGGTCGGCCGGGTTCGACATCTTCATAGTGTTTCGGTGGTCATAGCGTTAGGGAAACGCCCGGTTACATTCCGAACCCGGAAGCTAAGCCTTTCAGCGCCGATGGTACTGCAGGGGGGACCCTGTGGGAGAGTAGGACACCGCCGAACAAATTTTGGGCCTCAACCCCCGAGTGGAAACTCGGGGGTTGAGGCTTTTTTGCGTTCTGGGGGGCATTCCGCTCCGTTTCCGGACTTCGATGGTCGAGGGTTCCTTTCTCCACCGCGGCCGGGCCGGTCAGACCTCCGAGGCGGCGAAATCGCCTTGGCGTACCGCCGTCGTCCCCGCGAGGATCGGAGCATGGACCACATCATTCGCGCCGTACGAGCCGGCGAGTGGGAGCAGGCCCGGGAAATCCGGCTGGCCGCCCTTCAGGACCCGGCGGCACCGATCGCCTTCCTGGAAACCTACGAGCACGCCGTGGGCAGACCCTCGACGTACTGGCAGGACCGTACCGACACCGCCGCGGCAGGGGTGGGCTTCCGCCAGTTCATCGCGGAGGACTCCGAAGGGCGCTGGGTCGGCACCGTGACCGTGATGGTCGAGGGCCCGGCGGACGAAGTGCGGTTCGGGGAGGCGGCCAAAGTGGACCAGACGCATCTCGTGGGGGTGTTCGTACGGCCGGAGGCTCGGGGAACCGGTGTCACGGAACTGCTGTTGCGGGCTGCCGTCGAGTGGTCGTGGGCGCTGACGGAGCCGTCGGTCGAGCGGGTCCGGCTGTATGTGCACGAGAGCAACGGCCGGGCGGCGGCCTTCTACCGGCGGTTCGGGTTCGTGCCGAGCGGCGACTCCGTTCCGGTGCCGTCCGATCCCTCGGCCAGGGAGTTCGAGTACGAACTCCGCCGGGCCCAGTAGCGGCCTCAGCCGACGTCCGCCCCGTCACGACGGGGAACCCTGCCTGACGCGGCACCGGTTTCCCTGTCCCTACCCGGGCTGGTGAGCGCTCGGGCTGCGCCCCGCGTCGGGTGCCGTCAGCGGCTGCGGCCAGCGGGCACGGCCCTGTTCGCGGGAACGCAGCAGCGCGAGAGTCGGCATGCCCAGCACCGGGCCCGTGGCCAGCAGCTCCGGGAGGAGCGGTAGCGGGGCGACGGCGGCGATGTCGTCCAGGACGAGAGCGAGTGGTGGGTCGAGCCGACCGTCGGATGACCGTGCGGCCATGCGGCGGCCGTGCTCGACCACGCTTGAGGCGAGTGCGGTGAGGAGCGGCATGGCCCCCGGTCGGGTGCGCGGGTCCTCGATCGATTCACCCACCACATAGAGCGTGCCCCCCTCGTCCACAAATGATTCCAACGTGAGCGAATCTGCTCGGTTCGAGGTGCAGACCTCGCGGATGTGGACGGAGGAGAGGGCGGACAGCGTACGGGCCGTCAGTTCCTGGGCGATCTCACGGCGTTCATTGTGCGCGGTGAGCGCCGACTCGAGCAGGCCGGCGAGGCCGGAGGCTGCCTTCTGGTGGGTGCGGAGGATGCGTACCGGCTCGTGGGCGCCACTGCCCTGGGCCCAGCGGTGGACCTGTTTGAAGGGGCGCCCGTCCACGGCGGCGGCGTGCAGCCAGCAGCGCAGGAGCGTTTCGGCAGTGTCCGCGACGGCCTCGTCCAGACGGGAGCGGGGCCGTAGGGGAGCGAAGAGGGCCGCCGCCCGGCTCGCCGCCGTCGCCGGATCCTCACAGCCGGCCGTCGGGGACCAGTGGAGCCGGGCGGGCGTGTCGCAGAGATGGCCCGGATCGTAGACGAGGGCAGGGCCGAGTTTGGCCCTGGCGTCCTTGGTCTCCGACCAGACGGTCGGATCGGACGTGACGACGAGCGCGGGGCCGGCGGCGTCCCGGATCGCCTGGACGACCGAGGGACGCCGGACGGAGGGGCCTCCGTAGAGGACGTGCGGGCGCCGGGGGCCCGGGACACCGGCCGGTTCTGGTGGGGGCAGGACGGCGGACACGGAGGGCTCGGCGGGTGCCGCGGCGGCGTGCTCGACCGGAACTGAGGCGTGCGCGGGTTGGGCGGGGGGTGCCGCTTCGGTCCGGAGGGTCGTACCGCCCCCGGTCGCAGCCCCTGCGGGCACCGGAGTGTCCTCGGCGACCGTCGCGGTCGGACGGGAATCCGGCCGGCTCGGGACCGTCACCGGTACCGCCTCGGCCGGGCCGCCCCTGTCCGCCTCCCCGCCCCCCTTGCGGCGCGAGCGGACCGCGCGCCACCGGGCCAGCGTGCCGAGGACGAAGACCGTCAGCACGACCAGTGTCATCAACTGGCCGATGAGCAGCCCCCAGAACAGCCCGTAGCCGGACAGCCGGGCGGGCGGCGTGGCGGGCCAGGCCGCGGGCAGGTCATGGGGCTCGGACACCAGGCTGCGTATGGCGAGCGGGGTGTTCGTGAACGTCACGCCGTCCGGCCAGGACCCGTGTGCGAAGAGGCCCGCGAGGCCTGTCGCCGTCCAGACCAGCAGGGTCAGCCCGAGGAGGAAGCCGAGGACGCCCACGAGCAGGCCGTCCGGGACACCTCGTTCCTCGTGCGGTTGCCGGCGCCCTGCGCCGTGTCGCGGGTCCCGCGCCATCGGTCAGGCCACCGTCGACTCGGAGGAGTCCAGCCGCCGCTGCTGCCGTTCGATGAAGGCGGCGCGCTGCTCCGTCTCCTGTTCCGCGGCGCGTACGTCCTCGGGGAGCGAGGACTCCGTCATCGCCCGGTCCGTGTAGACCAGGGGGAGTTCGGCCTCCGTCACCAGGTGTTTGACGACCTGGACGTTGCCGTTGACGTCCCAGACCGCGATGCCGGGGGTGAGGGTGGGAATGATCTCCACCGCCCACCGGGGCAGTCCGAGCACTCTGCCCGTGGCCCGGGCCTCGTCCGCCTTCTGGGCGTAGATCGTGCGGGTCGAGGCCATCTTGAGGATGGCGGCGGCCTCCCGGGCCGCGGCGCCGTCGACCACGTCGCTGAGGTGGTGAACGACCGCGACGAAGGACAGGCCGAGCCGCCGGCCGAACTTCAGCAGCCGCTGGAAGAGCTGGGCGACGAAGGGGCTGTTGATGATGTGCCAGGCCTCCTCGACGAGGAAGATGCGCTTCTTCCGGTCGGGGCGGATCCAGGTGTGCTCCAGCCATACGCCGACGATCGCCATGAGGATCGGCATGGCGATGGAGTTGCGGTCGATGTGCGACAGGTCGAAGACGATGAGCGGGGCGTCCAGATCGATGCCGACGGTCGTCGGGCCGTCGAACATGCCGCGCAGGTCACCGTCGACGAGCCGGTCGAGGACCAGGGCCACGTCCAGGCCCCACGCCCGTACGTCGTCGATGTCGACGTTCATCGCCGCCGCGGACTCGGGCTCCGGGTGGCGGAGTTGCTCGACGATGTCGGTGAGCACCGGCTGCCGGTCCGTGATGGTCTCGTTGACGTACGCGTGCGCCACCTTGAGCGCGAAGCCCGCACGTTCGTCGAGACCGTGACCCATGGCGACCTCGATGATGGTGCGCAGCAGCGCGAGCTGTCCGGTGGTGGTGATCGACGGGTCGAGCGGGTTGAGCCGGATACCGTCGTCCAGGGCGGCCATCGGGTCGAGCCGGATGGGAGTTATTCCCAGCTCCTGGGCGATGAGGTTCCATTCGCCGACGCCGTCCTCGCCCTGGGCGTCGAGGACGACGACCTGGCGGTCGCGGAAGCGGAGCTGGCGCAGGACGTAGGTCTTCTCCAGCGCCGACTTGCCGTTGCCGGACTCGCCGAGGACCAGCCAGTGGGGGGCGGGGAGCTGCTGTCCGTACAGCTGGAACGGGTCGTAGACGTAGCCCTTGCCGCTGTACACCTCGCGGCCGATGATCACGCCCGAGTCCCCGAGGCCGGGCGCGGCGGTCGGCAGATAGACGGCCTGCGCCTGGCCGGTGGAGGTACGTACGGGCGAGCGGGTCGTCTCGACCTTCCCGAAGAGGAAGGACGTGAAGGACTCGGTGAGGACGGACAGCGGGTCTCGCATCGGATGAGGGCCCCTATCGGCGCGTGTCGGTGCGTGTCAGCCGCTATCGGCGGATGCCGGTGGCGAACGGCAGCGTGTTCACAAAGGCCCGGTGGTGCTCGCGGTCGCACCACTCCAGCTTCAGGTACGACTTGCCCGCCGAGGCCCTGATCGTGCGCTTGTCCCTGGCCAGGGCTTCGGGCGTACGCGACGACACAGTGATGTACCCGACGAGATTGACGCCTGCCGCGCCGCTGGCGAGATCTTCACCCCGCTGGTCGAGTCGGCCGTGTGCGGCGATGTCGCGGGGGTCGACGGTGCGGTTCATCTTGGCGGCGCGACTGGCCTCGGCCTCGTCGTTGGTCTTCTCGGTGAGCATGCGCTCGATGGCGACCTCCGTGGGTTCGAGGTCCATGCAGACGGCCACGGTGCGGATCACATCCGGTGTGTGGACGAGCAGCGGGGCGAGGAAGTTGACGCCGACCGGTGTCATCGGCCACTCCTTCACCCAGGCCGTGGCGTGGCACCAGGGGGCACGGGTGGCGGACTCGCGGGTCTTGGCCTGGAGGTAGGTGGGTTCCATCGCGTCGAGTTCGGCGGGCCAGGCGTTGCGCTTGGTCATGGCCTGGATGTGGTCGATGGGGTGGTCCGGGTCGTACATGGAGTGCACGAGGGAGGCGAGCCGGGCCTGGCCGAGCGGCTGGCGGACACGGATGTCGGCCTCGGCGAGGCGGGCGCAGATGTCGGTCAGTTCGCGCGCCATGACGACGGCGAGGCCGGCGTCCTTGTCGAGGCGCTTGGCGCCGGTGGCCTGACGGGCGGCGCGGGCCATGGCGTGCGCCTCGGCGGCCAGCTCCCGGGTGTAGTGCATGCAGGCGACGAGGTAGGCGCGGTGTTGCTCGCTGGAGGTGGAGACCATCGACTGGAGCTGGTCGTAGGACTGCTGGAGCCAGGCGGGGGAGCCCGCGTCGCCGCGTTGGGCGACGTCCTTGGCGTGGGCGTCGGGGTCGGCGGGCAGGGTGCGCGCGAGCATCTGAAGGCGCGTCACGAAGCCGTCGCCGTTGGCGACGTGCTTCAGCAGCGTGCCGAAACGGTCCACCAGGGCTTCCTGGTCCTCGCTGTCGCGCAGGCCGACGCCGGGGCCCTCGATCTCGATGGCGGCGGTGACGGTGCGCCGGTCGGCGTGGAGCAGTACGGCGATCTCGTCCGGGCCGAACGGGGCGGCGAGCCAGTTGATGCGGCCGATGCCGGGCGGGGGGCCGATCTCGACCTCGCGGCCGTCGACGCGGGTGCCGGCCTCCATGGCGCCGGAGCGGTAGACGGTGCCCTGGCGCAGGGTGCGTTTGTAGCTGCGGTTGATCTCGTACCAGCGGTAGAAGGTGCGCTGCTTGTACGGCACGTACACGGCGGCCAGCGCGAGCAGCGGGAAGCCCGTGAGCAGCACGATGCGCAGGGACAGGACGGGCACCAGCAGTCCGCTCATCATGCCGAGGAACGCGCCGGCGATGATCAGGACGATCTCGCCCGTCTCGCGGTTCTTGCCGATGATCGCGTTCGGCCGGGCCCGGCCGATGAGATACGTGCGGCGGGGCGCGATGGCCGGGGACTGCGTCGTCAACGCCCTCCACCTCCTGTGCTTCCTGTGCTCGTGCCGGTGGTGCTGCCGGAGTTCCTGCGGTGGCTGTGCGGGGTGCTGCCCGGGCCTCCGCTACGGGGCGGAGGCGCGGCGGAGGGGACGGATCCGCCGCCCCCGCCCGCAGCACCCGTTCCGGCCCCGCGTGCGCTGTGGGCGGCGACTCCGCCGGCGACCGGGCTCGGGGCGCTGCCGCCTCCCGAGCCGCCCCCGCCCTGCTGGTGGGTGCGGCTGCTGTGGGTCTTGATGCCCTGCGAGACGAGGGCGGCGGGTGAACTGATGACGGCGGCGGCCTTGTTCTCGGCGCTGTTCTGGAGTCGGTTGTTGCGGGACGCGGCGATCTCGTCGCCGAACCCGGGAACGAAACGGTAGATCATCGCGGACGCGAAGATCGCGAGCAGGATGATGGCGAGTCCCGTGACGACGGCGGAGAAGGAGTTCGGACCGTCGTCGGCGGAGAGGGCTCCGGCGAGGCCGAGCACGATGACGATGACCGGTTTGACGAGGATCACCGCGATCATGATCCCGGCCCAGCGGCGGACGTGGCCCCACATGTTCTTGTCCACGAGCCCCGAGTACACGACGACGCCGAGCAGGGCGCCGACGTACAGGAGGACGGCGCGGAGGAACAGCTCCAGGTAGAGGATGCCGGCGGCGACGATGGTCACCAGCGACACGACGATCAGCATGATCGGCCCGCCGCCGATGTCGTCGCCCTTCTGCAGCGCCTCCTTGAAGCTGCCGAAGAAGACGTCGGTCTGGCCGCCGGTGCCCTGGGCGATCACGTCGGTGATCGAGTCGGTAGCGGACACGAGTGTGTAGAGGATCAGCGGGGTGAAGGCGGAGGCGAGGACCGTGAGCCAGAGGAAGCCGATGGCCTCGGAGACCGCGGTGGTGAGTGGGACGCCGCGGACGGCGCGCTTGGCGACCGCCAGCAGCCAGAGGAGGAGGGTGAGGAAGGTGGCGGCGGCGAAGACCACGGCGTACTGGCCGAGGAAGGTCGTGTTGGTGAAGTCCACTTCGGCGGTGGACTTCACGGCCTTGGAGAGGGTGTCCACGACCCAGGCCGCGGCGTCGGCGCAGCCGCGGGCGAGGGAGGAGAGGGGGTCGAGGGCGCCGGCGGGGTCGTCGAGCGAGGGGGCGCGGCGGGCGGCTCCGCCGGATTCGCCGGTTTCGCAGTAGTCGCGGGCGGGGCCATGGATCAGATCGCACGGGTTGTTGCTGCCGCTCGGGCTGGGCGACGGCGTGGGGGCAGCGGACGCCTGCGAGGCCTGTGCGAGCACGGATGCCTGGACTGCCGCGAGTAGCGTGGCCACGGCTCCGGCATGTCGGATCCAACTAGCGGGCATATGTAAACCCTCCGTACCCGTTCACGGCGTCAGCGATTTCGTCCGCGCTGGAGGCCCTGGTATCCCCACCGATCGGTGCGGGACCGTCCTTCTGGGTGTGGGTGACGGTCTTCCAGTCGTTGCCGATCCATGCCAGTTCCATGGAGATCGTGAACCAGCTGTCCGTGACCGGATTCCTGGAACCCTCGCCCGCGAGGCCGATCAGACCGGTGCACCAAACCTGGACCGAGGCCTTGTCGCCGGTGAACTCGATGGCTCTGGTCCCGATGGGGGAGGTTCGCGAGATGAAGGTGAATCCCTGAGGAGTCGATCCGTCCTCGTTCAGGCCGACGTTCTTGAAGAAGTTGGGTGAGTAGGCCTGATCGAGCGTCTTCCTGAAGGTGCTGACGGAGGCAGGCGCGATGATGCTCTGCAGGACCTGGTCGCGCTTCGCTTTGTCGAACATGTCGGCGGAACCGAGCGCCACCGCGTAGTTCGCCGCCGCGCTCTGTGCCCCCTGTTCGTCCCTCGCGTACCCCGCGGGGATGCCCGCGTGCCTGCCCGCGACCGGGCGGATGCCCGTCGCCGCCGTCGGGGCCGTGCCCTTGGCCGTGTCGGTGGTTCTGGGGGTGTCCGTGCCGTCGCCGCGGTTGGCGAAGGCGATGGCGGCGACGAGGAGGACTACCACGCCGACGACCGTGACGAGGGAGCGGGAGTTGCGGGTGGGTCGGCGGGCGCCGCCGTAGACGTCGCCGGTGCCGCCCTCGGGGAGGCGGGTGCGGGTCTGGCCCGTGCCGCCGGCGCCGCTGTCGAAGCCGTCGGTCTCGTCGTCGTAGCTCATGCCGCGTGCTCCCCCTCAGCCGTGTGCCTTGCCGTGCCGTAGTACGACGGTAGCCCTGCTGTTCTCCGTACGGGCGGGGTGTGGTGACTCGACATCAGGGGGACGCAACCTCTGCCGGTGGGCGCGACGGACGGGTGGTGTCGGGAACGGGCGATGCGGTGCGGAGGGTCAGACGGCCATTCCGTACACGATGGTGAACAGGGTCCCCAGCGACCCGATGATGAAGACGCCGGTCAGGCCGGCGACGATCAGGCCCTTGCCCTGTTCCGCGCTGAACGTGTCGCGGAGGGCCGTGGCGCCGATGCGCTGCTTCGCCGCTCCCCAGATCGCGATGCCCAGGCAGAGCAGGATGGCGACGGCCATCACGACCTCGATCATCACGCGTGCCTCGTTCCCGAGGCTGCCGAAAGGCCCCCAGTTCGGAGCGATTCCGCCGATGATGGTGGTGATGTCGCCCTTCTCAGCCGCCAGGTACATATAACTCACCGCCCCTGTTGGGTAGTTGTCCGCCCCTGCCCCACGGCACAGGCCATCGCTCTATCTTCGCTGATGAAACCGTCCGCGTGCGCCGACTTGGCGGCTCTCTTTGCACGATCCGCGCACGGATGCCCGTCCGGCCGCTCTGACCTGCGGTGGCTCGTGCGGCCGGGTCGAGCGTGAGGACACGTTTCGTCACTCTGTGTATCACGGAGCGTGACTTCGGGCAATGACTGTCGTTGTGGCACCCAAGGTGTGAATCCGGCGCCGGGGTGCTCGCCGGTGCGCGACGGGAGCGGCTGACTTGGGGCATGGGCGCGGGGCGGCGCCGGAGTGCGGCGCCGCCCCGTGTGTGGGGGTCGGTCAGCGGTTGGCGACCATGTAGCCGAGCAGCCCGATGGCCACGGCGATGAGGGCGATGACGGTCACGGCGGCGATGGTTCCCCCGGCGTCGCCATTGCGGCCCGCCGTCTTGACGCCCGTCCCCGCGTTCTGAAGGTTCTGCACTTGTTGCTCCTGGTGCTGGTCGTCCCGCCGTCGGTCGAACGGCGGGATGGTGCACAGCCTTCCCGGCTGCGTGACACAGCGTAACCATGGCAGGTCCGGGCCATATTTCCGGGGTCGGTCGGGGCCTGACCGTGCCGTCGTGTCCCGGTGGTCGGCCTCAGCGAGGGGCGACGAAGAGGCTTTGGGCGCTGCGGCCGATCGGGCCCTTCTCGTCGTGCAGCCGGGCGTCCGCCAGCCCGATGCCGGCCGGGTCGACGCTCGTGCGGGCCTCGACGCAGGCCCATTCGCCGACCGGGTACCGGTGCAGATGGACCGTCAGATCGGCGTTGACGAACACGTGGCGCTCGAAGTCGAGGACGTTGCTGATGCCGTTGCCGGAGTCGGCGGCGACCAGGACGCGGTCCAGCGGGCGGATCTCCTCGCCCGCGACGAGCGGCATCCTCATCCGCATCCAGCAGGTTCCGGGGCCCTGCTCCCGGAAGGTCCCCTCGGTGAACCGGGTCTCCATGGACGTGTGGTAGCCGACGTCCCACGGCACGCCGAAGAAGGGCGTCTCGGCGGTCCCCCCGGGGGACGGTACCTGAGGTCCCTCGGCAACCGCCGGTCCCGGCTCGGCGAGCGTGCGGACGCGCAGACCGCGGGCGAACATCACCGGCGTCCCGTCCTCGGGCGCGAGTGCCGACTCGACGATCTCCACGCTGCGCCCGGTTCGCAGAACGGTCGTGGTGATCTCCAGCGGCCGGATCGGAACGGGGCGGACGATCTCGTACGTCATGCGCGCGAGCCGCATGTCGGTGCGTGCGCCCGGCCGCTCCTCCATGGCGCGGCCGAGCAGCGCCGCCGGCGGGCCGGCGTGCTGCGATCCGGCGTCCCAGGGGCCGCGGGTGTGCTCGGTCGGCGCGAAGCGGTTCTCGGAGATCCGCTCGTAGAACGCCTGGTGTTCCCCCATGACGGGCCGCCTCTCGCAGACATGTGTGCGAGCCACACGTTACCTGCGGGTAACCGTCCGGAACAGCCCCGGCTCACCCTCCGCCCGGCCGCCCACCTCCTCGGTCCGCTCGGGCGGGCCCTCCGGCCGGAGCCCGCCGCACCGTGCTTCACCGACCCCCTTGTGCGCCCCCTGAACCGGGTCCTCCCCACCTACACTGACGAGCGGTGGACTGCCGTGCGGCGGAGGGTGATTGACGGTGCGTAAGGCGTGGCTCGTCGCGGGCGGGGCCTTCGGGCTCTGTCTGAGCTTCCTCGCCCTGCTCGTCGTCGGGACCTTCTCCGCGGCCGCCGGGCTCGGGGGCGGCGCGAAGGGGGCCGTGGCGCTGGCCAAGGGAGCCGTGCCGGCCCTGTACCAGCCGCTGGTGCAGAAGTGGGGCAACCTGTGCCCGGCCATCAACCCGGCGCTGCTCGCCGCGCAGCTGTACCAGGAGTCCGGCTGGAACCCGCGGGCCCAGAGCCATGCCGCCGCACAGGGCATCGCCCAGTTCATCCCCGGCACCTGGGCGGCGCACGGCGTCGACGGGGACGGTGACGGCGACCGCGACGTGTGGGACCCGGCGGACGCCATTCCGTCGGCGGCCTCGTACGACTGCAAGCTCGCGGGGTACGTGAAGAAGGCGCCCGGCGACCCGACGGACAACATGCTCGCCGCGTACAACGCGGGCGCGTACGCCGTGATCAAGTACGGCGGTGTCCCGCCGTACAAGGAGACCCGGAACTACGTGAAGGTCATCCGGACGCTGGAGAAGAGCTTCGCCAGGCCGGTGGGGCGGGTGGAGCCGTCGCGGCAGGCGGCCGGGGCCATCTACTTCGCGCAGCAGAAGCTCGGCACGAAGTACCTCTGGGGCGGGAACGGGACGCCGGAGCAGGGGGGCCGGTTCGACTGCTCCGGCCTGACGCAGGCCGCGTACCGCACCGTCGGGATCGAGCTGCCGCGCGTGGCCAACGACCAGTACAACGCGGGGCCGCATCCGTCGAGGGACGAACTGCTCCCCGGGGACCTGGTGTTCTTCTCCGACGACCTGACCGACTCACGGGCCATCAGGCACGTCGGGCTGTACGTCGGCGGGGGCTATATGATCAACGCTCCGTACACCGGGGCGGTGATCCGTTTCGACAAGATCGACACCCCGGACTACTTCGGTGCGACGCGGGTGACCAAGGACGGTGCCGAGGCGCTGCCGACTCCGCCACGGCCCGCCGCCTGACGGCTGGCTGACGGTGCGTCGTCCCTGGCCGGAGTTCTCCGCCGAGCCCCGGACCGGACTGCGACGGCGCATCACTCTTCGATAACGTCATGGTGATCGTTTCGTGGAGAGTGGAACGTACGCGCGGAGCGGGTCGTTCCCTGGACCGGAGCAGTACGTACACACCGCACCGACCACGGGGGTCTCACGGAATGCGGCGCACACGGGCGTGCGCCGTGGCTTTCGACACACAGGCAAGGGGCCGCAGCAGATGGCTGGACTCGCACTCGACGGCGTGAATCCGGATGTCGGCCTGCTCTACGACATCAACGGACTGGCCCGGTCGGCTCCGCCGTGGTTCGACCGCGTCATGGGATTCGTCGGCGAGTACGGCATCATGCTCGCCCTCGTCCTCGTGGCGCTGTGGTGCTGGTGGAGCGTGCGCCGACGGGGCACGGCCGAGGACTCGGTCGCCGGGGTCGCCGCGCTGGTCTGGGCACCCCTGGCCGCCGGCCTAGCCCTGCTGGTCAATGTGCCGATCCGCGGGTTCGTGGAACGGCCGAGACCGTTCCTGGACCATCAGGGGCTCGAGGTCCTGGTCGCCGGCAAGACCGACTTCTCCTTCGTCAGCGACCACTCCACGATGGCGATGGCCATCGGCGTCGGGGTGTTCGTCGCGAACCGCCGCTTCGGGTTCGCGGCGATCGGCCTCGCTCTCGCCGAGGGCTTCTGCCGGGTGTACATGGGCGTCCACTACCCGACCGACGTCGTCGGCGGGTTCGCGCTCGGCACGGCCGTGGTGCTGCTCCTCGCCCCGCCGGCGCAGGCCCTGCTCACCCCGCTGGTGTCGGCGGTCTCCCGTTCGGGTGTCGCGGGCCGACTCGTGCGGTCGCGCCGGGCGGTGACGCAGGACCAGCAGCACGAGCTGCTCGACATTCCGGAGCCCGCCGTCCGGCCCGGGCGCAACGACCTGGCGGCGTAGCCGGACGGGGCCCCTCCGGCGCGCTCGCCCGGCCCCCGGCCCCGGATCCCCCTGACTTGCCAGGCGCGCCCGCCGGTTCCCGACCGTCTCCGAACTCTCGGCCCGCCGGCCGCCCGGTTCCCGTCTGCTCGGCGCGCCCGCCGGTTCCCGACCTCCCGCACGAGCGACGATCGCGGCCTTACCGACCGGCGGGACCGGTTCCGTCCGGGCGTTCCGGTCGATCGCCCCCGGTCTCCGGGCGGTTGGGGGTGCCGGGCGGGCCGAGTGCTTCTCAGGCCCCGGTGGGCGTCGGCGTCTCATGCCCCCTCGCGTCGATGCGGGCGCGTTCCCGGGAGCGACGGGCGGGTCCCGTCCAGCCGCAGGAGCAGCGGGCCAGCGCGAACGAACCCCGTTCGACGGTCGTGGTGTGGTGGGCGGACGTGCGCACCCTTCCACGGTACCGGTCGTTATGCGGGACAGCGGCGAGCGTGTTGGGGGTTGACAGGCGATGGTGGTGCAGCAGCACTGGCTCAGGCGCGGCGCATGTGCCGCTGCCGCCGTGATGGGCGTGACCGGGACCGCGGGCTGCTCGGGCGGCGGGGACGCCGTCGCCGACGCCCGAGCCGGTGCGGATCCCCTCCTCAGTGTCAGGAAGGCCGCCGACGTACTGGCCGAGGCCGGTACGGCGAAGGCCCGCACCGCCATGGAGACGGTCGCCGGCGGGACCCGGGTCACCATCCGCGGCGAGGGTGGGTACGACTTCCGGCGTGCCATGGGCCGGCTCCGCGTGGTCCTCCCCAACGACCCGGCCGGATCCAGCGGTCATCAGCCGATCACCGAGCTGCTCGCTCCCGGTGCCCTGTACATGAAGGACCGAGGTGCCGGGGTGCCGCCGGACAAATGGGTGAGGGTGGACACGACCACGCTGACGGACGGCAATCTCGTCACCGGCGGTGCGACCGACCCGGCCGCCGCGGCCGAGTTGCTGCGCGGGGCGCGGAGTGCGACCGTCGTCGGGCACGAGGATCTGGCGGGGGTGCGGGTCACCCACTACCGCGGCACCACGGACCTCGCGCACGCCGCGAGGGCCGCGTCCCCGCACGCGCGGGGGGCGCTCGCCGCGGCGGCGAAGGGGTTCGCCCAGGACGCCGTGCCCTTCGACGCCTATCTCGACTCCGAGGGGCGGCTGCGCAAGGTGCGCCACCAGTTCAGCTTCGCGAACCAGGGCAGAACGGTCGCCGTGGCCTCCACGACCCTGCTGTACGAGTTCGGTGCCCCCGTCGTGGTGCGCCTCCCCGGCCGGGGCGACATCTACGCCGGCCGCGTCCGGATGTAGGCACCGGGGGGTCGGTAAATGGTCCGGACGTGCCATGCGCGGTGTGTATCCCGCTCCCTACGCTAGGAAGCCGACACCGGCCGGAAGAGGTGAATGCACGTGGCTCCCGCCAGTACGCCGACAGTCCAGGACCACGTCGCCCTCGCCGAGATCGAGTTGTGCGGTGAGTTGATGATCGCGGCCTCGGCGGCGGACGGGGAACGGCTCAGCCCCGACCGGATCGACGAGGTGCTCAACGTCCACGTCATCATGACCGACGGCGAGTGAGGCCGGCCGGCGCGACCGCCGAGACCGGCCCCCCGGCGGGCGGGGGTCACGTCCGCATCATGCGGGCGATCGCCTTCGTCGCCTCCTCGACCTTCGCGTCGATCTCGTCGCCGCCCTTGAGTGCGGCGTCGGCGACGCAGTGGCGCAAGTGCTCTTCCAGCAGCTGCAGTGCGAAGGACTGCAGCGCCTTCGTGGAGGCGGAGACCTGCGTGAGTATGTCGATGCAGTACGTGTCCTCGTCGACCATGCGCTGCAGTCCGCGGATCTGGCCCTCGATCCGGCGCAGCCGCTTGAGGTGCTCGTCCTTCTGCTTGTGGTAGCCGTGGACGCCCTGGTCGTGGCTGGATTCCTCGTGAGCTGCGACCGGAAGTCCGCCGGTCGTGTCCGTGGTCGTCATCGGTCCTCCCGCAGACCTGTCCGGTATACCCCTCGTGGGTATATGGTACCGATCCCTGGCGGTTCGGGCAGGGCCCCGTGCTGCTCCCTCTTCTCCATGGGCGACACTGAGGGGACGCCGGTTAGTCGTGGCCGGACGATGCGCCTAGCATCAGCCTGACCGAAGACCCAGTACCCCGAGGACCCCACGTGCGATTTCGTCTGACCCCCAGGGAGACGAGCTTCTACGACATGTTCGCCGCGTCCGCGGACAACATCGTCACGGGCTCGAAACTCCTGATGGAACTGCTCGGAGCGGACGGTCCCGCCCGTGCCGAGATCGCGGAACGGATGCGCGCAGCGGAGCACGCCGGGGACGACGCCACCCATGCGATCTTCCACCAGCTGAACTCCTCGTTCATCACGCCCTTCGACCGTGAGGACATCTATTCCCTCGCGTCGTCGCTGGACGACATCATGGACTTCATGGAGGAGGCCGTCGATCTCGTCGTCCTCTACAACATCGAGGAGCTGCCGAAGGGTGTCGAGCAGCAGATCGAGGTGCTGGCCCGGGCCGCCGAGCTGACGGCGGAGGCCATGCCGCACCTGCGGACCATGGACAACCTCACCGAGTACTGGATCGAGGTGAACCGTCTGGAGAACCAGGCGGACCAGATCCACCGCAAGCTCCTCGCCCACCTCTTCAACGGCAAGTACGACGCCATCGAGGTCCTCAAGCTCAAGCAGATCGTCGACGTTCTCGAGGAGGCCGCGGACGCGTTCGAGCACGTGGCCAACACGGTGGAGACCATCGCGGTCAAGGAGTCCTGAGCGGACGTGGACACCTTCGCGCTGGTCGTGACCATCGGGGTCGCGCTCTTCTTCACGTACACCAACGGCTTCCACGACTCGGCGAACGCGATCGCCACCTCCGTGTCGACGCGTGCCCTGACACCGCGCGCCGCCCTGGCGATGGCCGCGGTGATGAACCTCGCGGGCGCGTTCCTCGGCAGCGGCGTCGCCAAGACCGTCAGCGAGGGCCTGATCGAGACGCCCAAGGGCGACCGGGGCATGGGCATCCTGTTCGCGGCGCTGGTCGGCGCGATCATCTGGAACCTGATCACCTGGTACTTCGGTCTGCCCTCGTCGTCCTCGCACGCCCTCTTCGGCGGCATGGTGGGTGCGGCGCTGGCCGGAGGCACCGAGGTCATCTGGGGCGGGGTGCTCGACAAGGTCGTCATCCCGATGTTCGTCTCCCCCGTGGTCGGTCTGCTCGTCGGCTACCTCGTGATGACCTCGATCATGTGGATCTTCCGGCGGGCCAACCCGGCGAAGGCGAAGCGAGGCTTCCGTATCGCCCAGACCGTGTCCGCGGCGGGCATGGCCCTCGGCCATGGTCTCCAGGACGCGCAGAAGACCATGGGCATCGTGGTGATGGCGCTGGTCATCGCCGATGTCGAGGACTACGGCGACCCCATCCCGGTGTGGGTGAAGGTCGTCTGTGCGGTGATGCTGTCGCTCGGTACCTACGCGGGCGGCTGGCGCATCATGCGGACCCTCGGCCGCAAGATCATCGAGCTGGACCCGCCGCAGGGGTTCGCGGCGGAGACGACCGGTGCGTCGATCATGTTCGGCTCGGCGTTCCTCTTCCACGCGCCGATCTCCACGACGCATGTGATCACCTCGGCGATCATGGGTGTCGGGGCGACGAAGCGGGTGAACGCGGTGCGGTGGGGCGTCGCGAAGAACATCGTGATGGGGTGGTTCATCACGATGCCGGCCGCGGCGTTCGTCGCCGCGCTGAGCTTCTGGATCGTGAACCTGGCCTTCGGCTAGCACCGCGTGGGGCCGAGGCCGTCCCTGGCATGACGTCTCGCGTGCGCCGCGCCCCGTTCCGGGGCGCGGCGTTTGCATGCCGCGGCCGGTGTGTGTCCGTCTTCGAACTCCCCCGGACCTGGTCCCGAGGGCCCGACGGGCCGGGCGTGGTGTGCGGCCCGCACCGGGCGTGCGCCTCCGGTGGCGAAGGGGCTGGGCCGTGGGCGTACGCGCGACGCCCCCGTGCACGGAAGGCGGACCCCGCAGACCGGGGGCGGCAAGACGTCGGCCCCCGCTCGGATGAGAGGGGGCCGACCGCTCGCCCTGCGGTGGCACCGCCATGCAGCACCGCAGGGCAGTACGGGGTGCTCAGCCGAAGCGGCCCGAGATGTAGTCCTCGGTCGCCGGGACGGACGGGTTGGAGAAGATCCGCTCCGTCTCGTCTATCTCGATGAGCTTGCCGGGCTGACCGACCGCCGAGAGGTTGAAGAACGCCGTGCGGTCGGAGACGCGAGCCGCCTGCTGCATGTTGTGCGTCACGATGACGATCGTGAAGCGCTCCTTCAGCTCGCCGATCAGGTCCTCGATCGCCAGCGTGGAGATCGGGTCGAGCGCCGAGCAGGGCTCGTCCATCAGCAGGACGTCCGGCTCGACGGCGATCGCGCGGGCGATGCACAGACGCTGCTGCTGACCGCCGGAGAGGCCCGAGCCGGGCTTGTTGAGGCGGTCCTTGACCTCGTTCCAGAGGTTGGCGCCCTTGAGTGAGCGCTCGACGACGTCGTTGAGCTCGTTCTTCCTGTACGAGCCGTTCAGCCGCAGGCCGGCCGCGACGTTGTCGAAGATCGACATCGTCGGGAACGGGTTGGGGCGCTGGAACACCATGCCGACGGTGCGCCGCACCGCGACGGGGTCGACGTCCTTGCCGTACAGGTTCTCGTCGTCCAGCATCACCTTGCCCTCGACCCGGCCGCCGGGGGTGACCTCGTGCATGCGGTTCAGGGTGCGCAGGAACGTCGACTTGCCGCAGCCGGAGGGGCCGATGAAGGCCGTCACCGAGCGGGGCTCCACGGTCATCGAGATGTCCTCGATCGCCTTGTGGGAGCCGTAGAAGGCGGACAGTCCGCTGATGTCGATTCGCTTGGCCATTACTCAGTCACTTCCAAATCGCCGCGCGCTCAGCGGCCGGTCTTCGGGGCCTTCCAGCGGGCGATGCCGCGGGCCACCAGGTTGAGGATCATGACGAAGGCGATCAGCACCAGGGCCGCTGCCCAGGCGCGGTCGTACGACGCCTCGCTGCCGACCCGGTACTGCTCCCAGATGTAGAAGGGGAGCGAGGACTGGGCGCCTTCGAAGGGGTTGGTGTTGATCAGCTGACTGCCGAATACGAGCAGCATGATCGGCGCGGTCTCACCCGCGATGCGGGCGACGGCCAGCATCACACCGGTCGAGATGCCGCCCACGGCGGTCGGGATGACGACCTTGGTGATCGTCCGCCACTTCGGGACGCCGAGGGCGAGGGAGGCCTCGCGCAGCTCGTTCGGGACGAGCTTGAGCATCTCCTCGGTGGACCGGACGACGACCGGGATCATCAGGATGGTCAGGGCGAGTGAGCCCATGAACCCGGACGGGGCCCAGCCGGCCAGCAGCATGATCGAGAGGATGAAGAGGCCGGCGACGATCGACGGGATGCCGGTCATGACGTCGACGAAGAAGGTCACGGCCTTGGCCAGGCCGCCCTTGCCGTACTCCACCAGGTAGACGGCGGTCAGCAGGCCGACGGGCACGGAGATCAGGGTCGCGAGACCGACCTGCTCCAGGGTGCCGATCAGGGCGTGGTACACGCCGCCGCCGGGCTCGAAGCCGGGGACGCCGGCCATCGAGTGGGTGAGGAAGTAGCCGTCGAGGGCCTTCAGACCGCGGCTGACCGTGACCCAGATCAGGGAGAACAGCGGGACCACTGCGAGGACGAAGCACACCCAGACGACGCTGGTGGCGAGGCGGTCCTTCGCCTGGCGGCGGTTCTCGACGGCCGAGGTGGTGGCGTAGGAGATGGCGACGAACAGCAGGGCGGAGACCAGGCCCCACTGGACGCGGCTCTCCCAGCCTGCGGCCACGCCGAGGCCGCAGCCGAGGGCGACGGAGACGACCGCGAAGGCGGGCTGGGCCCAGCGGGGCAGTCCGCGGCGGCTCAGGGTGTTCCCCCGACGGGGGGTGGGCTCGGTGGCGCGGGTGTCCTTGATGGTTGCGTGGCTCATCAGGCGTTCGCCCCCGAGTATTCCTTGCGGCGCGCGATGATCAGCCGTGCGGCGCCGTTGACCAGCAGGGTGAGCACGAAGAGGACCAGACCGGAGGCGATCAGGGCGTCCCGGCCGAACTCGTTGGCCTCGTCGAACTTCGCGGCGATGTTCTGGGCGAACGTTCCGCCGCCCGGGTCCAGGACGTGGAGCGAGATGAGGAAGCTCGGGGAGAGCACCGTGGCGACGGCCATCGTCTCGCCGAGCGCGCGGCCGAGGCCAAGCATCGAGGCGGAGATGACGCCGGAGCGGCCGAAGGGGAGCACCGACATGCGGATGACCTCCCAGCGGGTGGCGCCGAGCGCGAGCGCGGCCTCCTCGTTCATCCGCGGGACCTGGAGGAAGACCTCGCGGCTCACGCTGGTCACGATCGGCAGGATCATGATCGCGAGCAGGATGCCGACGGTGAAGAGGGAGCGGGCGACGCCGACCTCGGTCTTGTCGAAGACGTACGTCCAGCCCAGGTACTCGTCGAGCCAGAGGTTCAGCCCCCCCAGGTAGGGGACGAGGAAGAGGGCTCCCCAGATGCCGTAGATGATCGACGGCACGGCGGCCAGCAGGTCGACCACGTAGGCGAGCGGGGCGGCGAGTCGGCGGGGTGCGTAGTGGGAGATGAAGAGGGCGATGCCGACGGCGATCGGGACCGCGATGGCCATCGCGATGATCGAGCTGACGACGGTGCCGAAGAGCAGGACGGCGATGCCGAAGACGGGCGGGTCGCCCGCGGGGTTCCAGTCGAAGGTGGTGAGGAAGTTGCCTTCGTCCTTGGATATGGCCAGGGCCGCGCGGTAGCCGAGGAACACGGCGATCGACGCCATGATCGCGAGCAGCAGGATGCCCGATCCACGGGAGAGGCCAAGGAAGACCTTGTCCCCCACGCGGCCGGTGGACGCGGCGCGGCGGGTGGCGGCCGGAGGTACCGGTGGTGTCTCTGTGGGTGTGGTGGAAGCCATGATCTTTCCGGTCTGGGTGGGGGAAGGGCCCGCGGGTCGCGGTTCCCCTGGCGGCGGTGCACCGGAGGGTGACGGCGGGGAGGCCGGCCCGGAGTGGTTCTCGGGGCCGGCCGTCGCCGTCGCGGACGCCGGTCGGTTACGAGAGGCCGTTGACCGTCTCGCGGACCTTGGCGTTGATCTCGGTCGGAATCGGGGCGTAGCCGGCGTCGGTGAGGATCTTCTGGCCCTCGTCCGAGGCCGCGTAGCTGAGGAAGGACTTGACCGTGCCGAGCGTCTCGGGCTTGTTGCCCGTGTCGCAGACGACCTCGTAGGTCACCAGGACGATCGGGTAGGCGCCCTCGGCCTTGGTGGTGTAGTCGAGGTCGAGCGCCAGGTCCTTGCCGGTGCCCTTGATCTTGGCGGCGGCGATGGCCTTGGACGCGTTCTCGGAGGTGGCCTCGGCCGGCGCGGAGGCGCCGGTGTCGATCGAGACCGCCGGGATGTCCTGCGACTTGGCGTAGGACAGCTCGAAGTAGCCGATGGCGCCCGGGACCTGCTTGACCTGGGCCGCGACGCCGGAGGAGCCCTGGGCCGCCTGGCCGCCCGGGGCGGGCCACTTCTTCTCGGCCTCGTACTTCCAGTCGTTCGGGGCGGCCTTGCCGAGGTACTTGCCGAGGTTCTGGGTGGTGCCGGAGTCCTCGGAGCGGTGGAAGGCCTGGATGGTGGTGTCGGGGAGCTCGACGCCCGGGTTCAGCTTGGCGATCGCCGGGTCGTTCCACTTCTTGATCTTCGTGTCGAAGATCTTGGCGACGGTCGGGGCGTCCAGGACGAGGCTGTCGACGCCGGGCAGGTTGTAGCCGATGGCGACCGGACCGCCGACCATGGGCAGGTTGATGCCCTGGCCGGTCTTGCAGACCTTCTTGGACTCGGCGACCTCATCGGGCTTCAGGGCCGAGTCCGACCCGGCGAAGCCGACGGTGCCCTGGTTGAAGGCCACGATGCCCTCACCGGAGGAGGAGGACTTGTAGTTGACCTCGACGCCGGTGCAGGCGGCCATGTAGTTCTTGACCCACAGGTCCATGGCGTTCTTCTGCGCGCTGGAACCGGACGCCATCAGTTGGCCCTTGGCCTCGTCGCACTTGATGTTCGACGCGGCACTCGTCTTCTCGCCGGTGCCGCCGGTGCCGCCGGTGTTGTCGTCCGAACCACACGCCGTGAGGACCAGGGCGCCGGACACGGCGAGGGCGCCGAGCGCGGTGGCGCGAAGCCCGTTCTTGCGCTGAAGCTTCACTTTCGGGTGTTCCTTCCAGAAGCCGCCGGGTCGCGGACGGGGCTCGGTCTGCCTTCGTCGTTCTACGGCGGCGTGTGTCGGGGTGGGTGGCGCGGCACTCTGCCGGTCACCGGGTAAGCCCGAAATTAGGCAGATCAGGTGAAGCGGCCGACGGGGCGTGGTGAACGGGAGGTGAACCCTGCCGGACAAAGAAGTTCCGCCTTTATCGGGGCGTGACCTCGGGCTCCGGCGGGCAGTCGCGGGCCGGGCTCGGCGGCTTCGCACGCCCGGCCCGGTGGCGCGACCGGGGCCCGGTGCCGGGGTTGCGCGGCTCCTGCGCGGGGCGCGGTGCTCGATCCCTGGTCAGCGGGTGTCGATGGCCTTCAGCAGGGCGTCGACGAGGGTCCGGTCGCGCGGCTCGGTGATCCGGCGGCGGGCGGCGTCCGGGGACAGCCAGGCGATGCGGTCGACCTCGTGGCCGGGGGTGAAGTCACCCGGCGAGGGGGCTTCGGCGGCCCAGTAGCTGACCTGCTTGGGGCGGCCGGCGACGAGATAGCGGACCGTCGGCAGGACCGGGCCCGGCACCCCCTGGTGTCCGGTCTCCTCGCGGACCTCGCGCAGGGCCCCCTCAAGTGCCGGCTCGCCCTGCTTGAGCTTGCCCTTCGGGTGCGACCAGTCGTCGTACCTGGGGCGGTGGACCAGGCAGATCTCTATTCCTCCCGCCGTCTGCGGGGAGCGGCGCCACAGGACGCAGCCGGCCGCGAGGACGGTGCCGTCGGGGGCGGTGCTCATGGCGTGGCCAGCGCGTGCTCGTCCCGGGGTCCGTCCGGTCCGGGAGGCGATTCCCGCCATGTCCGCTGGAAGGCGAAGCGGGCGGCCTCGACCTCGTGGCGCTGGTCGGCGTGGAGCACGCCGAGGGCGTACGCGGTGGCAGGCGCGATGCGGGGCGTGCGGGCCGCCGAGGCGGCGGCCGCGGCCGCCTCGGCGGCGTCGTGGTGCCGGTCGAGGGTGCGGCCCGCGGCGGTGAGCCGCCGACCGGGGCCGGTGCCGTCTTTCGCATACAGCACCTCCTGGGCGTAGCGGTGGAGCCGCAGCAGGTGCCGCACCTGGTGCCAGGGAGCGTCCTGCGCCTCGCCGGCGGAGGCGGTGGCGAGGCCGTGGACCAGGGCTTCCGCGTTGTACGGGTGGGCCGCGCGGGTCAGCGGCAGCGCGGTGACCGCGTCGAGCAGCCTGCGCTCGGCGACCTCCGCGTGCGTCGCGAGGGCGGCGCCGGGCGCCCCGGCGGGGGCCAGCGGTACCTCGGAGGCGAGCAGGGCGACGGCGTCCGCGACCGCGTGGAACCGTGAGGAGCCGAGTGCCTGGAGGGCGGCGGAGTGGGCCCGGGTGCGGCCGAGCGTCAGCTGCCGCTCCAGCAGTGCCCCGGCGCGGGCGCCGCCCACGGTGAGGGCGCCGCGGACGGGCCGTTCGGTCACGGGTGGCCGTTCGGCGGGGACCGCGGGAGCGCCGTCCGCCGGCGCGACCGCCCGGGCGTCGCCGTCCGCGGCCCGGGCGGTCGGGACCGGCTGGGTGCCCGAGAGTCGGGCCAGGGCCTCGAGCAGCCGGGTCAGCCGTGCCGTACAGGCGTGTTCCTCGGCGAGGACGCCGGACAGCCAGGCGAGCTCGGTGCGCAGCTGGTCCGCCCAGGCCTGGTCCAGCAGGGAACGGAAGGTGTGGAGCGTGCCGCGGATGCGGCGTGCCGCCCGCCGCAGGGCCCTGGCGGCCTCCGCCGCTCCCTGCGTGTCCGCACCGCTTTCGCCGTGCAGCCGCAGACTGCGGAGGAAGTCGCCGGCCTGTTCCTGCAGATATCCGGCCAGGACCTGGTCGGCGCCGGCCCCCCGCGGCGCCAGGGGAAGGTCATGGTTGTGCACGCCGGCGCCTCCGGGCGTCTATGAGCATCTCCTGGATGTGCCGCAGTGGCTGCCCGTCCGCGTCCGTGGCATGACGGCTCCACTCGCCGTCCGGGCCGAGGTGCCAGGACGAGATGGAGTCGGACATTCCGGTCTCCAGCAGCCGGGTCAGGGCCGCGCGGTGGGCCGGGTCGGTGACCCGGACGAGTGCCTCGATACGGCGGTCGAGGTTGCGGTGCATCATGTCGGCGCTGCCGAACCACACCTCGGGTTCGCCGCCGTTGCCGAAGGCGAAGATCCGGGAGTGCTCGAGGAAACGGCCGAGGACGGAACGGACCCGTATGTTCTCGGACAGGCCCGGGACGTCCGGCCGGATCGCGCAGATCCCGCGGACCCACACGTCGACCGGGACACCGGCCCGGGACGCGCGGTACAGGGCGTCGATGACGGCCTCGTCGACCATCGAGTTGACCTTGATGCGGACGTACGCGGGGCGGCCGGCCCGGTGGTGGACGATCTCCTTGTTGATCCGGGCGACGAGTCCGTCGCGCAGCGACTTCGGGGCGACGAGCAGCCGGCGGTACGTCTCGCGGCGCGAGTACCCGGAGAGCCGGTTGAACAGGTCGGAGAGGTCGGCGCCGACCTGCGGGTCCGCGGTGAGCAGACCGAGGTCCTCGTACAGCCGGGCGGTCTTGGGGTGGTAGTTGCCGGTGCCGACGTGCGAGTAGCGGCGCAGGACGTCGCCCTCCTGGCGCACCACGAGCGACAGCTTGCAGTGGGTCTTCAGGCCGACGAGGCCGTAGACCACGTGGCAGCCCGCCTCCTCCAGCTTCCGGGCCCACTTGATGTTGGCCTGCTCGTCGAAGCGGGCCTTGATCTCCACGAGGACGAGGACCTGCTTGCCGGACTCGGCGGCGTCGATCAGGGCGTCCACGATCGGCGACTTGCCTGAGGTCCGGTACAGCGTCTGCTTGATCGCGAGGACGTCCGGGTCGGCCGCCGCCTGCTCCAGGAACGCCTGGACGGAGGTGGAGAAGGAGTCGTACGGGTGGTGCAGGAGTACGTCCCGCTCCCGCAGCGCGGCGAAGATGTCGGGCGCCGACGCCGACTCGACCTCGGCGAGGTCGCGGTGGGTGCCGGCGATGAACTTCGGGTACTTCAGCTCGGGCCGGTCGAGCGAGACGATCCCGAACAGGCCCGTCAGATCCAGCGGGCCGGGCAGCGGGTAGACCTCGGATTCGGAGATCTTCAGCTCCCGGACGAGCAGGTCCAGCACGTACGGGTCGATGGACTCCTCGACCTCCAGCCGGACCGGCGGGCCGAAGCGGCGGCGCAGCAGCTCCTTCTCCAGGGCCTGGAGGAGGTTCTCGGCGTCGTCCTCCTCGACCTCGAGGTCCTCGTTCCTGGTCACCCGGAACATGTGGTGCGCGAGCACCTCCATGCCGGGGAACAGCTCCTCCAGGTGGGCCGCGATGACGTCCTCAAGCGGCACGTACCGCTGGGGCGAGGCCTCCAGGAAGCGGGACAGCAGCGGCGGCACCTTCACCCGGGCGAAGTGGCGGTGGCCGCTGACCGGGTTGCGGACGACCACGGCGAGGTTCAGCGACAGGCCCGAGATGTAGGGGAAGGGGTGCGCGGGGTCCACGGCCAGCGGAGTGAGCACCGGGAAGATCTGCTGGCGGAAGAGGGTGAACAGGCGGGCCTGCTCCTTCTCCGTGAGCTCGGGCCAGCGGATGAGGTGGATGCCCTCGTCGGCGAGGGCCGGGGCGACGTCCTGCTGGAAGCAGGCGGCGTGCCGGGCCATGAGCTCGCGGGAGCGGTTCCAGATCAGCTCCAGGACCTCGCGGGGCTGCAGTCCGGAGGCCGAGCGGGTGGCGACGCCGGTCGCGATGCGGCGCTTCAGTCCGGCCACCCGGACCATGAAGAACTCGTCCAGGTTCGAGGCGAAGATCGCCAGGAAGTTCGCCCGTTCGAGGAGCGGTGTGGCGGGGTCCTCGGCGAGTTCCAGGACCCGTTCGTTGAACGCTAGCCAGCTGCGCTCGCGGTCCAGGAAGCGTCCCTGGGGCAGCTCCGCGTCCTCGGGTTGGGCCTCGTAGGCGTCGAGGTCGGCGTCGATGTCGGGCTCCAGGTCGGATACCGCGCCCGACACCGTGTGGGGGCGGTGCGCGGCGATGGATCCGACGGACGGCTGGGCGTTCTGGACCGGTACCTCGGCGGGCTGCTGGCTCATGGACCCATTGTTCCGCGCAAAGGGGTGACCGGTCGCGCCGGAGCGGGGCCTGGTGGGGTGGGAACGCCCGTTCCGCGGGGCGGGGGGCACAGCGGGCTGCATTCCGTGAGGGTTGCAAGGGTCGCTGAATGGCCGGTAACGAGAACATGACGTACGGGATACCCGCCGGGCATCTCGTGTGTCGTGCCACCGCCCGAGCGGTGGTGGTGACCCCCGTCCACCACGGGCGCGCGGGCGGCGAGTTGTCAGCCGTGCCGCCGACGCAGCACGGCGAACGCCGCGTACCTGGCCACGGCCGCGAGTGCCGGCACGATGCCCGGCTCGACGAGCTGGATCGGCCAGAAGTGGGCGGGCGGGTGGTAGACGGCGTACCACTCGCGGATCCCGGGAGGACAGTAGGCGGACGTCCCCGTCCGGGTCCAGCACTCCGGGACGCGCTCCCCGGCGGGGGTCACCAGGCCGTACTCGATCTGCCAGGCACCGTTGCCGAGCTCACCCCGCGACTTCCTCCACACGATCTGCGCCGTCGGCCACAGGCGGTCTCTCAGGCCGTCGAAGGCCAGCCATACGAAGCCGGTGAACCCGAGGGCGAGGGCCCCGGCGGGGAGGGCGCGCCGCTGCAGCAGGCCCGCGAGCGCGCTGGCCGCGAGGGCGAGCGGTCCGTACGCGAGGACCGAAGGGCCCAGGGTCAGGAAGACGTCCGTGTAGTACCAGCGGTCGCCGATCAGATTCCCGGGCCCCGCGCGCCGGGCCCACCGGTAGAGCAGGGACAGCACCGTGCGTCCTGCGTCCAGCGGCCAGCAGCGCGCCGGGCCAGCGAGCCAGCGGGCCGGGGGGACGGACCGGGTCCAGGCGCGAGCCCGGCCGTACCGCGTTCCAGCTCCGAGCCGAAGAGGGCGGTACCCGCGTAGAACGCCACCGGGAGAGGCAGCCAGGCGATCGCGCCGGCGGCGGAGCTCAGGTGCGCTGGCCGCCGGAGAGCGTACGGACGTGGGCGGCCGGGTCGAGTTCACCGGCGTCGACGATCCGCGCGGCGGCGCCGTCGTCCCAGCGGCCGGGGTTGAGCTCACGGCCCAAGCGCAGGGTCTCGGCGATGGTGAGCTGGGGGAACAGCGGCTTGTCCTGGCCGACGTAGGCGAGCCGTTCACGAGCGGCCGCGGGGTCGGTGCCGAGGATGCGGACGCTGCCCTCGGTCGGACGAAGCAGGCCCGCCGCGAGCGCCGGCAGTGTGGACTTGCCCGCTCCGTTTGGGCCCACGAGGGCGCAGATACGGCCCGCGGGAAGCCGGAAGGAGCAGTGGCGCAGGGCCCATCGGCGCCGGAAGCTCCTGCCGGGTCCGGTCGCCTCGATGGCGGTGTCGGTCATGTGTCGTCCCCCTGGGGATGCGTGAAGTGCTCGTCCAGTACCGCGGTGAAGAGCGCGGCCACGTCCTCGCGGTCCAGTCCCGCCGCGCGGGCGCGCGCCGCCCAGTCGGCGAGTTCGCCGCGCAGGGGGTGTCGGCGCCCGCGGCGCCGAGCGTCCGGCGGACGAACGTGCCGAGCCCGCGGCGGGCTTCGACCAGGCCGTCGCGCTCCAGCTCCCGGTAGGCCTTCAGCACCGTGTTCGGGTTGATGGCGGTCGCTTCCACCACTTCACGGGCCGTCGGCAGCCGGTCGCCGGGCCGGAGCAGGCCGAGTCGCAGGGCCTGCCTCGTCTGCTGGACGATCTGGAGGTAGGTGGCGATGCCGCTGCGCCGGTCGATCCGGTAGTCGAGCACGTTCACCACCCTTTCACTAATCAAGTAGTGAAAGGTGGGTGCGAGAGAGGGGGCGGTGTCAACCGCCCCCTGCTTCCGCCTCCGTGCGGACGTGCCGGTCTCCGCGCGGCGAGTGCCGCTCAGGTCTCCGTGCGGTACATCAGGTCCACCTCGTGCGTGGTGAACCCGAGCCGCTCGTACACCCGCAGGGCCGCGGGGTTGTCCGCGTCGACGTACAGCATGGCCGTCGGCACGCCCTGTGCCGCGAGATGGCGCAGTCCGACCGCCGTCAGGGCCTTGCCGAGGCCGGTGCCCTGGGCGTCGGGGCGGATGCCCAGCACGTACACCTCGCCGAGCTGGTCCTCGGCGTGGAGCTTCGTCCAGTGGAAGCCGACGATCTCGCCCCCGCGTTCGGCGAGGAAGAAGCCCTTCGGGTCGAACCAGGCCTCCTCCTTGCGGTCGTCGAGGTCGCGCTGGGTGATCGAGCCCTGCTCGGGGTGGTGGGCGAAGGCCGAGGCGTTGACCGCGAGCCAGGCGGCGTCGTCCTGGCCGGGGACGAAGGTGCGGACCGTCACACCTTTCGGAAGGGGCGGTTCCGCAATGTCGAGCGGGCTCAACGGGCGCCGCAGCTGGCGCAGTTCACGGAACAGGGTCAGACCGAGCACCTGGGCGAGATGGCGGGCCGCGGACTTGCCGCCGTGCGCCCACATCCGCAGCCGCTTGCCGGACGCGCCGAGCAGCGCGTTGCCGAGGGCCCGGCCGTGGCCGCGGCCGCGGTGCGCCGGGTGGACGACCAGCTCGGCCGCGGGGGCCTCCACCGGGTCCGTTCCCTCCAGTTGGGCGTACCCGCGGAGGTCCCCGGCGACGGTGAGCACGAAGTGCCGTACCCCCTCGCGCCGGCCGTGGCGCAGATACAGCCGGCCCTGTTCGGAGACGGCCTGTACTCCGTCGGCGCGGGCGGCGACGGACAGCAGGCCGAGCACGTCGTCGGCCAGCTCGGGGGTGAGCTCGTCGAGGGTCTTGATCTGCCGGCCGGGCTCGATGGCTGCGGGAGCTGCGTCAGTCATACGACGAGGGTACGGCGCCGGGCCGAACCCGATCGGATACCAGCTCGTAACCCGCTACCCCCTGTTGCGCTACGCGCGTTGACTCTAGGCTGCCCGGCTGAGGACAGTCGTTTCACGCTGAACTGACAAGGGGACAGATGCCAGCGACATCGCACCAGAAGCGCCGCCGCGTACTCGCGGCCGCCGCCGGACTGACCACCGTCGGCGCACTGGTCGCCGCGATGCCCGCCGGGGCTCACGAGCGCGACAAGGGACACGGCCACGGCCACGGGCACGGTTACGGCCGCACCGTCGACGTCCAGCTGCTGTCCTTCAACGACCTGCACGGCAACCTGCAGCCGCCCGCAGGCTCGGCGGGCCGGGTCACCCACACCAACGAGGACGGCACCACCCGCACCATCGACGCGGGCGGCGCCGAATACCTCGCCACCCATCTGCGCGAGGCCCGCAAGGGCAACAGGTACTCGATCACGGCCGCGGCTGGCGACATGGTCGGCGCCTCGCCGATGCTCTCCGGTCTCTTCCACGACGAGCCGACCATCGAGGCGCTCAACAAGCTGAAGCTCGATGTGACCTCCGTCGGCAACCACGAGTTCGACGAGGGGGCCAAGGAGCTCGCCCGGCTGCAGAACGGCGGCTGCCACCCCGTCGAGGGCTGCTACGAGAAGAAGGCCGACGGCAGGCCGAAGACCTTCCGCGGGGCGCGCTTCCCGTACCTCGCGGCCAACGTCACCAACGAGAAGTCCGGCCGCCCGGTCCTGGACCCGTACTTCGTCTGGGAGAAGAACGGGGTGAAGATCGGCTTCATCGGCGTCACCCTGGAGGGCACCCCGGACATCGTCAGCGCCGAGGGCATCAAGGGCCTGAAGTTCGGCGACGAGATCGAGACGATCAACAAGTACACCAAGGTGCTGGAGCGCAAGGGCGTGAAGTCGATCGTCGCCCTGCTGCACGAGGGCGGCGCCCCGGCCTCCGGCTCGTACAACTACGACTGCGACAGCCCCGGTCCGGGTGACGGCATCTCCGGCCCGATCGTCGACATCGCCAAGAAGGTCAGCCCCCAGGTCGACGCCCTGGTCACCGGCCACACCCACCAGGCGTACGCGTGCACGATCCCGGACCCGTCCGGCAAGCCGCGCACGGTCACCTCGGCGGCCTCGTTCGGCAAGCTCTACACCGACACGACGCTCACGTACGACCGCCGCACCCGCGACATCGTGCGCACGTCCGTGGCGTCCGCCAACCATGTCGTCACCCGTGACGTGCCCAAGGCCGCGGACATGACCCGGCTCATCGACCGCTGGAACACGCTGGCCGCACCGATCGCCAACAGGCCCGTCGGCTACATCTCCGCGGACATCGAGAACCCCGCCGACTCGCCCGAGCGTCCGGCCGGCAACCTGATCGCGGACGCCCAGCTGGAGGGCATGGCTCCGGCTGACAAGGGCGGCGCGCAGCTCGCGTTGATGAACCCGGGCGGCATCCGTGCCGGCCTGGTCCACAAGGCGTCCGGTGGCGAGGGCGACGGCGTCGTGACCTACGGCGAGGCCTTCACCGTGCAGCCGTTCACCAACATGATGACGGCGGTCGACCTCACCGGTGCCCAGCTGATCACCGCACTGCAGCAGCAGGTCAGCGGCCCCAACCAGGCCGCGCCGAAGATCCTGCAGGTGTCGGAGGGCTTCACCTACACCCTGGACATGACGAGGACCGGTGCCGACCGGATCGTGACGGGCTCCGTGAAGCTGAACGGTGAGGCGATCGACCCGGCGAGGACCTACCGCGTAGCGATGAACGAGTTCCTCGCGGGCGGCGGCGACGGTTTCGCCGTGCTGAAGGAGCACAAGAACAAGCTGGTGGGCGCGTCCGACCTGGACCTGCTCAACGCCTACTTCGCCGCGCACTCCAGCCCGAGCGCCCCGCTGGCGCCGCCGGCCACGGGCCGGATCACGGTCGTCAGGTGACCGGCTGACCCGGCGCATGCCGAGGGGCGGTGGACCACCGGTCCGCCGCCCCTCGGTTCTTTCAGGGGCTTCCGTCCGACTCATTTTCTGTCATGGGCATGTCTGCAATCATCCGGTTGCCGACCGCGACCCCCCACATCGCGGAGGCCGACGAAGGAGACGGCGAGCATGTCCCTGACCAGACGTGGTTTCCTCACGGGCGCGGCGGTGGCCTCCGCGTCCGTCCTCATCGGCGCACCGGGCCCGGCGGCGGCCGCGCCGCGGCGGGCACTCGGCCCGCAGGACTGGATGGCCGGTTTCGACGACGCCAGGGCGCTGCGGACGCTGACCATCCCCGGCACCCACGACTCCGGCGCACGCTTCGGCGGACCCTGGTCGGAATGCCAGAACACCACCATCGCCCAGCAACTGGACTCGGGGATCCGCTTCCTGGACGTACGCTGCCGGGCCATCGACGGCTCGTTCGCCATCCACCACGGGCCCTCGTACCAGAACATGATGTTCGGCGACGTCCTCGTCGCCTGCCACCACTTCCTCCACGCGCACCCCTCGGAGACCGTCCTGATGCGGGTGAAGCAGGAGTACTCGGGGGTGAGCGACGCCTCCTTCCGCGCCATCTTCGACAACTACCTCGACGTACGGGGCTGGCGCTCGCTGTTCCACATCGGCGACGCCCTCCCACCCCTCGGCCGGGCCCGCGGCAAGGTCGTCCTGATCGCCGACAACGGCGGGCTGCCCGGTCTGAAGTGGTGGGACGGCGGGGTCTTCGACACCCAGGACGACTGGAACGCCCCGCCCTGGGACAAGTACCCCGAGGTCGAGGCCCATCTGCGCAAGGCCGTGGAGCAGCCCGGCAAGCTGTTCGTCAACTTCGTCAGCACCTCGGCGTATCTTCCGCCGAGGTGGAACTCGGACGACCTCAACCCGCGCGTCCACCGCTTCCTGGACGGCACGGCGAGCGGCTGGAAGGGGCTCGGAATCGTCGTGCTCGACTTCCCCGACACCCGGTCAGGGCTGGTCGACTCGCTCATCCGGCACAACTGACGGCGCCTCCGGCGGCGCTGTGGGCGCCCCCGGCAGACGGATCACCGCCACGGTGCCGCCGCCCTCCGCCGGACGCAGTTCCACCTCGCCGCCCGCCTGTCGCACGGTCCTGGCCACGATCGACAGCCCCAGGCCGGAGCCGGGCAGCGCGCGGGCGGACGGGGAACGCCAGAACCGTTCGAAGACGTACGGGAGTTCCTCCGGCGGCACCCCGGGTCCGTGGTCGCGCACCGTCAGCACTCCGCGGTCCAACCCCACCTCGACCACTCCGCGAGGCGGCGAGAACTTCACCGCGTTGTCCAGCACGTTGACGACGGCCCGTTCCAGTGCCGCGGGCTCGGCCCGTACGTACCAGGGCCGCAGCTCGGCCGCGAACCTCAGCTCGGGGCCGCGCAGCCGGGCGCGCTCCAGCGCGGTCCGGGCGGTCTCGTGCAGCGCGACGACCCGGACCGGGCCGGGCGCCGCGCTGTCCGGCCGGGAGAGCTCCTGCAGATCGCCGATCAGCGCGGCCAGCTCGGACATCTGCGCCTTCACGGAGGCCAGCAGCGCCGCGCGGTCGTCGGGCGGCAGGGCCCGGCCGGTCCGCTCGCTGCGGACCAGCAGGTCGATGTTCGTCCGCAGCGAGGTCAGCGGGGTGCGCAGCTCGTGTCCGGCGTCCGCGATGAGCTGGGCCTGCCGGTCGCGGGAGGAGGCCAGCGCGGCGGTCATCTGGTTGAAGGAGCGCGACAGCCGGGCGATCTCGTCCTCGCCCTCCACCGGGATCCGCACGGTCAGGTCCTCGGTGCGGGCCACGTGCTCGACGGCGTCGGTGAGCCGGTCGACGGGCTTCAGACCGGTGCGGGCGACCCACAGCCCGGCGGCTCCGGCGGCGACGACGCCGGCGCCGGCGAGGGAGGTGAGGAGGATGGCGAGCCGGTTCAGCGCGGTGTCGATCTCGTGGAGAGGCCGGGCGACCATGACGGTGACCTGCCTACGGCCGTTCGGCGCGTCGTTGAGCGTGTGCACCCGCACTTCGTCTCCGTCGTCCGTGGTGCTGCCGTGCAGGACGTCCTGCTTGAGACCCCGGGCGACCGCGATGTCCGCGGGCTTCACCTTCACCGGCTCCGAGTACGGCGTGACACAGCGCGTACCGTCGGGACCGATGACCTGGATGTACGCGAACGCCTTGCGCTCGGTGGTCTGTGCGCGGTCCGGGGCGCGGCACGCCGCCAGGGCGGTCGCGATCGAGTCGGGAGGCGCGCCCGTGTTCCGCAGCGAGGTGTCGAGCTCGTCGCGCAGCTGCGCCCGTGCCAGCAGCCAGCAGGCGACGGCGACCGCCGCCACCGCGGCCGCCACGGCCGTGGCCGTCAGCAGCGCGAGCCGCGACCGCAGCGGGAGGGCACGGAATCTGCGGATCACTCCGGGGACCCCTCCCGCAGGGCGTAGCCCACTCCGCGGACGGTGTGGACCAGGCGCGGCTCTCCGGCCGCCTCGGTCTTGCGGCGCAGGTACATGACGTAGACGTCCAGCGAGTTGGAGCTCGGCTCGAAGTCGAAGCCCCAGACGGTCTTCAGGATCTGCTCACGGGTCAGCACCTGCCTCGGGTGAGCCAGGAACAGCTCCAGCAGGGTGAACTCGGTGCGGGTCAGCTCGACCCGGCGCGGGCCTCGGGTGACCTCGCGGGTGGCCAGGTCCATCCGGAGATCGGCGAACGACAGCACCTCGCCGGACTCCGCGCCGGTCCCGGCGGCCGCGTACGAGCTGCGCCGCAGCAGTGCCCTGATCCGTGCGAGCAGTTCGTCCAGCTCGAACGGCTTCACCAGGTAGTCGTCGGCCCCGGCGTCGAGTCCGGTGACGCGGTCGCCGACGGTGTCCCGGGCGGTCAGCATCAGGATCGGCAGCGTGGAGCCGGCGGAGCGCAGCCTGCGCGCGGCGGTCAGTCCGTCCATGCGGGGCATCTGGATGTCCAGGACGACCAGGTCCGGCCGGTACGACTCCACCTTGGCCAGCGCGTCGGCGCCGTCGACCGCGACCTCGGTGGCGTACCCCTCGAAAGCGAGGCTGCGCTGGAGGGCGTCGCGTACTGCGGGCTCGTCGTCGACGACGAGGATGCGTCCGCCGTCATCCGGTGTGGAGGTCATGGCCCCAGCCTCGCACGTGCTCAGGACTCGCCGCCGGAGCGGAGGCTTTCCAGGTCCGCCTTGACGGTGTCGATGGGGATGGCGAACCCGAGCCCCACGCTGCCCGCGGTCGAGCCGGACGCCGAACTCGGCGCGTACATGGCAGAGTTGATTCCGATGATCTCGCCGTTCATGTTGATCAGCGCGCCGCCGGAGTTGCCGGGGTTGAGGGAGGCGTCGGTCTGGATGGCCTTGTAGGTGGTCTTGGAGTCGCCGGTGTCCCCGTTGAACTCCCGGCCGCCGAATTCGAAGGGCCAGTTCCCCCGCGGGTCCTGCCGCCCCCGCCCCTGCCCCTCGCTCTTGGCGACGGTCACGTCCCGGTCGAGGGCCGAGACGATACCGCTGGTCACGGTGCCTGTGAGGCCCTCGGGGGAACCGATCGCGACGACCTCGTCGCCGACCTTCACGGCGCCGGAGTCGCCGAGGGCGGCCGCCTTCAGACCCTTGGCGCCCCGCAGCGCGACCAGTGCGAGGTCCTTGTCGGGGTCGGTGCCGACGACGTCCGCGGTGTACGCCCTGCCGTCGCTGAGCCGGACCTTGACGGTGTCCGCGCCCGCGATCACGTGGTTGTTGGTCACGATCTCGCCGTCCGCGGAGACGATCACTCCCGAGCCGGTGGACTCGCCGGAGCCGGTCGAGGCGTTGATCTCCACGATGCTGGGGGAGACGGCCTGCGCGACACCGGCGACGGTGCCCTTGCTGCTCTGGGACACCGTCGTTCCGTTGACACCGCTGGACGTGCCGGGCGCGCTCCCCGCCGTGAGCCGTTCCACGAGCGTCGCCGCCCCGCCGCCGACGGCCGCGGCCACGATCGCCACGGCCGCGATCAGCGCGACGGGCCGCCTGGCGCGAGCCCGGTGGGCGGGGGCGGGGGCGGGCGCCGCCGGAGCGTGCGGGGGCGGCGGCGGGTACGCCCCCTCGCCGGAGCCCGCGTACCGGTACGGGGGGTACGCGTGGGTGGGGTGGGTGCCGTCGTCGCCGTTGCGGTAGTGGTCCGTCATGGTGCCGACTCTCGGGCCCGTACATGAGAGTGCGCTGAGGGCGCCCTGAGAAGCCCGACAGAAGCCTGTATGCCCCATATAAGGGGGAACCGTGAGGTGGGAGGGTCGCGAGGTGGAGTGGCGGCCGGGGTCCGCCTCGTCGTCGCGACCGGGCGCCCCAGCCCCGGCCGGAACGTGCGAGGACCCGCGTGTCCGGACCACCGGGCCGCCCTCGGCGCGTCGCCGGGTCCGGAGATCAGCCGCCGCAGCCGCAGGAACGGCGCACGATCAGCGCCGAAGGGAACTGCCTGACCCGCTCCCGTCGCGATCCGACCACCCGCAGCCCGTCGTCCAGCACCAGGTCGACCGCCGCGCGTGCCATCGCCGGCCGATCGGAGGCGATCGTCGTCAGCGGGGGATCGGTCAGCGCCGCTTCCTTGACGTCGTCGAAGCCCGCCACCGCCAGCTCGCCTGGCACGTCGATCCGCAGCTCACGGGCCGCCCGCAGCACACCGATCGCCTGGTCGTCCGTCGCGCAGAAGATCGCCGACGGCCGGTCGGGTCCGGACAGGAGGTCCAGGGCCACGCGATAGGCGTCGTAGCGGTTGTACGGCGCCGAGAACAGGCGACCCTCCGTGGACCGCCCGGACTCCAGCATCGCCCGCCGCCAGCCCTCGACGTGGTCCGCAACCGGGTCGCCCACCGCCGGGGTCTCCTCGAGCCCGCCGAGGCACGCCACGTAGGGGTGCCCGTGCTCCAGCAGGTGCCGGGTCGCGAGCTGCGCGCCGCCGATGTCGTCCGTGACGACGGCGACGTCGTCGATCGCCTCGGGGCGCTCGTGGAGCAGCACCACCCGGGCGTCCCAGGCCTCGATCTCCGCGGCGGCCCGCTCGCTCGGGCCCTGGCTCACCAGGATCAGCCCGGCGACCCGCATACCGAGGAAGGCCCGCAGATAGTGGACCTCGCGCTCGTCGCGGTAGTCCGAGTTGCCGACCAGGACCATCTTTCCGCGGTCGGCCGCGGCCCGCTCCACCGCGTGGGCCATCTCCGCGAAGAACGGCTGGCGGGCGTCCGGCACGATCATGCCTATGAGGTCGGTGCGCCGTGAGGCCATCGCCTGTGCGACCCGGTCGGGTCGGTAGCCCAGCTCCTTGATCGCGGCGAGTACGCGCTCGCGCGTGGCCGGGGCGACCGGCCGGGGTCCGTTGTTGATGACGTAGCTGACGACAGCGGTCGAAGTACCCGCCAGTCGCGCCACGTCGTCCCGCGTCACCTTGGCCACGCGCGCAGTCTACGCGTGGTGACCTACCTCTGGGCAGGGCGTACGGCGGCCTCGGCGTTCTCGGCCACGTCCGGCGCGGGGGCGGCGGACGTGGCGGACCCGGCGGACGCCTTCTTCGCCTTGGCCGCGGCCGTCTCGTCCGTCGCGCGCTCGGCCTTCTCCGGCGTGACGAAGCGGTAGCCCACGTTGCGCACGGTGCCGATCAGGGACTCGTGCTCGGGGCCGAGTTTGGCGCGCAGCCGCCGTACGTGGACGTCGACCGTGCGCGTGCCGCCGAAGTAGTCGTAGCCCCAGACCTCCTGGAGCAACTGGGCTCGGGTGAAGACCCGGCCGGGGTGCTGGGCCAGGTACTTCAGCAGTTCGAACTCCTTGAAGGTCAGGTCCAGGACCCGGCCCTTCAGCTTCGCGCTGTACGTCGCCTCGTCCACCGACAGGTCGCCGTTGCGGATCTCCATGGGGGAGTCGTCGGCGGTGAGCTGCTGGCGTCCCATCGCCAGCCGGAGCCGGGCCTCCACCTCGGCGGGGCCGGCCGTGTCCAGCAGTACGTCGTCGATGCCCCAGTCGGCGGTGACGGCCGCCAGACCGCCCTCCGTGACGACGAGCACGAGCGGGCAGCCGGGCCCGGTGGAGCGGAGCAGCTGGCAGAGACTGCGCACCTGGGGGAGGTCGCGCCGGCCGTCGACCAGGATCACGTCGGCGCCCGGGGTGTCGACGAGGGCCGGGCCCTCCGCCGGGGCCACGCGTACGTTGTGCAGCAGCAGGCCGAGGGCGGGAAGCACCTCCGTGGACGGCTGGAGGGCGTTGGTCAGGAGCAGCAGAGAACTCATCGCGCCCCACCTGCCCCGGCCGTCTCCCCTGCCCGGGTCGTCGTTTCTCGGTCGTGCACGGTTCGCTCGCCCATAACGTCGGTTCCTCCTCGTCCCTGCGAGAGGGGTTCCTTCCACGCCCGAAGGCCGCGGGGGAGTATGCGGCAACTGCTTCTTGCCCGGCCGCGGCGCCCGCGCCCCGGGTTCCGCGATCGTTTCGTTCACCTGTCTGTAACAACGGCCTGAAAACACAAAAGGATCCGGGGGCGGCGTCGCCCGGATCCTCTGCCAAGCAGAATAGCCCACATGACATCCGTGTCGGAGGGCCGATTTCACAGTGTGGATGTTTCCTCGATCACCCCGGGTCCCCTGCGCGCAACGCTGAGGACCTCCGACGGGGTCCTCGTGGAGGCCCTCCACGAGCCCTGCACGGGCCGGCTCCGCAGGCAGTCGGGGAGCGTTCCCACGGCCGCGGACGGCGGCACGGCGATCGTCGTGGCGCACGGCTTCACCGGTTCGGTCGACCGCCCGGCGGTGCGCCGGGCGGCTCGTGTCCTCGCTCGCCGGGCGGCGGTCGTCACCTTCTCCTTCCGCGGGCACGGCCGGTCCGGTGGGCACTCGACCGTCGGTGACCGCGAGGTGCTGGACCTGGCGGCGGCGGTCGCCTGGGCGCGGTCCCTGGGGCACCGGCGCGTCGTCACGGTCGGCTTCTCGATGGGCGGCTCGGTGGTGCTGCGGCACGCGGCGCTGTACGGGGCGGCCTTCGCCGGACGGGCGGGGGAGCGCGCCGCTTCGGACACCGGCGACGGGTTCGGCACGCGTGGGGCGCGGGCGTGGCCGTACGGCGACGCCGACGAGCCGTGGCTCGCGACCGACGCCCCCGCCGGTCGTACCGACGCCGTCGCGGCCGTGAGCGCGCCGGCCCGCTGGTACTACCGGGGGACCGCGCCGATGCGCAGGCTCCACTGGGTGGTCACCCGGCCGGTGGGCCGGTTCGTCGGGCGCCACGGTCTGCGTACTCGGATCCATCCCGAGGACTGGGACCCGGTGCCGCTTTCCCCGGTGGAGGCCGTGCCGCTGGTCGCGCCGACCCCGCTGCTGATCGTCCACGGCGACCGCGACCCGTACTTCCCGCTGGACCACCCCCGGATGCTGGCCGCGGCCGGACCGTCCGAGCTGTGGCTGGAACCGGGCATGGGGCACGCGGAGAACGCGGCCGACGAAGCGCTCCTGGGGCGCCTCGCGGACTGGCTCGTCCGCGCATAGCCCATGATGGACAGTCGACGAGACGGAGAGAGGAGTACCGCGATGGCAGCGGGGACCATCCGCTACTGGGCCGCGGCCAAGGCCGCCGCCGGTGTGGCCGAGGAGCCGTACGCCGCGGAGAACCTGGCCGAGGCGCTGGACGCCGCCCGCGAGAGGCACCCGGGCGAGCTCGTCCGCGTACTCCAGCGGTGTTCCTTCCTCGTCGACGGCGCGCCCGTCGGGACCCGCGGGCATGAGACCGTACGGCTGGCCGAGGGCGGCACGGTCGAGGTGCTCCCGCCGTTCGCAGGAGGGTGAACCGCACAACATGAGCAGCGATCAGCAGTATCCGTACGGCGCGCACGACCCCTACGGGCAGAACCCTCCGGACCCCCACGTCACCCAGACGTGGGAGGGGCAGACCTGGGACACCCAGTACCAGCCGGTGGCCGAACCCGGGCAGCACGCCCCGTACCCGCACAGCGCCCAGTACCCGCAGGCCGCCGCGGAGACCGCGTACCTGCCGCCGGTCGGCGCGGCGCCGGGGGCGTACCCGCTGCCACCGGAGACGCCGGCCGCGCCTGCCGCTGGCCCCGCCGTGGCCCCGGTCCCGGGCGCACCCGTGGCCTACGGGCCGCAGGGGGCCTCGTACGGACCGGCCGCCGAACCGCCGGCCGCTCCCGTTCCCCCCGGCGGTGCCGAGCCCGCCTACGGCACCCCCACCACCCTGGGCAACGCCCGCGTCACCGACGCCCAGCGCGCCCGCGCCGAAGGCCGGTCGCCGATCATCCCGCCCGGGATGCGGCCCGCCGGTCTCACGGCCCTCACCGGCCTGCTGCTCGCGGCGACCGCCGGCGTCTCGCCGTACCTGCTGCTGGTTCCGCTGATCGCGCTGCAGGGCCTCACCGCGGCCGGCTGGTTCCGGCTGAACGGCATGTGGCCCGCCCGCCAGGGCATCGCGCTCGCTTTCGCCGGCGGTCTCGTCGCCGACGCCGTGCTGCTGGCCGCGGGCCGGGAGCACGCCCCGGCCGCGCTCGTCGGCACCCTCGGCGTGTGGGTGCTCCTCACACTCGTGCTGCAGCTGCGCAGCCACGCGGCCCCGGACGAGCGGATGTACGGGCTCATGGCGACGATCGCCTCCGCGGCGCTGACGATCGTGGCGGCCGGGTTCCTCGCCGCCGCCCCGGACGCGGTCGCGGCCGGCGGCGCGGCGGTCGCCGTCGCGGCCCTGGCCCGGGCGCTCCCGCTTCCCGGAGCCGCCTCGGTGGCCGTGGCCCTGCTGGCCGCCGCGGGCGCGGGGATCGCGGCCGGCGCGGTCACCGGGGCGGGCGCGGAGGCCGCGCTCCCGGCCCTCGGCGCGGGGGTCTGCGCGCTCGTCGGCCTGCGGGTGGCGAGCTACGACTACCCGTCCCGCTTCGTGCACATGACGGCCGGTGTCGCGCTGCCGCTCACCGCCGCGGCGCCGATCGTCCACCTGCTGGGCCGCGCGCTCGGGTGAGGCCTGGTCCGGTCCGGGCGGGAACCATTGGCGTGCCCCGGGACGTCGATCATTCAGTCCGCCTCCGTCCGGGGCGGCCGCGACAGGGGTGGGGGAACCAGGCGTGCGCGCACTGCGAATACTGCTGATCACCGCGGTGATCCTCGGCGGGCTCTTCGTCGCCGCCGACCGGCTGCTGCTCAACTACGCCGAGTCGGAGGCCGCCGAGAAGCTCAAGGCGCGCCAGGGCCTGTCCGGGACGACGGAGGTGTCGATCGCCGGCTTCCCGTTCCTGACCCAGGTCGCCGGGAAGGAGCTCGAGCGCGTGGACGTCACCGTCCGGGGCATCGAGGCCGGTGCCAACGGGCGCCGGGTGGTCATCACCGAGATGTCGGCCGCCCTGCACGACGTGCGGCTCGGCGCGGACTTCTCCAGCGCGACGGCGACGACCGCGACCGGCACGGCCCGTATCTCGTACGCCGATCTCGCCGGGGCGGCGGACGAGGACGTCACGCTGGCCTACGGCGGGGACGGCAAGGTGAAGGTCACCGGCTCGGTCGGCATCCTCGGCCGCACGATCTCCCGCAGCGTGGTCTCCACCGTCAGCCTCGTCGACGGCGACACGATCCGGGTGCGGGCCGACAGGGTGCCCGGGGAGGGCATACCGAGGCTCGAGGACCTGATCCGGGCGAAGACCGACTTCGACCGGAGGATCAGCGGGCTGCCGCAGGGGATGAAGCTGGAGAAGGTGCAGGCGGACGAGAACGGCCTCGTCATCACCGTCTCGGGCAGGAACGTTCCGCTGGCCGGCTGAGCCGCCGCCCCGCCGCCCCCGGTGCCGGGTACCGGCGGCCTTCGCTCGGCCTCTCGGCCTCTCGGCCTCCCGGCGCACCGAGCCGAGGCCCCGCCGAGCCCGTACCGGCGCCGGCGCTCGGCGGGCGGGTCGCCGGGGCGGTGGGCTCGCATACCGGGGTCCGTGGCGGCGCAGCCGTGCGCGCCGGTCCCTGCCCGCGCCGTGGTGGTTACGTGCATCGCCCCCTGGTCGTGAACCGGTGGCCTGCCGGGCTGCCGCCGGTCCTGGTGCCGCGCCCCGATGCGCGGCATGGCCGGATGCTGAGACGGCCGTGTCCGGTCCGCAGAAGCCGTCCCGGCGGCGGGACCCGGCGGTGGCGCGGGGGGCCTCGGCGGTGGCCAGTCATTCCACCTTTCGGACGATCGCGTCTCAGAATGCGACACGCCGGTGACACGGCCGCCGACTCGTCCCTACGATCGGACCCATGAAGCGACAGGCGGATCTCACGAAGCGGCGGGCAGTCGACCTGTGCCGTGTCGCCGCCATGCTCTGTCGCGCCATCTGAGCGGAAGCGTCGACTTCCGTATTCCCCGGGCCCTCTGACCTGCCACGGATCAGGGCCAACCCTTGTGCCTGACGCCCTTGCGGCGCACCCGCACATCCCCCGCGCGACACCCCAGCGCACCACCCGCCGCACACTGCCCCGGAGGAGAAACAGCATGAGCCGCAGCGACGTCCTGGTAGACGCCGACTGGGTCGAGGCCCGCCTGGACGACCCGAAGGTCGTCGTCGTCGAGGTCGACGAGGACACCTCGGCCTACGACAAGAACCACATCAAGAACGCCGTCCGGATCGACTGGCAGAAGGACCTCCAGGACCCGGTCCGCCGTGACTTCGTGGACCAGGCCGGCTTCGAGAAGCTGCTGTCCGAGAAGGGGATCGCGAACGACGACACGGTCGTCCTCTACGGCGGCAACAACAACTGGTTCGCCTCCTACGCGTACTGGTACTTCAAGCTCTACGGCCACCAGGACGTGAAGCTCCTCGACGGCGGCCGCAAGAAGTGGGAGCTCGACTCCCGTGACCTCGTCGACGGCTCCGAGGTCCCGCAGCGCCCGGCCACCGAGTACCGGGCCAAGGCCCAGGACACGGCCATCCGCGCCTTCCGCGACGACGTCGTCGCCGCCATCGGCAGCCAGAACCTGGTCGACGTCCGTTCGCCCGACGAGTTCAGCGGCAAGCTGCTCGCCCCGGCCCACCTGCCGCAGGAGCAGTCGCAGCGCCCCGGCCACGTGCCGAGCGCCCGCAACATCCCGTGGTCGAAGAACGCCAACGACGACGGCACCTTCAAGTCGGACGACGAGCTCAAGGCCCTCTACGCCGAGGAGCAGGTCGACCTGGCGAAGGACACCATCGCCTACTGCCGCATCGGTGAGCGCTCCGCGCTGACCTGGTTCGTCCTGCACGAGCTGCTCGGTGTGGAGAACGTCAAGAACTACGACGGCTCGTGGACCGAGTACGGCTCCCTCGTCGGCGTGCCGATCGAGCTCGGCGCGAACAAGTAAGCCCCGGACCTCCGGACCCCTCGACCGTAAGGACAGAAAAGCATGTGTGGAGCGAAGGCCGGCGGCCCCGACGCCTCGACGATCAAGCCCGGTGAGACCACCATCCAGGGTCAGGTGACCCGCGACGGCGAGCCGGTGACCGGCTACGTGCGTCTGCTGGACTCGACCGGCGAGTTCACCGCCGAGGTCCCCACCTCGGCGACCGGACAGTTCCGCTTCTACGCGGCCGAGGGGACGTGGACCGTACGCGCCCTCGTCCCGGGCGCCACGGCGGACCGCACGGTCGTCGCGCAGACGGGTGGCCTCTCCGAGGTGGCCATCGCCGTCTGACGGCAGACGACCGAACCGGCCGAAGGGCCGCACCCCAGGGGGTTGGACGCTTTCCTGGACGTGGTGCGGTCCTTCGTGCCGTCATGGGCGGTGCGACCTACGCTGGAGGCATGTACGCGCGGCGCCGTCACGCCTACTTCCTGCTCATGGGCGGATGCCTCGTCCTCTTCGTGTCCGCCTGGGCCTTCGTACGCCTCTGGTCGGTGCCGGTAGCCGTCGGCATGTGCGTCGTCGCCATGGTGATCCCTCCGCTCGCGGCGGTGGTGGCGAACCGGCGCGGCCCCGAGGACCGCTGGTGGGACGACCCGTCCGGAGACCCGCAGTCCGACGAGTGGTGGGACGAACTGGACGGGAAGAGGAAGCCGGGCTCGGGCCCGCGCCCGTGACGCGCGGGATCGAGCCCGCCTGATGCCTGTTGCCCGATCCCGCTCGTGACCGCTGCCCGATCCCGGGCGCCCGGCACCTTCAGTAGACGAGCGCCTGTGCGCCGTCGGCCATCGCCTCGCTGACGAAGACCTGCGCGCCCGCGATCCGGACGCCCTCGATCACGTCCTTCTCGGTGATCTCGCGCCGCGCTGCGCACTGCGTGCAGAGGGTGATCCGCCCCGCCGCCAGGATCGAGTCGATCAGGTCCGGCAGCGGTGCCGCGTGCGGCAGCTCGAACTCCCCGGCCCGGCCCGGCAGGGCGAACCACGACGACTCTCCCGTCAGCCAGAGCGAGACCTCCACCCCGCTGGCCACGGCGACGGCGGCGACCGTGAAGGCCTGCGAGCAGCGTTCGGGGGCGTCGGCCCCGGCGGTCACCTTGATCACGAGCTTCTTCGCCATATGCCGAACTGTAATCGGCGCGGCCACAACCCATGATCGGGGGCGCGGTTCAGTTGTGTGAGCGCGGACAAACGGAATCCGCGCCTGCAGGTCTCGTGGGGGACCCTCTGGGAACTGCACAGAACACAGTCGGAGCCTGCCGCACCGGAGACGGAAGCGGAACCGCCGGTGGACGCGCCCGGCGACCCGGCGCGGCAGGCCGCCCGGGCCGCGGGGCCGGGAGCGGAGAACGGCCCGGAGAGGCAGACCCGTCTCGCGAGGATGCTCGAACTCCGCAAGGGGCCGGAGATCATCGGTCACCGGAACTCGGCCTGCAGCCTGCTCGAGGTGGAGAAGCGGGCCGGGGACAAGGACACGGCCGACGAGGACGAGAGGCCCGGCGGGATGCGGTGCTTCGTATGACCTCGCGGAGAGGGCCGGGCCCCCGCCCACTAAGCTGGGGTGCGGCCCGATCTGCCTTCGCGCTCACCCGAGGAGCACCCGTGATTGTTTTCTTCGAACTTCTGCTGGTCCTGGTGTGTGTCGGCGTGCTCGCCTTCACCGGCCTGGCCGTGAAGAAGCTGTACCAGGGCCAGCGCTAGTCCCGTATCCCACTGACCGACAGAGCCAGCCATGATCGAGATCCCTTCCGACCTCAACCCCGACCTCGTGCCGCTCGCGTTTCTCCTCGGCACCTGGGAGGGCGCGGGTGTGTCCGACTTCCCCGGCTCGGAGAAGTGCAATTTCGGCCAGTCCGTGACCTTCAGCCATGACGGCCGGGACTTCGTCGAGTACGTCTCCCACAGCTGGGTGCTGGACTCCGAAGGCAGGAAGGTCCGCCCCCTGGAGAGCGAGTCCGGCTACTGGAGGATCGACAAGGACCGGAAGGTCGAGGTCGTCATGGTCCGCGACCAGGGCGTCGTGGAGATCTGGTACGGCGACCTCGCGGACAAGAAGCCGCAGATCGACCTGGCCACCGACGCCGTCGCGCGCACCGCGGCCTCCCCGCAGTACTCCGGAGGCAAGCGGCTCTACGGCTATGTCAAGGGCGACCTGATGTGGGTCGGCGAGAAGTCCACCCCCGATGTGCCGCTGCGGCCGTACATGTCGGCGCACCTGAAGAAGGTCGTCACGCCCGAGCAGGTCGAGGCATGGGCCAAGGACCTCGGTGACCTGCCGGACGACGGCATCGCCTTCTTCAAGTGACGTCCCGCCCCCTTCGGCGACTCCCGCGAGCGCCGGGCGCCCCGCGTGAGCGGCGGCACGGGTGGCCCTCCGCGCACGCCCCGCGGCTCCGGCGGAAGACAAGGGGCGCGGACGGATCGCCGTTCCTCCGCGACCCCGCCGGGGATTGCGGGACAGTCCTTACACTGGACCCGTGGTGAGCACCGACTGGAAGAGCGATCTGCGGCAGCGAGGTTACCGGCTGACCCCCCAGCGCCAGCTCGTCCTCGAAGCGGTCGACGCGCTGGAGCACGCGACGCCCGACGACATCCTCGTCGAGGTGCGCAAGACCGCGTCCGGGGTGAACATCTCGACGGTCTACCGGACCCTGGAGCTTCTGGAGGAGCTGGGTCTGGTCTCGCACGCCCATCTCGGGCACGGCGCCCCCACCTACCATCTCGCCGACCGGCACCACCACCTCCACCTGGTCTGCCGCGACTGCGGGGACGTGATCGAGGCGGACGTCGACGTGGCCGCCGGGTTCACCGCCGAGCTGCGCGAGAAGTTCGGATTCAGCACCGACATGAAGCATTTCGCGATCTTCGGCCAGTGCGGGAAGTGCGCGGGAAAGGCCGCCGGCGACCAGTCGTAGGCTTGGGTCCATGCAGCGACGTTCAACGACCAGCCCTCTGCTGTCCCTGCCCGGCGCCGTTCCCGCCGAGGGACGCGACGAGGGTGTCGCCGCCCACTACGGCGACCTGTTCCGTGAGCAGCGTGCCCTCGCCGACGGCACCGGTCTCGTCGACCTCTCGCACCGCGGCGTGATCACCGTCTCCGGGAAGGACCGGCTCGGCTGGCTGCATCTGCTGCTCACCCAGCACGTCAGCGAGCTCCCCGCCGGGGAGGCCACCGAGGCCCTGATCCTCTCCGCGCACGGCCACATCGAACATGCGCTGTACCTCGTGGACGACGGCGAGACGGTGTGGGCGCACGTCGAACCGGGGACCCAGGAGGCGCTCCTCGCGTACCTGGAGTCGATGAAGTTCTTCTACCAGGTGGACGTCGCGGACCGTACGGACGAGTTCGCGGTCGTGCATCTGCCCGCCGGCTCGATCGCGGAGGTCCCGGAGGGCGTGGTCGTACGGGAGACCCCGCAGGGCCGCGACCTGTTCCTGCCCCGTGCCGAACTGGAGTCGTACGCGGCGGCCAACGGCCCGGCGATCGGCGTCCTGGCGTACGAGGCCCTGCGCGTGGAGGCGCACCGGCCGCGGCTGGGCTTCGAGACCGACCACCGCACCATCCCGCACGAGGTCGGGCTGATCGGACCCGCCGTGCATCTGCAGAAGGGCTGCTACCGGGGGCAGGAGACCGTGGCGCGCGTCCACAACCTGGGGAAGCCGCCGCGCCGGCTGGTGTTCCTGCACCTCGACGGCAGCGAGGTGCATCTGCCGGGACACGGCACGCCGGTGCGGCTGGCCGCCGACGGTGAGGAGGGCCGCCAGCTCGGCTTCGTCACGACCTCGGCCCGTCACCACGAGCTGGGGCCGATCGCCCTCGCCCTGGTGAAGCGGAGCGTACCGGTGGACGCGGAGCTGCTGGCCGGGAGCACGGCCGCAGCCCAGGAGGTCGTGGTCGAGCCGTAGGGCCCCTCCGGGGCCGCCCCCGGCCCCTGCGGGCGGCGGCGCCCCTGTGCACCCCCTCACTACACCTCCAGCAGCACCGTGAACGGGCCGTCGTTCGTGAGCGAGACCCTCATCTGCGCCCCGAACCGTCCCGTCTCCACCCGCGCGCCCAGCTCCCGCAGCCGCGCCACCACCTCGTCCACGAGCGGCTCGGCGACCTCGCCGGGCGCCGCGGCGTTCCAGGTGGGGCGGCGGCCCTTCCGGGCGTCCCCGTAGAGGGTGAACTGGGAGATCACCAGCAAGGGGGCGTTCACGTCCGAGCAGGACTTCTCACCTTCGAGGATCCGCACCGACCAGAGCTTCCGGGCGAGCTGCGCCGCTTTCCCGGGCGTGTCCTCGTGGGTCACCCCCACCAGGACGCACAGCCCCTCGCCGACGATCTCGCCCACGGTCTCACCGGCCACGACGACGCTCGCGCCGTCGACCCTCTGCACCACTGCACGCATACAGACCAACCTATCGGGGGCTGAACGGGTGCAGACCGCCTGCATGGGCACCGTTCGTGATGGCACGATGCACGGAGTCGGTGCATCCCCTCGGCCCTCCGGGCCCGGGGAGACCTCATGCACCGGTCGAGGGGACTGATTCACGCATGAGCACACCTGGCGCCGGGCAGTCGTCCGGCCCCGTACAGATGACCCGCGGTGCCTGCTCGGGGGCCGGCACCGCCCGCCCGCCCGCGCAGCGCACCGCCGACAGCTGTCCCGGCTCCGGTGCGCGCGATCTCGCCGCCCTGCGGCTGCCGGAGCTGCGGGCCCTTCGCAAGGAGTCCCAGCGGGACGAGGCCGATCTGAGCTATGTGCGGCGGCTGCTGCAGGGCCGGATCGACATCCTGCGCGCGGAGCTGTCCCGGCGTTCGGCACCGCCGTCGCCGCTGCTCCCCGCCGCGACCGCCGGCCCGGACGCCGCCGTGGTCGACCGGCTCTCGCGGATCCTCGCCGACCCGCCGTCGCGGCGCGGCAGTTCGGCCCGGCACGTCACCCTGTCCGTGCCGCGCGGCGAGGAGTACCGGCTGCTGGCCGCGGAGATGCTCTCCGAGGTCGAGCTGTCCGACCTGGACGCGCGTACGGACGACGAACTGCGCGCGGCGATGGGGCGGCTCGCCGACTACGAGCAGGAAGTCTCCGGGCAGCGGCAGCAGTTGCAGCGCACCGCGGACGACTGCAGCGCGGAGATCGCCCGCAGGTACCGTGAGGGCGAGGCTCAGGTGGACGACCTGCTCATCTGAACGCCGCTCACGCGAAACGCCGTTCGAGCACGTGCCGTCGGTGCTCGAGCCGTCCGGGTCCCGTCCCGGGAGGCTGCCGCCCATCAGGGCCGGGCTGGTCCTCTGCGACGGTGCTTGGCCACCGACGCAGGAAGCCCGCCGCTTCAGCGGTGGGTGGAGTCACGACAGTCGCCCCGGCCCCGTCCCCGTCCGCCACTCGCCGCTCCACCCGGGTGCGGTGCGGGCGGTGTTCCGGCCGTGTCGGGAGGCCGGGCCACCGGCCCGGGCGGGCCCCTGGCCGATCCGTCCGCCGGAGAGGGCCGGGGCCTGCGGACGGCGCCCGTAATCCCTGTGACGAGCGGGACGGGGCGGCATAGCGTGGGTGTCATGAGCCCCGAAGTGCGCCCCGTCACCGAGCCCGAGATCGCCGACTGGCTGCGCGCCTGCAGGACCGGGTTCCTGCAGCCCCCGGTGGTGAGCGAGGAACGGGCCGCCGACTGGTTGCCGCACTTCGATCTGCCTCGGGTGCAGGGTGCCTTCGAGGCGGGACGCTGTGTCGCGACGTACCGTTCCTACACCCAGCAGCTCACGGTCCCGGGCGGCGCCGCCGTACCGGCGAACGCCGTCTCGAACGTCACCGTCTCGCCGACGCACCGCCGGCGTGGCCTGCTCACCAGGATGATCACGGCGGATCTCGCGGCCGCGAAGGAGCGTGGGGAGATCGTGTCGACGCTGATCGCGGCCGAGTTCCCGATCTACGGTCGGTACGGCTTCGGTCCCGCGGCCTGGTTCACGGAGTGGAGCGTCGACGTGGCACGCACCGGGCTCGACCCACGCTGGTCGGGCCCCGAGGACGGCGGCCGGATCGATCTGGCCGACGGCGAGGAGGTCCGCAAGCTCGGTCCCGAGCTGTACGACCGCTTCCGTGCCGGCCGGGCCGGGGCGACGGACCGCGACGAGCGCTGGTGGCGGGTGAACACGGGCACGGCCCAGGCGGGGCCCGAGCCCTGGAAGGAGCCGTTCTACGCGGTGTACCGCTCGGCGGCCAGTGAGGTGGAGGGCCTGGTGGTCTACCGGGCCGAGGCCTCCGGCTGGTCCGACGCCGGACAGCCGGACACGACGCTGGCGGTCGAGAAGCTGATCGCGGTGTCGCCCGCGGCCGAGCGGGCCCTGTGGCGGTTCGTGTGCTCGGTGGACTGGGTCACCACGGTGAGGACGGGGCGACGGGCCCCCGACGACCTGCTTCCCCTGCTGCTGCCCGATCCGCGCGCCGCCCGGACCGTCACCTGCGCGGACTTCCTGTGGGTGCGGCTGCTGGACGTCGCACGGGCGCTGGAGGCGCGTACGTACGACACCCCCGGCACGCTGGTGCTGGACGTGCACGACCCGCTGGGCCTGGAGGGCGGCCGGTTCCGGCTGGACGTGGCGCCCGGAGGCGCGGCGCGGTGTTGCCCGACCGAGCTGCCGGCCGATCTCTCCATGGACCTGGGGGCGTTGGGGTCGCTGTATCTGGGCGACGAGTCGCTGCTGCGGCTGATGGCGCTGGGGCGGGTGACGGAGGAGCGCGCGGGCGTGGCGGCCCTGGCGGACGCGGTGTTCCGGGCACGGCGGCGGGCATGGTGCCCGGACATGTTCTGAGCGCCGGACCGGATCCGGACGAGCCCGACCCGGTGTGGGTGCGGGCGCGGCGTGTGCCGGGGCGGAGCGGCAGGGGAGGCCGGACGGGCGGCGGGGCCGCCCGCCGGCTTCACACCGAGGCGGAGTGCAGCAGCAGTGCCAGCACGACGCTGCCCACGCCGGTGCACGCGGCGTTCCTGGCGCGCAGACCGAAGCTGAGCAGTCCCAGGCCGATCACGCCCATGAGGCCGAACCGCCACTGGACGAACTCCTCGAGGGCGAAGGCGATGAGCGGCATGGCGGGTCCCTCCTTGGGGTCGGGGAGGAGCGCGGTCGTCGAAGATCGGCCAACTCGGGACGATGCGGCCTCACTTCGACCATGTCTTGCAAGTTGGTGCCAACTCAATTGAAGTTGTCCCCACTTGGTAATATCGACTAACGCATGTTCGGCAACTCCCCATAACTCCGTAAGAGTTGTAGCGTCGAGTTGTGAACCACGAGAACGGCGCGGTGAACGGAAGAAAGCCGACACATCACGACATCGCCGATGTACTGCGCGGCCGGATCGACAGCGGTGCGCTCCGGCCCGGCGATCACATGCCCACGCAGTTCCAGCTCGCCCAGGAGTTCGGCGTGGAGCGCGGCACCGTACGGCAGGCTCTCAGGCTCCTCCGGGACGACGGCCTCCTCACCCATGTCACGCGGGGTGCCCCGGCGCGGATCGCCGAGCGCCCGCACGACTCGGGCGACGGCGAGGACGTCCGGCCCCAGCCCACGATGGTCGCCCTGGCGCCGCAGTTGGCGAAGGCGTTCTCGGTGCCGGAGGTCCGCATAGACGCCCTGTGCCTCACGGCCGAGACGCTCATGCTGGCCCTGGCGGAACCGCTGCGGCTGATCCACGAGGGGCGGATCCGGCCCGAGTCGGTCGAGGTGCGGCTGCTGCTGCCCGACCGCAACATCGACCTCGCCTTCCCGACGTCCGTCGCCGACACGGACGAGGACGACCTGATCCACCAGCGCTGGCTCGCGCAGCGCAACGCCCAGGGCATGGTGCTGCGCCACAACCTCCAGGCGTTGCGCGTCTCCCACGGCATCGACGTCACGGTCGCCTTCCGCGCGCTGCCGTTCACCCCGCCGGTGAAGCTCTACGTGCTCAACGGCACCGAGGCCCTCTTCGCGTACTACACCGTGACCAGGCGGGAGGAGGAGATCGACGCGACCACCGTGGAGATGTACGACACCCTCGGCACGCAGTCGCTCCTCTTCCCGTTCAACGCCGGCAACGGGCCCCGGGATGCCGCTTTCGTGGAACAGTCGAGCCGGTGGTTCGACGCGCTCTGGAACACCATCGCCATGAACCTGACACTCTCTTCGTGACTACTGATGCGGCACTCGACGAACAGGCGGCGCACGTGGCAGAGACCATCGAGGATCTGATCAACGGGGCCGACCACGTCCTCTTCGACTTCGACGGCCCCATCTGTCGCCTCTTCGCCCGCCACCGGGCCTCCGGGGTCGCGGAGAGCCTGATCGGCTGGCTCGACCGGCACGGCGGCCAGGTGCGGCTCATGGACGAGCAGCGCACCGCCGCCGATCCCCACGAGATACTGCGGACGGTGGGCATGCAGCATCCGGGCAGCGGTGTCGTCGAAGGGCTGGAGCGGGAGCTCACCCGCCAGGAACTGCTCGCCACCAGGAGCGCCTGGCCCACCGCCTACGCGGATCCCCTCATACGCACCTGGAGCGCGGTCGCGGACGGGCTGGCCGTCGCCACGAACAACTCGCCCCGTGCGGCAGAGGAGTACCTCACCGGGCGCGGTCTGCGCGAGTGCTTCGCCCCCCACATCCACGGCCGCACCCCGGACCTCGCCCAGCTCAAGCCCGACCCGGACTGTGTGCTGCGCGCCCTCGGCTCCCTGGGCGCCAGGCCCGCGACCTCCCTCATGATCGGCGACACCCCCTCGGACCTGATCGCGGCACGCGCCGCGGGTGTCAGCTTCCTCGGCTACGCCCGGGACGCCGGCCGCGCGCAACGACTCCGCGCGGCCGGCGCGACGGTGGTCGTGGAATCACTGGAACCGGTGCTGGCGATCGTGCGGCGGGGGCGGCGAGCACCGCGGGACACACGGCGCCCGGCGGGAAACCGCCCGTCACCGGGTTGACCAACGTCCCTGGGCAGTACACCTAGAGCAGCAGGAGCACGCACACGACGCACCCCAGAACCGCACAGTTGCGCCTTTCCTCTCTGGCGGTCAGGGCGAGGACCGACACGAGCAGTCCCGGAGCCCCGAGGAGCTGCTGTGCCAGCAGCTCGACCAGCGGTTGCAGGAGGCGAGCCATGAGTTCCCTCCGAACGGGCGGATCGCCCGGTCAATCCAACCAGTCCAATTGGACGGCTTGTTTGACCAGCTGGTCCCCGCTCCGTCAGATCCCTTAACTCGCAGGTGCATTGCCCGGCCAATTTGACCGAAAGCGGTATGCGGTGCGGCCGGAAGGGGGTAGCTTCGCGGCGTGGGGAGCAAGGAGACCGGCGAAGGCGCCGACCTGGTCCAGCGCGTCGCGGACACGCTGCGCGCGGAGCTGACCGACGGAAGCACGTACCACGTCGGCGGCCGCTACCCCACGCAGCGCGAACTCGCCGACCGCCTGGGTGTCTCGCGCGACACCGTCCAGAAGGCGCTGCGCGAGATCACCCACGAGGGGTGGATCGAGTCCCGCAGGGGCAGCGGCACCAAGGTGATCAAAACCCAGCTGGTCCACACGTCCACCGCCCGGCGGCACTCCGGTCCCGGAGCCGCCGCTCTCGGACCGTTCATCGAGGCAGCGTTCGAGGAGGAGGAAGTCGCGTTGGACGTCTTCACCCTGACGGCCCAGTCGCTGACCTCGCATCTCGGGGTCGCGTCCCAGCGCGTGCAGAGCGGGGAGATCAGCCCGCGATGCATCACCGTACGCCTGCTCCTGCCCGATCTGCGGCAGCCCTCGCTCTACCCCCGCAACGTGGCGGACCCGAACGACCCCCGCCCGCTGGAGCGGCTGCGCGCCATCAGCCGCCGCTACACGGACCTGCTCGTCGACACCCTGCTCGACCTGCAGCAGGAGAGTCGGCCAGGAGACGGGAGCGCCGGGACCGTCCCGGAGGTGGACGTACAAGTGGCCCAGGTGCCGCACTACCCCACGGGCAAGCTGTACCTGCTGAACGGCGAGGAGGCGCTGCACGGCTTCTACGACCTGGTGGACCGAGACGTGCGGCTGGAGGACGGCCAGGAGATCCGCATCACCGACGTGATCGGCCTGGGGGCCACCCTCTTCCACTACGCCAAGGACGAGGACGCCGCGTCGGAGGGGTCCCGGTTCGTGAGCGCGTCGCAGCGGATGTTCAACTCCTACTGGGAACGGAGTCGTCCGGCTCGTTAGCCCCGCCCCTTCCCGCCCGGGCCGGGAGTCCCGCTATGGTGTGCGTCATCGTGGGCGCCTCGCGTGACTGTTCAGGAGCGGCTGGTGGGCACTTCCCCTGCGGCCGTCCTTCGTACCGCCGGTCCGGAAGGCGGCGCGCTCGCGCGCTTCGTCCGTGAGGCGGCCCGCACCGGTGAGACGACCCGGGGCCACCACAACCGCAACCACATCGCTGTCCTGGACGCGGACACGGCGCGGCTGCTCGGGCGTGCGGCGGGGGAGCGGGTCACGGTCCGCCGGCGGATGCCCAAGGTGCTCCCGGTCGTCATCCGCACCTGGCCGCGGGAGAGGCCCGTCCTCGACGCGCTGAAGGGCGTGCTGCCACACGTGCCCGAGGTGCTGGCGGTGGTCGGCGACGCCGCGGTGCACACCTATGTCGAGGGCGTCCCGCTGTCGGGCGTCTGCGAGTACGGCAAGCCCGTCGACCCCCGGCTCGTCGAGGCGCTCGCGCCCCTGCTGGCCGGAATGTACGCGGTGCCCGCGGCGAGGCTGCCGAAGCTGCCCCCCGGCTGGCCGCGGGACGGAGGGAGCCGGGCGTTCCTGCGCACCATGGCGCGGCTCGCTGACGAGCAGATCCGGCAGCCCAATTGGACCGAGTTCGGCGGCCTCTTTGTGTCCCTCGGTGTGCCGGAGGACGCCCTGCGGAGATTCGCGGACCGCGTCCCGCCCATGACGTCCCGGCCGTTCACCCTGCTCCACACCGATCTGCACCGGGACAACGTGATCCTCCGGTACTACGACGACGGCGGGCCGCCGCTGGTGTGCGTGGACTGGGAACTGGCGACGTACGGGGACCCCCTGCACGATCTCGCCACTCATCTCGTCCGCATGCGCTACCCCGCCTTCCAGGAGGACGAGGTCGTCGAGTCCTGGGGCAGGGCGATGGCCGGGACCCGACCCGAGGCCGCGCAGGGCATGGAGGACCTGCGGGTCTATCTCGACTTCGAGCGGGCGCAGTCCGTTTTCCCGGACGTGATGCGCGCGGCCCGCGGGCTGGGACGGGCCGACCTGCCGAGGGACCTCCACCGGGCCGCGCAGTCCGTGCGGTGCGCGCTGGAAGCCGCCCAGGGTCCGCTCCGGCTGCCCGATCCGCCGGGCCAGACGGAGATCGAGCGGATCCTGCACCGCTGGCACACCGCGCGGCTCCCCGTACGCCACGCACGGGTGAGGCAGAGACCGTCAGCGGTCCTGTGGCAGGCGGACGTGCGGGTACCCGAGCGGCACTGCTTTCCCTGGTCGGCCGTGACAGAAGCGCTCGGCGCCGAGGGGGCTGCGCCCGCGGACCGGGTCTTCAGGGGCACGAGCCACCTCAACACCGTCGTGGACGTGGAGAGCGCCGGGGCGCGGGTCGTCGTCCGCCGTAAGGTGAACGGCGCGGCCCGCAGGGAGCCGCGCCTCCTGGACGAGCACGCCGTACTACTGGCCGTGGAGCGCCTGCGGGGCGGCCGCGTACGCGCCCCGCGCATCCTGGCCCTCGGCTACGGCGGGCTGGAGGAGCAGTTCGCCGTCCACTCCTACGAGGGTCCGGCGGGTCACTTCCGGCCCCCGGAGCACCCCGTGCACGGACTGCGGCCCCAGGAGGCGGACGACCTCGTCGACCAACTGGTCGCACTGGCCGCGGTCGACACCGGAACCCTCGGGAGCGCCCCGGACGACGGCTGCTTCCACCGCCGGCTCAGCGAACGGCTCGTCGAGATGGTGGCCTCCCTGCCGCCGGACTCCCGGCAACTGGCCCGGGCGCTGGGGCTGCCGGGAGCGGACCGGCTCAAGGAGATCCTCGACCGGCACACGGTGACCCAGCGCAGTCCAGTACTGCTGCACGGCGATCTCAACCCGTGGAACCTGGTGCGCAGCGGACCCGGCAGGCTCACCGTCATCGACTGGGAACTCGCCATGGTGGGCGATCCGCTCTACGACCTGGTCCGCCACCTCCATCTGACGCCCCACCGAACCGAGATCGCCCGGCGCATGTACCGGCGCTGGGAGCTGGGGATGGGGTCGCTCGGCAGGGACCACGTCGCGGGCTGGGAGGAGGACGTGCGCACCTACCGGTGGATCGAGGTCGTCCGGTCCGCCTATCTGGATCTCGACCGCCTCGTGAACGGCGCGGACCTGCACGCGCCCAACGTCCGCAGGGCGGTGGACTCCTACGCGATGACGCTCGGAGCAGCCACCGACTCGCTCGGCCTGCGCAGGACGTCCCGGGACGTGAACCCGTTCCTCTACCTCGCCCTGCCAGAGGGCGCCCGGGCCATACTGGCGCAGGACGCGGGCGCTCCGCTCACCTCGCCCGTCATCTGAACAGTGCCGACGCCCCGGCGGCATGACTCGCGTTCCGCGTCCGCGGCTCAGTCCGGTGTCCCGCTCAGGGAAGGCCGGGGAGCCTCCGCCCCCACACCCCGCCCGGCTGCCGGGAGTCGCCGGAGCCGGCGCACCTCGCGTACGGGCAGCAGCGCCACGGTGACGGCGAGGATGCCGGTACAGCAGACCCACATCACCGACGTCGAGCCGATGCGGTCGGCGACCGTTCCCGCCAGCACGTAGGCGAGCGGCACGAGCGCGGTCTCACCGAACATCGACAGCGCCGTGACCCGGCCGATCAGTCCCTCCGGGACCTGCTGCTGCCTGGCCGTCTCGTAGAACACCACGGCGAGTTCCAGGCTCACGCCGCTGACCAGCATGGAGGCGAGCAGCCACGGGAGCTCGGGGCGTGCGGCGAGCACGGCGAGGGGCAGTGGCCAGACCAACGGCACCAGCACACAGGCGAGCATCACCCGCCGCGGCCGCCAGCGCAGTGCGATCAGCGACCCGAGCACCATGCACCCGGAGAACGCCGACACGGCCCAGCCCCAGTGGGCCTGGCCGTCCGCCCGGCCGGAGAGGACGAGCGGCCCGAGGAGCTGGTACCCCGCGAGCCACAGCGGTACGGCGACGGCCCCGGCGAGTGTGTACCCCCACAGCCACGGCCGGCTGCGGAACGCCGCCCAGCCCTCGCGGGCACCGATGAGCACGGCGCCGACCGCGCGTGGTGGCGTCACCACCCGCAGACCCGCGAGCACCGCGGAGCACGCGCCGAACGCCACCGCCGCGGCGATCAGCACCTGCCCGTGTCCGAACGCCGCGGCGAGCACCGCCCCGAGACCGGGCACGGCGATCCGCGCCAGGTTCACCACCAGCCGCAGGCTCGCGTTGGCGCCCTGGAGCGCCGTCGGCGGCACCAGTTGCACGACGAGCCCCTGGAACGCCGGCTGGACGGCGGCGCCCGCCGCACCCGTCGTCACCGCCGCTGCGGCGAACATCCACACCGCGACCCGCTCGGGGGCCAGGAGCAGCAGCAGACCCGTGGTGCCGTGGGCGGCGGAGAGTGCCGCGTTGCCGAGTACGACCACCGTCCTGCGGTCCATCCGGTCCGCCACCACCCCGCCGACCGGAATGAGCAGCGTCTGCGTCAGTACGGAACAGGCGAGGACGAGACCGACGGAGAACCCGTCGCCGCCGGCGGTGAGGACCGCGAAGGCGAGCACGACGTTGACGAGTGCCGTACCGGCGGTGGACACCCCGCGGCCGACGACGTACCGGACGAAGGCGGGGCGCCATGAGGATGTGCTGCGGGGCATCACTCGTGGACAGCAGCAGGGCCCCGCCCCGGGCGCGTGTTTGAGCCGCGCGCCCGGGGCCGCCGGCCACCGCGGCGGTCAGCGCGCCGCGGCGTCGAGAACGGGGATCAACTGCTCCTCCTCGTAGGTGAGATGCGCCTCGAGCTCCTCGGCGAGCCGTCCGACTTCGGCCTGAACGAGTGCGGGCTCGGTGCCGTCCGCCGTGACGATGCGGCGCAGTTCGTCCAGGAGTGTCGCGATCCTCCCGTGCTCCTCGCGCAGCCGGTCCATGACCGGTGCGAGTTCCTCGTACCGTCCGGCGAGGAAGGGGAAGAGGGCGGTGTCCTCACCGGTGTGGTGGTTGTGCAGGCCCTGGCAGAGGGTCAGGCAGTTGATCCGGAGCTGGGCGCCGAGCCTGGGGCCGGACGCGGTGGTCTCGGCCCGGATCAGGGCGAGTTCGCGCCGGAAGGCGTCATGCACCGCCTTGACGGCCTCGCCCATGGACGTGGTGCCGGTGCTCGGCGGCCCGTTCTCGACCGACTCGAGGGCGACGACCGGGATCACGCGCTCGGTCTTCGCCTGGTACTCGGCCCAGCCCGGATCCGCCTCCACGGCACGGGCGAAGGCGCGGTCGCGCTCCTCTCCCCCGAGCACCACGGCGCCGGCCTCGTAGGTGAAGACACCGTCCTCGACGGTGAGGCGGGGGTTCGCGAGGATGTTGTGGTACCAGTCGGGGTGCTTCGGCGAGCCGCCCGCGGAGGCGATGACGAGAACGCGTTCGCCACCGTCGGGGAGGTAGCCGACAGGGGTGGTGTGCGGGGCGCCGGACCGTGCTCCGGTGGTGGTCAGAAGGAGCAGCCGGGCTCCCTCGAAACGGCCTCCGACGCGGCCGCGGTTGGCTCGGAACTCATCGATGACCTGCTGATTGAAATCGTTCGACATTCTCTGCCTTCTGCTGGTGACTTCTTCTGTCTTCCTGGTTTCGGGCGCGACGAATTCACCCTTGGAACGGTGCGTCACGGCTGCCCGGGGCGGACGGGGAACGGTGTGTCACGCGCGGATGCCGCGGCGGTGCACGAGCGGCGCGACGCGTACGGCGCGCGGGCGGTGCGATACGTCCGGGTACGGTGCGTGCGTGCGTCCTGCGTACGGGCTGCGGGCCTGCATGTCCGGGGCGGACGCGCGTCCGGGCTCACGCACGTGTGCGCGGGCGTGCGGCAACGGACGGTGTGTGCATCGGTTCCGAGAACGGCGGTGGACAACACGCGCCGCGGAATGCGGAAAAGGCGGGCCTCTCGCCCGCCTCGGCATCACGCCGAGGCCGGGTGCCCTACTCGTTCGTGGCCCATGGCCGACCCGGCAGTCACGCGCTCAACCTAATGCCCAACGGGCTTGTGGGCAAAGCCGATTTCCGGTCCGCGAAAGGGAATGCGGCGGCGGTCGGGACGTCCGGGAGAACATCTTCGGCCCGCGGTGCCACCGGCACCGCCTTGCCTGCCCGGCGTCGTCGTCCCCTGGCCGGACAGGGCCCTTCGAGGGTGTGTCAGACTCCGCCCATGACCCCGGAGACGATCAACGCGACCGCTTCAGGCACCCGAACACTTGGCGATCTCACGGTCAACCGGCTCGGGTTCGGCGCGATGCGGCTGACGGCGAAGGCCGACGGCACCGCGAGCGACCGGGACCGGGCGGTCGCCGTGCTGCGCCGCGCGGTCGAGCTCGGTGTGAACCACATCGACACGGCCGCCTTCTACTTCTCGCCGCTGCGGTCCGCCAACGAGCTGATCAACACCGCGCTCGCGCCGTACGCCGACGACCTCGTCATCGCCACCAAGGTCTGGGCCGGAAGGGACCCGTCCGGTGAATGGCGCTGGGCCTCTCCCGCCCAGCTGCGCGGACAGGTGGAGGAGAACCTCCGCCAGCTCGGGCGCGACCATCTCGACGTGGTCAACCTCCGGGTTCCGAGGAGGGAGGCGGACGACTCGATCGCCGAGCACTTCGGCGCCCTGGCCGATCTCAGGGAGGCCGGACTCGTCCGCCACCTCGGCGTCTCCAACGTCTCCGCGGCCCAACTCGCCGAGGCGCGTGCGATCGCGCCGGTCGTCTGCGTGCAGAACGCCTGTGCCATCGGGGTACGGCGCGAGGAGCTCGAGTTCGTCCGTGCGTGCGGTGAACAGGGCATCGCGTACGTACCGTTCTTCGCCATCGCGGGCCGGGGCCGGGAGGCGGGGGTCACCGGTACCGAGCACGACCCCGTCCTCACCGTCGCCCGTGCCCACGGCGTGAGTCCTGCCCGGATCCGCGTGGCATGGACACTCGGACTCGGCCCCCACGTACTGGCGATCCCGGGCACGGGCGATCCCGCCCATCTGGAGGAGAACGTGGCTGCGGGCGCGCTGCGGCTGACCGAGGAGGACATGGCCGTCCTGTCGAGCGTCCCGAACGTCTGACGCCGGCGGATTCGTCCGGGGCGGTGCCGGGCAGCGGCATGGGCGAACCTCGGCCGGCCCCGCCCCTGCCGGTCCCCACCGACGCCCGGTCCGGCCCTGCCCCGGCCGAGGTTCGCCCTGGCCCGCCCCGGCCCACCCGACCGTCCGGGAACGCCGCTCCCGGGCCTCCGGGCCCCGGCCACGTGGGCCCTACTCGGCGCGCGGCTGGTTGAACCGGAGCATGTTCCCGGCCGGGTCGCGGAAGGCGCAGTCGCGGACGCCGTACGGCTGGTCCATGGGTTCCTGCAGCACCTCGCCGCCTGCGGCGCGGATCCGCTCGAACGTGGCGTCGACGTCGTCGGTCCGGAAGATGACGCCGCGCAGCATGCCCTTGGCCAGCAGTTCGGCCACCGCCTGGCGGTCGGCGTCCGTGGCGTTCGGGTCCGCGAGCGGCGGTTCGAGGACGATCTCCACGTCCGGCTGTGAGGGCGAGCCCACGGTGACCCAGCGCATGCCCTCGAAACCGACGTCGTTGCGCACCTCCAGGCCGAGGGCGTCGCGGTAGAAGGCGAGCGCCTTGTCGTGGTCGTCGACGGCGATGAAGCACTGCGAAAGCTTGATGTCCATGCCCGTCACGCTACGGACCGGCGGGGCCGCTCGCTTCTCCGTTCCTGACCGGTCGGGTGTGGATCTTCGCGATGCAGGCCGGGATGGCCGATCCGTGGTCGTGGTCGCGGGCCCGGTAGGCGCTGGGGCTCTCGCCGACCAGCTCGGTGAACCGCGAGCTGAAGGACCCCAGCGAGGTGCAGCCGACCTCCATGCAGACCTCCGTCACGGACAGGTCGCCACGCCGCAGCAGCGCCTTGGCCCGCTCGATGCGGCGGGTCATGAGATAGCTGTAGGGCGTCTCGCCGTAGGCGGCCCGGAAACTGCGCGAGAAGTGCCCCGCCGACATGAGGGCGATGCGGGCGAGGGCCGGTACGTCCAGAGGCTGTGCGTAGTCGCGGTCCATCGCGTCACGGGCCCGGCGCAGCCTGACGAGGTCGGAGAGGGGTACACGGGACACAGCGGACACCGTACAGACCGCCCGGACGCCGACGCCGGACGCCGGACGTTCGTGTGACCGGACCCCGTCCCGGCCCGCACGCCCCGGGGCCTCCTACGCGGGCCGCGCCGCTGACCAGTCTGGGCCGAGGTGGACCAGGCTGACGCTGTGACCAGTGGTGGTCCAGGTCGGGTGAGACAGGTGCAGGGGCAGCGTCTCAGTCAACCTGTTGCTTGAGCGTCCTGCGCTGACGAGATCGCCCTGTGCGGTCGGCGCCGTATCGGGCTTTTTTTTGGGGGGCGGCTGCTCACCGCTCCGGCCGCGAGACGGCGTCGGGCCGAAGAAACCGTTGGAGAATCAGGCGCAGGGTGGGGAGCTGATCGGCCGGTCTGAACGATGGGTCGGTGGCGGCGCTGGTGTAGAGAGCAGCGACGAGAGCCATGATCCAGGCGGCGGTGTCGTCAGGGTCCAGGGCGGTGTCGATTTGGCCTGCTGCGGCCGAGTTCCGCAGCAGGATGGTGACTGTGGACCGCTCCTCGGCGCTGTCACGGCTCAGCAGCGCTTCGAGCTCGGGGTCGCGGTAAGCCTGGACCATCGCTTCCATGACGAGGGCGGGGACAAGCGGCTCCGTGGCAGGGGAGGCGAGAAGGTCCACGGTTTCCAGGAGGGCCGTCCACGGGTCGTCGGCGGCGCGGGCGGCGGCGAGGCGCCCGGCCTTGGTGGCGCCGTCGTGCTCGTCGTCCTCGAAGACGGCATGGAAGATCGCGCGCTTGTTCGGGAAGTAGTGGAACAGGTTGCCCGCGCTCATGCCGGCGGCCTTGCAGATCTCTGCCGTGGTGGTGCGTTCGAAGCCTTTGGCGGCGAAGAGTTCGGCCGCGACGTTGATGATGTGCCGGCGCCGTGCCCGGTGCCTGGCCGGATCGACTGTCCTCATCGCGCCTCCTGCTGGTCGGCTTCTCCCGTCTTCGGATGGCCAATAATAGACCGAGCGCTCGGTCTATTATTGCGGGGATGCAGGAAGTGAGGGGGATCATGGACATGTTCAAGAGAACCGAGCGGGGGCTGCAGGGCGGACGACCCACCGTGCTTGGCCAGCCGACTTGGGACACCGTGTGCGTCTACGTCGTTTTCGTGTTGGCCGGGGCGGGCGTCGGCTGCCTCGTGGACTTCCTGGCTGACTGGCTTGTGACACTGCCCTCGGCACCGTTGCAGGGACCGGCCGAGGTTGTCGCGTCGATCCCTGCACCGGTGCTGTCCGCCGCGGGTTCGATGGCAGGGCTGGCCCTCGGGCTTGTCGCCCAGCACGACCAGTTGCTGATCCGGCTGTCGGATGATCGCGTTGTGCTCACACGCAAGGGACGTGAGCAGGGGTTCCCGCACGACGTCGTCGCCAGGGTGTTCAAGGACGGCAAGCAGCTCGTCCTGCTCGGTCACGACGGTGGCGAACTCACTCGGCAGGAGTGCGACCTGGACGTCGGCCGCCTTGCCGGCGCCTTCACCGAGCACTGCTATGCGTGGGTGGACGCCGATCCCCACGGGGACGAGTTCCGTCGTTGGGTCCCGGATACTCCCGGACTCCCGGAAGGGGCGAACGCCATCCTCAAGGCCCGCCAGGAGTCGTTGGACAATGAGGGCCCCGACGCCGATGTCCGGGAGCTCCGTGACGAACTGGCCCGTCTCGGCGTCGTCGTGAAGGACGAGGGGCGACGTCAGTACTGGAGGACCTTCCGGCCGTCAGGTCCGGCCGTGGAGTGAACGCGGGGCATCAGGGCCGAGAGCCGCCCTGTGTCCCGTCTCAGGAGAAGTGGGCCATCGCAAGGCGGTGACCTGGAGTGGTTCAGGCTGAGTGAGACGGCATCTGACGACCTGTCTCACTCAACCTGAGCAACTGGTTTCTGGCTGCTATGCATCATCGCTGCGACGGTGCGCGTGCCAGAGGCGTCAGAGGGCTTCGTGTCCGGTCTCGCTGAAGGTGAGGCAGCGTGAGTGCCCGACCGGGGGTGCCTCGGTTTGAGCGAGACGGGGATGGGTCGGTTGTCTCGCTCAAACTGAGGCAGGCTGGGCTGAGCTGCACCCCGTTTCGTGGAGTCCCTGAAGCCAGGCTTATGATCCTGGCCCGAAGGAGAACCACGAGCTGTGCCGGCACCACGCAAATACCCGGACGAGCTCCGCGAGCGGGCCGTCCGCGAGGTCCGCACCACGGGCCGGCCGATCGCGCACGTCGCGAAGGACCTGGGCATCCACAAGGAGGCCCTCGGCGAGCGAGGATTCTTCTCCACCAGCGAGGACTACGCGCTCCCGGGCGACGATGTCGAGACGAGGCCCCTGCTGCCAGCGAACCCGGCAAACCTGGACGGCATCGGCCGACGCCTCCACGACATCGCACTCTCCGATGGTCACCACGAGGTAGCCCACGTGCTGACCCACGTATTCGGTCACGCGACGTGCCCGGACTGCGAAACCAACTTCTCCGTTGCTGACCAGGTCAGCGCCGACTGGTCAGCAACGCAGTAGACGCCAGCTCGGTGGGACTCCGCCAAGTCCATCGCCGGAACTGGTGGGACTTCGCCACGTTCCCCGGGAACGGACAACCATCGTTGTCCTGTCCCATCTGAAGTGAGCTGTGGATGACGCTGTGACCAGGGTGGTGCAGGTTCGGTGAGACGAGCTGGGCGGAGGGCATGTCATCGAAGGTGCTCCGTGCCGCGCGGTGTCCTGTCGCCTTCCAGTGAACCTGCTCCGTTTTGTCCTTCCTCTCGGAAGAGAAGGCCCCTGAGCCGCCGGACAGAGGTAGGGCTGCGGGCTAGGGCTGTGTGTTGGCGGACTTCTCCGTACAGCTGCGGGCGACGGTATCGGCGAAGACCCGGGCGAGCGGGGTGAGGGAGTCCCAGCGGCGGACGGCCCAGCCGACCGGGAGCGGGGGCAGATCGGGGATGGGGACGAGGCGGAGGGGACCGTCACCGGGTACCTCCCAGCCGGGCAGGACAGGCACGACGGCGTGGCCTAGGCCGAGCTCCGCCAGCAGGAGGGCGGTGTCCCAGTCGGCGACGCTGGTGTCGGAGCTGCTTCGGACACCGAGTTCGGCGAACGCGGCGTCGAGGCGGGCGCCTGAGGTGGAGTTCTGAGGGAGTCGGATGAGGCTGATGTCGCTGAATTCGGCTGTGTTGACACAGGGCTGGCCCGCGAGCGGATCGTCGGCGCGGACAGCCAGTACCCAGGGCAGGGCGACGACGGGGCGCTGCTCGATACCGCGCACTGGGCCGCCGATCGTGACCCAGGCGAGGTCCAGGTTGCCGGCGGTGAGGGCGTCGAAGCAGTTGCGGCTGGAGGTCTCTGTCTGGAACTCCAGACGGACCTTCGGGTAGCGCTGCCGGAAGGCGACGATAGCCTCGGACATGAAGTGCCGCACGGTTGTTCCGCCCGTGGTGACGCGCACGGAGCCGCTGTCGCCGTTGACAAGGTCCCCGAGACGCCGCAGGGCCAGATCCAGACCGGCGATGCTGTCCGAGGCGGCGTCGCACAGGACGCGCCCCGCGTGTGTGGGCACGACGCCTCGTGGCTGGCGCTCCAGGAGGCTCACACCGGCCTCTCGCTCCAACCGCTTCACATGCTGGCTCACCGCTGACTGCGTGCAGTCCAGCTCCCGGGCGACGGCGCTGAGGCTTCCCGCTCTGCACACGGCCACGAAGATGCGAAGGTCCTCCAAAGTCATAACCCCTAGCTATAGCTTGGGTATAGCCAGAAATCCATAGGATTGACTGGGGTTACGGGAGTCCAGGATGATCAGTGCAGGGCCCAGGCGGCAACCCGTCCGGTGCTTTCGCAGGGTCCGGACCACAGGCGAAGGCGCGGACGGGTGCCGACCTCAAGCGACGGAAGGACACCGCCCTGTGCCTGCTTCTCCTACCGCTGCCGACCAGGCCATGGTGCTACTGCGCAAGCTCGGTGCTGGGGACATCGCCCATCCGGGCGGCACTCTCGTCGCCCATCTCCAGCGCGTCCAGGGACAACTCGCCGTATGGGGCGCCCGCCCCGCCCTCCAGGTCGCGGGCCTGTGTCACGCTTTCTACGGCACCGACGGCTTCCCTACCGCCTTGCTGTCTCCGCACAGCCGCACCGAACTCGCAGAGGTGATCGGCGTCGAGGCTGAAGCCATTGTGTATCTCTACGCGTCGTGTGACCGGAAGGCCACCTATGCGACGCTCGCAGATGCCGACGGAGCCTTCCGGAATCGCTTTACCGGTCGTCTCCACACTCCGGAGCCGCAACTTCGGCGTGACTTCGCCGAGTTGTCCGCCGCCAACGAACTCGACCTTGCCCGCATTGATCCTGTCTTTCGCGAGAAGTGGGGGGCCGAACTCCTCGCTCTGTTCGCCCGATTCCAGCCCCTGCTGAGCCAATCTGCCTGGTCGGACTGCCACATGGTGCTTGCCGCAGCTCCGCAGGACTAGATTGAAGGAGAACCAGGGCGGGCCAGCTCACTCATGTGGATCGCGCACCCGTTGGCTCCGCTCCGAAGATCGAGACCGTCCTGCTCCCAGCTGATCCTGAAGGGCTGCGAGGCGACTCCGACAATCCGTCGGTCGAAGTCCAAGAGCTTCAGATGATCCCGCTCCAGCCACGACTCGTAGCCCACGTGCCTACGCACAGTCGCTGACCAGTACAGACCCGGATAGTTCCTGGAGCCCTTGGCGAAGTGGAACTGCCGGACCGGCGCGACATCCTCGAACCGGACGTCCCAATGATCAGCGAGGGAACCCGCCGCCTGCCCTTGGCCCGGGACGACGAACTCCAGACCGAAACGGGCTCCCGGCCGACCTGACCGATCCGCCCTGAGCACGGCATATCCCATCAGCCAGCCCTCCCCTCGCGGCACGACAAGAGACCGTAGGCACCTGGCGCTGCCACTGGGGCAGGTTCGCTGAGACATGCACCCGAACGAGGCAGGTTCGCTGAGACGTGGACGCGCCGACCGGGGAGCCGAGTACGCCACAGAGCGGATTCAGTGAGACTGCGGCTCAGGGGCGTCCAGCTTCAGCGACATCGGAGCAGGCGGCGTGAGACGGGACAACGTTCCCCGGGAACGGACAACCATCGTGCTCAGGCTCACTCGGCCGTCCGGGTGAGGAAGCGCACTTTTGCAAGCGGGTGCTTGCAATTGTTAGCAAGGGTGGCGCACCATCGGAACCATGGCATCCCTCAACGTCGGCAGTCTCGGTGACTATCTCCGCGAGCAGCGGCGCAACGCGCAGCTGTCGCTGCGGCAGCTCGCCGACGCCGCCGGGGTGTCCAATCCGTACCTGAGCCAGATCGAGCGCGGGCTGCGCAAGCCGAGCGCCGAGGTGCTGCAGCAGGTCGCCAAGGCGCTGCGGATCTCAGCCGAGACGCTGTACGTCCGGGCCGGGATCCTCGACGAGCGCGAGCGGGACGAGCTGGAGACGCGCGCGGTCATCCTGGCCGATCCCTCGATCAACGAGCGGCAGAAGCAGGTGCTTCTGCAGATCTACGAATCGTTCCGCAAGGAGAACGGCTTCGGCGCCGATACGGATAAGGACACCTCTGAGGACGGCCCCCGCACGGCCGCAGGAAGTGGTGCCGACCAACCCTCATCACCCGAAGTCTGAACCGACGAATCTGCGATCCGGGAGGACCACAGTCATGGCCATCACCGATGACCTGCGCAAGACCCTCACCGACCCGACCCCCCTCTACTTCGCGGCCGGTACGGCCGACCTGGCCGTGCAGCAGGCGAAGAAGGTGCCCGCGCTGATCGACCAGCTGCGCGCCGAGGCGCCCGCCCGCATCGACGCCGTACGGGAGACCGACCCGAAGGCCGTGCAGGCGAAGGTGGTGGCTCAGGCCCGGGAGGCCCAGGCCAGCGTGCAGGCCAGGGTGACCGAGGTGCTCGGGAACCTGGACACCGACCTGAAGAAGCTCGGTGAGAACGCGCAGGACCTGGCGCTGCGCAGCGTGGGCGTGGCCGCGGAGTACGCGGTCCGGGCCCGTGAGACCTACGAGAAGGTCGCCGAGCACGGTGAGCAGGCCGTGAAGTCGTGGCGCGGCGAGGCCGCGGAGGAGATCGCCGAGATCGCCGTCGCCGTCGAGCCCAAGGCCGAGCCGAAGCCCAAGGCCGAGACGCCGAAGACCACCAACGGAGCGGCGAAGGCCCAGGCCGCCCCGAAGCCGGCGGCCCGGGCCGAGGAGAAGAAGCCGGCGCCGCCGGCCGCCCGCAAGCCCGCGCCCCGCAAGCCCGTGGCGAAGAAGTCCACCAGCCCGCAGGCCGGGAAGTAGTGGTACCGCCCGCGGCCTCGCGGCCGCGGGCGGGGCGCACATCCCACGGGCCGGGCACCTTCGAGGTTCCCGGCCCGTTGTGCGGGTACGTTGGCCTTGTCCTGGCCGTACCGTGGTCGTGACGCGTTTCAACCCACTAGGCGGTGCACAGCATGTTGCTCGAGGGATTCGGCACGATTCTCTGGCTGCTCAATCTGGCCATGCTCATCCTCGCTCTGGTCGCGCTGGGGTTCGCTGCCTTCGCCCGTGAGGACGCGTACCGTGCGGCCGGCAAGCAGTCGAAGATGTTCTGGCTGATCCTGCTCGGTGTCACGGTCGCCGTGAACGTGTTCGTCCCGATGCTGTTCCTGCAGATCGCCGGGCTGATCGCGACGATCGTCTTCATGGTCGATGTCCGCCCCGCGCTCCAGCAGGTGTCCGGGGGCGGCCGGCGCGGCGGCTCCAGCAGCGACGGGCCGTACGGCCCTTACAACGGCGGACGGTAGGGCGGTCGGGCCTGTCCAGGGCAGGCCCTCGCCCAACTCCATCACGCTCCCGGACTCCCTCCTGGGAGGGCTCCGCGCTCACCGTGTCCACGGAGGCGCACAGGTCCACAGCGCCCGGCGGTGCCACCCACGGCGCGCGGAGCAGCCAGGGCACCCGGCGGCGCTCGGAGCGCCGGGGCGAAGCACCCAGAGGCCCGGCCGCCGGCCGGGCCTCAGCCGTTCGCCCGGTCGCGGTCCAGCAGCAGCACGGCCACGTCGTCGGTGAGATCGCCGCCGTTGAGCTCGCGCACCTCCGCCACCGCGGCCTCCAGCAGCGCCTCCCCGCTGAGCCCGGCCGCGAGCTGCCGGTTGACCATGTCGACCATGCCGTCCTGGCCCAGCCGGTCGCCGCCTGGTGCGGTCCGGCCCTCGATCAGGCCGTCCGTGTACATCATCAGGCTCCACGCGGCACCCAGCTCCACCTGCCGGCGCGGCCAGCGGGCACGCGGCAGCAGGCCCAGGGCCGGGCCGCCGTTCTCGTACGGGAGCAGCCGCGCGGGCCGGCCCCTGCGGACGATGAGCGGGGAGGGGTGCCCGGCCAGGCACAGCCCCGCACGCCGGCCGTCCGGAGCGATGTCGACCGTGCACAGGGTCGCGAAGATCTCGTCGCTCTCGCGCTCGTGCTCCAGCACCTGCTGGAGCGTGGAGAGCAGCTCGTCGCCGCACATCCCGGCGAAGGTCAGCGCACGCCAGGCGATGCGCAGCTCCACGCCCAGGGCGGCCTCGTCGGGGCCGTGCCCGCAGACGTCGCCGATCATCGCGTGGACCGTGCCGTCCGGGGTGCGGACCGTGTCGTAGAAGTCACCGCCGAGCAGGGCGCGCGAGCGTCCCGGGCGGTAGCGGGCCGCGAACCGCAGATCGCTGCCCTGCAGCAGGGGCGTGGGCAGCAGCCCCCGCTCGAGCCGGGCGTTCTCCTGCGCCCGCAGCCGCGACTCGGCGAGCTTCACCTGTGCGCTGTCGGCGCGCTTGCGCTCCACGGCGTAGCGGATGGCCCGGCTGAGGACCCGTCCGTCCAGCTCGTCACGGTGCAGGAAGTCCTGAGCCCCGACCCGTACGGCCTCGGCGGCGCGCTCGGCGTCGGCGTCCGCGGTCAGCGCCAGTACGGCGTGCCTGGGCGCGATGCGCAGGACGTGCCGCAACACGGCGAGCTGGTCACCCTCGGCGCGGTCGCGGGCGGAGCCGGGCAGCGCGAGGTCCACGAGGATGCAGTGGATGTCGTCCGTGAGGAGCCGCTCGGCCTCGGTGAGGTTGCGGGCGGTGCGGATGCGGACCCGCGTACCGGCGGCGCCGAGCAGTTCGGGGACGGTGAAGGTGCCCGCCGGGTCGTCCTCGATGACGAGGAGCGTGAGGTCGCCTCCGCCCGCGGACTCCGCGGCGGGGTGGGCGGCGACGGGACCTGTGGTGACGGGCGCTGCGGCGACGGGGCCTACGGCGACTGACGAGCCGGTCCGCTGGCGCGGAACGGGTACGGGCATCGGTGCGTTTCCTTCCCTCCCCCCGAGGGCGCAGTGGGTCGACGAACGACGTCCCACCAGACGGGGACCATAGCGGTAGCGGGGGGTGCGGGGGAATGGCGTTCCGGGAAGAGTGCATGGCATATGCCGCGCATCAGGGCGTAGTTGTTCCGGGGCTGATGACGAACGTCACGCGGTGCAGGTGAGCCGGGTCACGCAACTCCCGCGTGACCCGGCTCACTCCGTCCCTTTTGTCGTGGTTCCACTCACTTGTCCGGGCGCACGACCCCGAGGATCGCCATCGAGCCCGCACCCGCCAGCGTCACGTTTCGCCCGGGACGGGGCGCGTGGACGATCGCGCCGTCGCCCACGTACATTCCCACGTGGCTGGCGTCCGCGTGGTAGATGATGAGGTCGCCCGGCCGCATCTCCTTGATGTCGACGCGCGGCAACAACCGCCACTGCTCCTGCGAGGTGCGCGGGATGCCGCGGCCCGCGGCCGCCCAGGCCTGCGAGGTCAGTCCGGAGCAGTCGTAGGAGCCCGGTCCCTCCGCGCCCCACACGTACGGCTTGCCGATCTGCTCCGTCGCGAACGCGACCGCGGCCTTGCCCTGCTCGCTCGCGCGGCCGTTGATCTCCTTGAGGACGCCGGAGCCCAGCCAGGCCGTCTGTGCCCGGTGCGCGGCCTCCTGCTCCAGCTTCCGCAGTCGCGCCAGCTCCTCCTTCTGGAGCCGTGCCTCTATCTGCCGGGCTGCGGCGATCTGCTTGTTGATCTCCTTCTTGTGCTTCTCCTTCTTGATCCGGTTCGCCTCCAGCAGCGCCCACTGGGCGCCGGCCTCCTTGCTGTAGGCGCGCAAGTCGGCCTGGGTGCGGTTCAGTTCGCCGAGGAGGTCCTTCGTCGCCTTGCCGCCCGCCTTGATGCGTCCGGCGGCGTCGAGGAAGAGATGCGGGTCGTCGGTGAGGACCAACTGCGCCTCGGGTGGCAGTCCACCGCCCCGGTACTGGGCGCGGGCCGTGGCGCCGGCCCGGTCCTTGAGGTCGTCGATCCTGGCCTGCCCCTTGGCGATCTCCTGGGCCAGCTTCACGATCTGCGCCGACTGCCGGTCGGCCTGCTCCTCGGCCAGGTTGTACGCGTCCGTGGCCGAAGCGGCCTTGCGGTAGAGCTCGTCGAGTTCCTTGCGCACCTCTTCGAGGCTCTTGCCGGGAGGTTCGGGCGGCTCGGGCAGGGCAAGGGCCTGGCCCGGCGCGGCCAGCAGCGTCACGGCGCTCACCACCGCGATGGCGGCGGCGTAAAGGCGTCGGTTCACAAGTCCCCCTCCGGACAACGCCAGACGACTCTCGTCCCTCTACATATGATTTACCGTCAGTAACTTACGGCTTTCGACGCGATGGTGCCATGACCGGCGCCAAAGCGACAGGGCCAGGCCGCCCCGGTCCTGTCTGTCACCCGTCCGCAGTCCTGGTCGTCACCCTTCACACGCCCCCCTGTTCCTGCGGATGGACCAGCCGTGGATCACTTCCACCCCTCCGACGAACGAACCCCGGGCCGCGTTCCCGATCCGGGCACGGCATTCCGGGGTGCGCCTTCGCACCCGGCGCGTGCGCCCCCGCGCCCCGCTCGGGAGGAACGGCACGCAGCCCGTCGCCAATGCCCCGCTCACGGTTCACGGTCCGCTCCGGCGGTGCCCTGTTCGTCAACCGGGCTCCTTGCGTCGCCGGAGTTCCGTTCCCTCAGTGCCCCGTACGCAGACGAGCCCCGTTCAGACGGAACCGGGCGCCAGTGCCGACCACTTGACGGTCACTTCGCCCTGCCGCCACCGCCGCCTCCCGTCCGTCCGGACGTCCGTCAGCGGCCAGTCCGCGGCCAGCAGACGCACCGCACCGATCCAGCGCTGCCGCGCGCCGAGCGAGGCGTACGGCGCGGCGGCCGCCCACGCCCGGTCGAAGTCCCGCAGGAACGCGTGGACCGGCTCGCCCGGCACATTGCGGTGGATCAACGCCTTGGGAAGTCGTTCGGCGAGGTCGGAAGGGCGTTCCAGCGAGCCGAGGCGGGTGGCGAAGGTGACCGTCCGGGGGCCCTCCGGGCCGAGCGCCACCCACACGTGCCGGCGGCCGATCTCGTCACAGGTCCCCTCGACCAGCAGGCCGCCGGGGGCGAGGCGGGCGCACAGCCGCTGCCACACCTCGGCGACCTGCTCCTCGCCGTACTGGCGGAGCACGTTCGCTGCCCTGATGACCAGCGGGCGGACGGGGCCGGGCAGCGGGACCTCGAAGCCGCCGTGCACGAAGCTCAGCCCGTCCCGCGTGTACGGACGGGCCGCCTCCACCCGGGCAGGCTCGATCTCGACGCCCACGACACGGGTACGTGGTTCCGCGGCGCGAAGCCGCTGCAGCAGTTCCACCGCGGTCCAGGGGGCCGCCCCGTAGCCGAGGTCCACCGCGACGGGCGCGGCCGCCGAACGGCGCAGCGCCGGGCCGTGCACGGCGGCGATCCAGCGGTCCATGCGGCGCAGCCGGTTCGGATTGGTGGTGCCGCGCGTCACCGCGCCCACGGGGCGGGAGGAGGGCGTGACGGAGCGCGGGGACATGCACACGAGGGTAAACCGGAGGAAAAGTGGCGCCGATGCCGGCAGGTGTCGTCGCCCCTCCTGGCTTCCGTGCGGACGGCGGTGCCGGTCGCGGGTGGTGGGTACCCGTGATCGGGGCGTGTGGCTGCCGAGGCCGGCCGGTACCTCGCCCCCTCCTGGGCGTCGGTGCGGCGCCCCCTCCTGGGCCGGGTGTCGGCGCGCCGCTTCGCCCGCTCTCCCGGGCGCCGGTGCGCCGCTCGTCCCCTTCGCGGCCCTTCGGAGCGCCGGTTCCCGTGTGGCCGAGGGCCGCCCGTCCGCCTTCGGCCGTCGCACGCACTTGGCAACGATTGGGCAAAGCGGGAGGAGTGCAGGAAATGAAGGAGACGGTTCCAGTGTTGACCGGCTTCGGAGGGCCCGGGTTGTCCTCTGTTCGCCATGCCCGAGCACCAGAGCCGAGAGGACCGTCCCCGTGAGCCAGTACGTGTCCCGGCTCGCCGGCACCCTGGCGGCGCCGTCCCGGCTGCGGCTGCCCGGCCACCACCGCAGGCCGCGCCGGGTGGCCATGCTCAGCGTGCACACCTCGCCCCTGCATCAGCCGGGCACCGGCGACGCGGGCGGAATGAACGTCTACATCGTGGAGCTGGCCAGGCGGCTGGCGGCCATCGGCGTGGAGGTCGAGATCTTCACCCGCGCCACCACGGGAGGCCTGCCGGGGACCGTCGAGCTGGCGCCGGGCGTCCTGGTCCGGCACGTGGACGCCGGTCCGTACGAGGGCCTGGCGAAGGAGGACCTGCCGGCGCAGCTGTGCGCGTTCACGCACGGTGTGATGCGGGCGTGGGCGGGCCACCGGCCAGGCCACTACGACCTCGTCCACTCCCACTACTGGCTGTCCGGCCACGTCGGCTGGCTGGCCGCCGAACGCTGGGGCGTCCCTCTCGTCCACGCCATGCACACCATGGCCAAGGTCAAGAACGCGTCGCTCGCCGACGGTGACACCCCCGAACCCGCTGCCCGCGTGATCGGCGAGACGCAGATCGTGGACGCCGCCGACCGGCTGATCGCCAACACCGCGGAGGAGGCCGGCGAACTGGTCCGCCACTACGGCGCCGTCCCCGCGAAGGTCGCCGTCGTCCACCCCGGCGTGAACCTCGACCGATTCCGGGTGGCCGACGGCCGTTCGGCCGCGCGGGCCCGCCTGGGGCTGCCTCAGGACGCGGTGATCCCGCTGTTCGCGGGTCGCATCCAGCCGCTCAAGGCGCCCGACGTGCTGCTGAGGGCCGTCGCGCTGCTGCTGGCCGAGGACCCCTCGCTGCGGTCCCGCATGGTCGTGCCGATAGTGGGCGGCCCGAGCGGCAGCGGGCTGGCCAAGCCGGAGGGCCTGCAGAAGCTGGCGGCCCGGCTGGGCATCGCCGACGTGGTGCAGTTCCGGCCGCCGGTCGCCCAGGACCGGCTCGCGGACTGGTTCAGGGCGGCGTCGGTCCTGGTCATGCCCTCGCACAGCGAGTCGTTCGGGCTGGTCGCCATAGAGGCTCAGGCGGCCGGCACCCCCGTCGTCGCCGCCGCGGTGGGCGGGCTTCCGGTGGCCGTGCGGGACGGCAGGACCGGCTTCCTCGTGGCCGGTCACGACCCTGCGGACTACGCACGCGTGCTGCGCCGCTTCGTCGACGACCACTGTCTGACGGAACGGATGGGCGCGGCAGCGGCCGCGCACGCCCGCTGCTTCGGCTGGGACTCGGCGGCCTCGGCCACCGCCGAGGTCTACACGGCCGCGATGCACGAGCACCGCCGTCGCGTACGCTCCCACCATGGCTGACGCTCGGCAGATCATCGAGGCGTACCTCAAGGACGCGGAACTTGAGTGGGAGTGCCCGGAGCCCGGCTCCTACGTCGTCACCCTCCCCGGCACGCGCAAGCTCGCCACGACCTGCTCCCTGCGTGTCGGCCGGCACACGCTGTCCGTCAACGCCTTCGTCATCCGCCACCCCGACGAGAACGAGGCCGGCGTCCACCGCTGGCTGCTGGAGCGCAACCTCAAGCTGTTCGGGGTGAGCTATGCGGTCGACCGGCTCGGTGACGTCTACCTCGTCGGCAGGCTGCCGCTGTCGGCGGTCGGCCCCGACGAGCTCGACCGGCTGCTCGGGTCGGTCCTGGAGGCGGCGGACGGCGCGTTCAACTCCCTCCTGGAGCTCGGGTTCGCCGGAGCCATCCGCAAGGAGTACGCCTGGCGGGTGGCCCGCGGCGAATCCACCCGGAACCTCGAGGCGTTCACGCATCTGACCCAACGGGCCACGGACTGATCCAACGGGCGCGGGCCGGGCCCGGAGGCACGGCTGCCCCGGTGAGCCCCTGCTGCGCCACCGGACCGAGGCCGGCCGGTGGCGCCGTGGCCGGCGGGCCCTGGAGTCCGGCCGGCCCCCGGCCGATCCGCCCTCTGTTCCGTGCTGCTGCACGCTCCCAACCGCTCCGCCTCGGGCCGTTCCCCGCACCACGTGCGATGACCTGCTCACGATCGCCTACCCGCCCGACGTGTCCGTCAGGCGCCGGCCTCCCCGGCGGCTGCCGCGGTCATGCCGCCCGTCTCCTTGCCCATGTCCTTGCCCTCATCCGCGTCCCCGCCCGAGCGTGTGCTCGTGTGTCCGCCGGCCCCGGTTCCGGTCCCGGCCCCGCCGCCCGCTCCCCCGGAGGGCCGTGCCCCCACGTGTTCCGTCGGCGGTGCCAGGGCCGTCGGCGGCGCGGAGTCCGTCGGCGCGTGTCCGGCCGGTGCCGGTGCGGCCGGCCGTACCGGCACCGCGGAGGGTGCCCGCTCCCCGGTCGTCCCGGGTCCGTCCGGCAGTCCGCGCATCAGCAGCCAGTAGCCCAGCGCCGCCACGGTGCCGATGACCGCGCAGGACGCCCACAGCCAGGCGGCGCCCCAGTGGTCGATGACGTAACCCGCCATCAGCGGGGCGATCAGCGCCGCCGCCGACCAGGAGAGGGTGTGGACACCCTGGTAGCGGCCGCGGCCGTGCACCGGTGAGAGCCGGACCACCAGGCCCATCTGCGTGGGGGAGTTGACGATCTCGGCGAGCGTCCACACGACGACCGTCAGCGCGTAGACACCGAGCGAGCCGGCGAACGCGGTGAGGCCGAAGCCGTATCCGGCGAGCAGGGCGGAGACGACGAGCAGGCGCCGGGGGTCGCGGTGCTCGATCAGCCGGGTGACCGGGATCTGGAGGGCGACGATGAGCACGCCGTTCAGCGCGATGACGAAGCCGTAGTCCGAGGGCGACCAGCCGTCCATGCCCATCGCGACCGGCAGGGCGACCGAGCTCTGCATGAAGATGAGGGCGAGGAGGAAGGACAGCCCGACGACGCCCATGTAGCGCCCGTCGCGCAGCACGGAGCCGAGGCTGGTGCCGGGCTCCGCCTTCCCGGCCGTGGTGATGCGCTCCGGCCGGGACTCCGGCAGCTTGACGAACACGACGACCGCGCAGACGAGGGTGAGCGCGGCCTCGCCGAGGAAGCCGGCGAGATAGCTGTACTCGGCGACGAGTCCGGCGCCCGCGGAGGAGATGGCGAACCCGAGGTTGATCGCCCAGTAGTTGAGGGAGAAGGCCCGCACCCGGTCCTCGGGCCGGACGATGTCCGCCATCATCGCCTGCACGGCAGGCCGGGAGGCGTTGCTCGTCATGCCGACGAGACCGGCGACGGCGGCGATCGCCACCGGGTGCTCCATGAACCCGAGCAGGGCCACGGAGGCGGCGGTCGAGGTCTGGGCGATCAGCAGGGTGGGCCGGCGCCCGAGCCGGTCGGCCATGACTCCGGCGCCGAGCGACGAGACGACGCCGCCGAGCCCGTGCAGGGCGGCGACGAGTCCGGCGTACGAGGCGGAGTGGCCGCGCTCCAGCGTGAGGTACAGGGCCGTATAGGTGGCGACGAAGGCGCCGAGCCGGTTGACCAGGGTGCTGGTCCACAGCCACCAGAACGCCCGGGGCAGACCCGAGACGCTCTCCTTCGCGGCCCGTCTGAGCGCGGCTGTGTACATACGGGCGTCCCCCCGGAGCGATGTAAGCATCCCTGTGGCATTCAGCAACTTACAAGTGGGCCGCTTCGGAAGGCGAACGAATTGTCGCCGGACGTCAATCGTCGGCCGTGACGGGCGTCGATTAGGCTCGGCCCCATGGCCGACGCGACGTACAAGCTGATCCTCCTCCGCCACGGCGAGAGCGAGTGGAACGCGAAGAACCTGTTCACCGGCTGGGTGGACGTCAACCTCACCGAGAAGGGCGAGAAGGAGGCTGTCCGCGGCGGCGAGCTGGTCAAGGACGCCGGTCTGCTCCCCGACGTGGTGCACACCTCGCTCCAGAAGCGCGCCATCCGCACCGCCCAGCTCGCGCTGGAGGCCGCGGACCGCCACTGGATCCCGGTGCACCGCTCCTGGCGTCTGAACGAGCGCCACTACGGCGCCCTGCAGGGCAAGGACAAGGCGCAGACCCTGGCGGAGTTCGGCGAGGAGCAGTTCATGCTGTGGCGCCGCTCCTACGACGTCCCGCCGCCGCCGATCGACGACGACAACGAGTTCTCCCAGGCGCACGACGCACGCTACGCGACGATCCCGCCGGAGCTGCGCCCGCGTACGGAGTGCCTCAAGGACGTCGTCGTCCGCATGCTCCCGTACTGGTACGACGCCATCGTCCCGGACCTGTTGACCGGCCGCACGGTCCTCGTCGCCGCCCACGGCAACAGCCTGCGCGCCCTGGTCAAGCACCTGGACGGTGTCTCCGACGCCGATATCGCGGGCCTGAACATCCCGACGGGCATCCCGCTGGCCTACGACCTGGACGCCGACTTCAAGCCGGTGAACCCGGGCGGGACGTACCTCGACCCGGAGGCCGCAGCCGCGGCGATCGAGGCGGTCAAGAACCAGGGCAAGAAGAAGTAGACCCAATGATCATGCCTCCCACCTGCGCATACGGCGCGGATGGGAGGCATTTTCACGGCCTGGGACCACTCTGGGCCCTCAGTCCTCCGCGCCCTGCGGTCGGAGTGCCTGGCCGAGGGCCCTCCGGGCACGCTCCCGACTGCTGGGCATGAGGTGCGCGTACACCTTCAGGGTCAGGCCCGGATCGGAGTGACCGAGGTACTCGGCAAGAGCCTTGATGCTCTCCCCTGCGTCCAGCAGAACGGACGCGTAGAAGTGCCGCAGGGCGTGCATGCCGTGCTCGCGAGCGGCGGCGTGCTCGCGGCTCTTGGCCTGTGGGATGACGCCGACCTTCGCCAGTGCGGGCTTCCAGTGGTCCTCATTCAGCGACGTGCGCCAGACGTGGCCCCCGTTGGGCCCGCTGAAGATGAGCCGCTTGGTTACGGGCTGGCCGTTCGCGCGCATCCACGGCAACGTGACCTCGACCGGCGGGAAGCGCTCCATGTGCTCTTTGAGAGCTTCCGCCACGGGGTCCGGCAGAGGTACGTCACGGAGCTTTCCGCCCTTCGGGGGCGCGAACACGGGCTTGCTGAGGCTCAGCTTCAGTTGCTGCACGACGTTCAGGGTGCCGCTCTCGAAGTCCAGGTCATCCACGGACAGACCCAGGATCTCGCCTTGCCGCAGGCCGCAGCCGGCACCCACGTCGACCATGGGCCGGAAGCGCTCAACCATGGCGGTCCGCATCGCGAAGACGCGCTCTGGCGGCCAGGGGACGACACGACGCGTCCCCAGCTCAGGAGGCGTCACCGTGCGCGAGTTGCAGGGATTGCGGCGCAGGCACCCGTCTTCGACTGCTGCGGAGAGCACGGCGCGAACGTTGGAGAAGATCACGCGGGCGTACGCGCCGGACATGCCGGACGCTTCGAGCTGCGTCACGAACTCCCGGATGTGACTCGGCTGGAACGACCCGAGCTGACGCGCTCCAATGCGCGGGAAGGCGTGCAGCCTGAGTTGAGAGTCCATCGACGCCCGGGTGTTCGGGTCGCCGCTCTGGCTCGCAAGCCACTTCTCGGCGTACTCCTGGAACGTCGTACGCGACGCGCTCGGGTCGATGAAGTCGCCGCGGGCCACGTCTGCCGTGATACTGCTCAGCCACTGCTCGGCGAGGCGCTTCTGACCGTCGGGGAAGGACTTGCCCTTCCGCTTCCCGTCGGGGGTGAAGTAGCGGGCCCGGTAGCGCATGCCTTTGCCGTGGCGTTCGGTCTTGACGCGGACGGTCTTGCCGTTGGCGTCGGTCGTGCTCTTGAACCAGCGGTCTTGGATGCTGCCTGCCATCGGAGGCGGAGTCCCTTCTCAGCATGGATCAGGGGTGGCCGTTCAACGGCCACCCCTGACGGTGTGCGAGGTTGCGTCAGGCCGCGACGCGGTCGACGTTCTTGAGCTGAGCGACGTAAGCCCCCACTTCGGCGGGGTCGTAACGTACGTGCTTGCCAACGCGGAAGCCGGGAGGGCCGGTGCGCTTCCTGCGCCACTGGTAGACGGTTTCGAGGGGGACGCCGAACATCTCGGCGATGTCGTCGGGAGTGAGGTACCGATCAGGCAAGCCGCTGCGGAGGGTGTCGCGGGGGTCAGGTTGAGCGGAACTGGTTCGGCTCATGGAGTCCTCAGAGATTGAGTCGCGTTGGCTTCGGGGGTTTCTCGGACTCCGCGTGTGTCCGAGGTGCGGATTTCTGCGTCACCTGCGTCATCCGCGTCACTCATGGATCTGACGCGTAAATAGCAGCAGGTCAGGGTCGGTGTGGGCAGCATTGGACGCCCGGTGGCCGTGGGGTCGCCGGGTGTCCGGGGTCGTCGGTCAGGCTGGCTGCTCCCTCGGGTTGAGGGTGACGGTGTAGCCGAGCTGGTTGAGCTGGTTGATCGCG
>NZ_JASHLT010000034.1:0-78252 GCF_030056615.1 Streptomyces sp. HNM0645 | reverse complement strand
ACCAAACGATCACTGATCGCCTACGACCACTGAAAACATCGGACTCATTCATCTAGCCGTCGACCCCCTGACCACCGTCCGCAACCTGGGCATCCTCGCCCATGTCGACGCCGGCAAGACCACCGTCACCGAACGGATCCTGTACCTCACCGGAGCCACCCACAAGCGCGGCGAGGTCCACGAGGGCACGACCGTCACCGACTTCGACCCCCAGGAGCGCGACCGCGGCATCACCATCTTCGCCGCCGCGGTCAGCTGCGACTGGGCCGGGCACCGGATCAACCTCATCGACACCCCCGGACACGTCGACTTCTCCGACGAGGTGGAGCGCTCGCTGCGCGTCCTCGACGGCGCCGTCGCCGTGTTCGACGCCGTCGCGGGCGTGGAGCCGCAGAGCGAGTCCGTGTGGCGGCAGGCGGACCGGCACGGCGTTCCGCGGATCGCCTTCGTCAACAAGATGGATCGCGCGGGCGCCGACCTCGACTCGGCCGTCGCGTCGATCCGCGAACGCCTGCGCACAGTGCCCCTCGTCGTACAGATGCCGATCGGGAGGGAGGACGGGTTCACCGGGGTCGTGGACCTGCTGCGCATGCGCGCGCTGGTCTGGCACGCCGGCCGCGACGCGTTCGAGGAGGGGCCGGTGCCCGATGGCCTGGCCGAGGAGGCACTGCGGCGGCGCGTCCTGCTCGAGGAGGCGGTCGCCGAACTCCACCCCGCCGCACTGGAGGAGTTCTGCGAACGGTCGCGGGTGTCCGACGGGACGCTGGCGGGCGCACTGCGCGAGGTGACCCGCAGTGGCGAGGGCCTGGTGGTGCTGTGCGGCTCCGCCTACCGGAACCGCGGCGTCGAACCGCTGCTGCAGGCCGTCGTGGAGCTGCTGCCCGCGCCGACGGACGTGCCCGCCGTACGGGGCACGCTGGACGGTGTGTCCCAGGAGCGGCCCGCGGACCCGGCCGCGCCCCTGGCCGCCCTGGTCTTCAAGGTGCACTCGACGTCCACGGGACGGCTGACGTTCGTCCGTGTGTACTCGGGCACGGTCCGGAAGGGGGACACGGTCCTGGACGCGGGCGCGGGTCGGACCGAGCGCGTCGGACGCATCCTGCGCGTGCAGGCGGACCGGCACGCCGAGGCCGACCGCGCGGTCGCCGGGGACATCGTCGCCCTCGTCGGCGTCAAGTCCTCCCGTACCGGCGCCACACTGTGCTCACCCGCCGCCCCGCTCGTCCTCGAACCGCCCACCGCGGCCGCTCCGGTCGTCTCGGTGGCGGTCGAGGCCCGCGGCGGCCCGGACGCCGACCGACTGGTTCCCGCACTCGCGAGGCTGGCCGAGGAGGACCCGTCGCTCACGGTCGGCACCGACCCCGAGACCGGCCAGACAGTCCTGTCCGGCATGGGAGAACTGCATCTGGAGGTGGCGGTGGAGAAGATCCGGCGCGCTCACGGCATCCGCGTCGGTGTCGGCCGGCCGCGGGTGGCCTATCGCGAGACGGTCGCCCGAGGAGTCACCGGGTTGCTGTACCGGCACGTCAAACAGGACGGCGGCGCCGGGCAGTTCGCCCATGTCGTGCTGGACGTGGAGGCGCTGGGGGCCGTCGACGACGCCGGCACCGGCGGAACAACCGGTACGGGCGGATTCGCGTTCCGGTCGACCGTCACCGGCGGGCGGGTGCCGCAGGAGTACGCCCGCGCGGTGGAGGCCGGCTGCCGGGACGCCCTCGCCGAGGGACCGCTCGGCGGCCATCCGGTGACGGGGCTGCGCGTCACCCTGACCGACGGGGCGACCCACCCCAAGGACTCGTCCGAGACGGCGTTCCGCGCGGCGGGCAGATTCGCCCTCCGCGAGGCGCTGCGCGCGGCGGAGATGGTCCTCCTGGAACCGGTCGTGGAGGTCACCGTCACCGTGCCCGACGATGCCGTCGGCGGCGTGCTCGGTGATCTCGCGGCACGGCGCGGCCGGGTGTCGGGCTCGACCGCGGGTGCGGGCGGGGCGGTCGTCACCGCGACCGTGCCGCTGGCCGAACTGTTCGGCTACGCCTCGCGGTTGCGGGGCCGCACGCAGGGCCGCGGCACGTTCACCACCCGGGCCGCGGGCTACGCGCCCGTCCCGTCCGCGGTGGCCGCTGGGGTCCTGCCGCGGTAGGAGACGACGGTCGCGGCGGCTCCGCCCCCACTCACCGCAATCCCGGGACCCGGTCCCGGACTGGGCCGGGTGGTCCACACCCGTGCTGCGCCGCCCCACGCGCGGACGCACCCTGGAGCCAGACCGCGGAGATCGGAGCAGGGAGCACTCATGGTGGACGACACCACGTCACCGAGGGGGCCGGTACTGGCCGGCGTCGACGAGGGCGGTCAGGAGTACGTGGTGCGCTGCGCCGCCGAGCAGGCCGACCTGCACGAGGTGCCGCTCCAGCTCCTGCACGTCGCCGAGCACCACGGCACCCCGGTCCCGGGCGCCGAGGTCGTGGCGCCCCTGGAGAGGCTGGTCCGCACCGAGTTCCCCGGCGTGACCGTGACGGCGGAGGCGGTCCCCGGCCGTGCCTCCGCCGTGCTGGTGGAGCGGTCCGCACGGGCGTCCTGGACGGTCGTCGGGCACCGGGGCAGTGGTGGCTTCGCCCGTCTTCCGCTCGGCTCCGTGAGCTGGCAGGTCGCCACCCACGCCGCAGGCACCGTCATCGTCGTCCGCCCAGGTGACACACCACCGGACCCGGAGAAGCGCGTCGTGGCCGGGGTGGACGTCGCCGACACCTCCGGCATCTCGTCGCACGCCCTGGACGCAGCCTTCGCCGAGGCCGCGCTGCGCGGGGCGAACCTCGAACTCGTGCACGGCAGCTTCCACCTCGGTGAGACCCCGACCGGGCCCGGGATGGCCGCACCCGACTTCGACGTCCTCGACGAGGCGGTCCGGGCGGCCCTGCAGGAGGAGGCGGACAAGCGCCGTGACCGCTACCCCGGTGTGGCCGTGAGACTGCACGCGGAACGGCTCCGTGCGGCCACCCTCCTCGCGGAGTCCTCGCGTGGGGCGGTCCTCCTGGTCGTCGGCTCCCACGGGCGTTCCGGACTGCGCAGGCTGCTGCTGGGCTCGGTGAGTTCCGAGGTCCTCCACACCGCGGCCTGCCCGGTGGCGGTCGTGCACACTGCGCACACCGGGTGAGCGGCCACTGCGAGTCGTTCCCGGGCCGTCGGGCCGTCGGGCCGGGTGCCGGGCCCGACGGATGCCCGCCGCGTCAGCCCAGGAGGTTGACGCCCTCCCGGAACACGCGCGGCAGCCGGGCCGCGAGCGGCACGACCCGAGGAGCGAGATACGGATTCTCACGGGCCCGCAGCAGACACCCGGTCAGCAGCCGGTACGGGCGGGACAGCCGCCGCCAGGCTCGCTCGTACTCCCAGGGCCGGCCCGACCGTACACAGCGGACCAGTTCACCGGCCGCGGTCAGCGCGAGCGTCAGCCCCTCGCCGGTGAGCGCGTCGACGTATCCCGCGGCGTCCCCCACGAGCAGGACCCGGCCGGCCACCCGCGTGCGCACGTCCTGGCGCAGCGGCCCGGCACCGCGCACCGGGGTCGCCGCGGCCGAGCGCAGCCGCTCGCCCAAGGCCGGGAAGCGTGCCAGCTGGGCGTCGAACGGGGCGCGGTCGGCGGTGAGCACGGCGACACCGACGAGTCCGGCGGCGAGGGGCGTCACATACGCCTCGGAGCGTTCCGCCCAGTGGACCTCGACCAGGTCGCTCCACGGGGCGAGGGCGTAGTGGCGGCGCAGCCCGTAGCGCGCCGCCCGGTCGGGAGCGGGCCGCGCGCCCAGTCCGAGGGCGCGGCGGACGGGGGAGTGCAGCCCGTCGGCGGCGACGAGGTACCGCGCCGTCAGCCCGTCCGCCGTCACCTGCCGGCCGTCCTGGCGCACTTCGCCGAGTCGGCGTGCCACGAACCGCACACCCAGCTCCGCGGCGCGCGCCGCGAGCGCCGGCTGCAGGTCCGTGCGGCGTACCCCGAGGCCGTGTCCGGCCCGGAAACGCGCCTCCGCCGCGCGGGCGCCGAGTCCGTCGGTGTACCGGATGCCGGTGAACCGCGCCCCTTCGACGGCGACCCCGAGCCCCGCGAGCGCCCTCACGGCACCAGGCATCAGCCCCTCACCGCACGCCTTGTCGACCGGTGTGGGCCGCGGCTCCGCGACGACGACCTCGAACCCGGCCAGCGCACCGTGGATGGCGGTGGCGAGCCCCGCCGGGCCGCCGCCGGCGACCAGCAGATCGATCACCGGACCGCGTTCGCGGTCCGGCCGGCGGTGCCCGGCGCCCCGGTCAGGGCCGACTCCTCGCAGCGGATGCGGACCCCGAGCAGCGCCAGGTTGAGCACGGTGAACGCCAGGGCCGTCACCCACGCCGTGTGCACCAACGGCAGGGCAAGCCCCTCCAGCACGACGGCGGCGTAGTTGGGGTGACGGAGCCACCGGTACGGGCCGGAGGCGACGAGCGGCAGGCCCGGTACGACGATGACGCGGGTGTTCCACCGCGGGCCCAGTGTGACGATGCACCACCAGCGCAGCGCCTGGGCCGCGGCGGTCAGCGCCAGCATGGTCCAGCCGAGCACGGGCACGAAGGGGCGGTCCGCGGCCCAGGGTTCGACGGCGCAGCCGGCCAGCAGCACGGTGTGCAGGACGACCATGGCGGGGTAGTGGCCGCGGCCGTGTTCGACGCCTCCGTGCATCCGGCTCCGGACCGTGTTGCGGCGGGCCACGACGAGTTCGGCGAGTCGTTCCAAGGCGACCAGCAGGACGAGTGCGAGGAACACGGTGGGGGTGTGGGTGCTCATCGGGGCGTCACCAGCGCAGCAGGACGAGTTCGGAGGAGAATCCGGGGCCGAAGGCCAGCATCAGCCCGGGGGCGCCCGGTTCGGGCGGGCCGTCGACGAGGGTGTCCCTCAGGACGTGCAGCACGGAGGCGGAGGACAGGTTTCCGGCCCGGGCGAGCGACCGGCGGCTTGGCGACAGCGCGTCCTCGGGCAGCCCGAGTACGTCGGCGAGCACGTCGAGGACCTTCGGACCACCCGGGTGGCAGACCCAGGCCGCCACGTCCTGCGGTTTGAGGTCGTGCTCGGCGAGAAAGGACGCGATCTCCTCGCCCACGTGGAGCCTCACCACCTCGGGCAGTTCGCTGCCGAGCACCGGCCGGAGGCCCCACTCGCCGACGTGCCAGCCGAGGAGGTCTTCCGTGCCCGGGTGGAGACGGCTGCGGCAGTCGACGACCACCGGGCCCGAGCGGCCGGCGCACGGGTGCCCGCCGGTGCCTCCACCGGGGTGGCCCGCGTGCCGGGGGTGTTCGGCGCCGACCGCCACCAGCGCCGCCGCCCCGTCGCCGAAGAGCGCCCCTGAGACCAGATTGGCCATCGACGTGTCCGCGGCCTGCAGGGTGAGCGAGCAGAGTTCCACGGACAGCAGCACTCCCACGTCCCCGGGCCGGCCGATGAGCTGGTCGTGGAGGCGCGCCGTGCCCGCCGCGCCCCCGGCGCAGCCGAGTCCGAAGAGGGGCACGCGCCGTACGTCGGGGCGCAGTCCGGCCGCGGTGGCCAGGCGGGCGTCCAGCGACGGTGCCGCGATGCCCGTGACCGAGGTCGACACGATCACGTCCACCTCCTCGGGGGCGACTCCCGCCTCGTCGAGGGCGGCTCGCACGGCCCGCGTCCCGAGGTCCCGCGCCAGCTCCAGATAGATGTCGTTGCACTGGCCGAAGCCGTCGAGGCGGCCGTAGCGGTCCAGCGGCAGCGCGAGATGCCGGGCCTCGACCCCGACGGACGCGTGCACGCGCCGCAGCAGTCCGGGATCCGCCGCGGGCGGCAGCCGGCGGGCCAACTCCTCCGCGATCTCCGCCTGCGGGTGGCGATGGGGCGGGAACACGGCGCTCACGGCCAGGACGCGGGTCATCGCCCCAACATAGAAGTCCGCTGACACAACGTCATGAAACGGTCGCATCGGGCGCGTCGTGACCTAGCGTGGCGATGTGAAGTTCAGTGCCACCACCGATTCCGACGGGACCCACGCAGCGCCGTTCGACTCCGTCCGCCCGTCGGCCGCCGGTCTGCTGAAGGCGTGTCACCTGCTGCCGGCGGCAGTCGTCACCGGTCTCACGGCCGCGCTCGCCGCCGCGGTGGGAGGGCGCGGTCCATCCGGCGGAGCGCTCGTCGTGGGCGCGGTCGCCGCGGGTCAGCTGTCGATCGGGTGGTGCAACGACCGGGCCGACATGGGCCGGGACCGTGCGTCCGGCCGCCGGGACAAGCCGCTGGTCACGGGAGAGGCCCTGCCGGGTGTCGTGGCCGGGGCGGCGATCGCGGCCCTGGCCGTGTGCGTCGTCCTGTCGGCGGCGTGCGGGCCGGTGGCGGGGTTCGTCCATGCGGTGGCGGTGGCGGCGGCCTGGTCGTACAACCTCCGCCTCAAGCGCACCGTTCTGTCGTGGCTGCCGTACGCGCTGGCGTTCGGGCTGCTCCCGGCGTTCGTCACCCTCGCGCTGCCCGGTGGGCGCTGGCCGCCCCTGTGGCTCATGGCGGCCGCCGGACTGCTCGGCACGGGCGCGCACTTCGCCAACGTCCTGCCGGACATCGACCACGACCTGCGCACCGGTGTCCACGGGCTGCCGCAACGCCTCGGCCGGCGGCGGTCGGTATGTGTCGCGGCCCTGCTGGTGCTCGCCTCGTCACTGGTCCTGCTGGTGGCGCCCGACGGACCGGTCACCCGCCAGGGCTGGGCCGTCCTCGCGGTGACCGTGCTGCTCTGCGCGCTGGCCCTGCTGCGGCCCGTCCGTGACGCCGACGCCCGTCTTCCGTTCCTCGCCACCATGGGCATCGCCGCGGCCGACGCGGCGCATCTGGTGCTCCTGACCGCCTCCGTCGTCTGAGGTCCCAGCGCCGCCGGCCGATGGCCCGCCGCCGTCCGAGAGCCCGTGCGTCCGCCTCAGCCACGGCCGACCGGCCGGGCCACACCCAGTCGTACGCGTTCCATCGGCTCCGCCAGGTGCGCCAGCGCGGGGGCCCCGGGGGCGGGGAGTCCGGCGTTCGCGGTCAGGGTCTCGCGCAACTCCAGGACTTCCGCACCGCGCAGCCGCCACGGCGGGTGCTCGATGCGCGTCTCCCAGAGCACGCCGGCCCGGTGCGAGAAGGACGACCACCGGGCGGTGAGCCAGCGATCCAGGTCCGGCGGTGTGCGGGCCGGTGCCCCTGCACGGACCGTCAGCCGGTAGCCGGGGGGCGCGGCCGGGCGGTTCCGTCCGCGTCCGGCCCGGCGCCGGCCGGTGTAGGTGAGGGTGCGCCCGTCGGGACTGCGCCGGACGGTCAGGTCCGACCAGTGGTACGGGATCCCGAAGGCCCGCGCCGCCGGCATGAGGGGGTGGCCGGCGTCGAGGGAGAGGAACCACACCCCGCTGCGCCCGTCCCGCGTTCTGACGTACGTCCGCAGATTGGTCTGCGCGAACGTTCCCCGGGGCAGCGGCACCAGTCCCAGCGGGTGCACCGATCTCATCACGAGGGCGACGAGGCTCACCCACGCGCGGCCGTCGGACTCGTCCGGCCGCAGCCCGGACGGCAGCAGCGGGCGTACCACGTCGGGCGGGTAGGGCCAGTGTACGTAGGTCTGGTGGGACAACCCGGCGGTCAGCGCGGGCAGTTCCCGGGGGAAGGGCAACCAGGGCGGTACGGGCAACGTCTCCTCCTGTGCGCGGTGCGGAGCGGTTCGCGAACCGTGTTGTCCCGATGATCCGGTAAGGCCCGCCGGGTGCCGGCGGATATCGGTCGGGGCTGACGCCGAAGTTCACCGTGGAGCAGCCATGGCGATGGAATCCGGCCAGCCGTCGGCAGCGGGCGAAGGGGGGCGAGCCGGGCGCAAGGGGTGCTGGGCGGGCGTGCCTGGCCCGTGGCCGGGCCACTCGCGCCGCCGGGCTTCGGTGAGCGGTGGTTGCGGGCGGCCGCTCGCGGACGATTCGAGGGGGCGGTCCCCGCCGGAGCGAGCCCCCGTGCGAAGGCTTCCGGCCGACGCGGCCGCCGGGACGGACCCGGGCGGGGAGGGAGGCCGATCGATAGAATTCAGGCATGGTGCTCTGGCTGACCGACCGGACGCCCCGTCCCGGCAGGCAGTACGGCGGTGGCTCCCCATGACGCCGGCGTCGGACGATATGAGCCTGTACTCGGGCCGGCCGTCCGGTCTGATCGGCGCCCAGATCGCCGGCTACCGGGTGGAGCGGGAGATCGGGCGGGGCGGTATGGCGGTGGTCTACTGTGCCAAGGATCTGCGGTTGGACCGCACGGTGGCGCTCAAACTCCTCGCGCCGGAGCTCGCCCGCAACGACACCTTCCGGCGTCGTTTCACCCACGAGTCGCGGGTCGCCGCGGCCATCGACCATCCGCACATCGTGCCGATCTTCGAGGCGGGCGAGACCGACGGCGTCCTGTACATCGCCATGCGCTTCGTGGCCGGGCTGGACCTGCGGGCGCTGCTGGACCGCGACGGCCCGCTGCCCGTCGCGACCGCCGTCCGGATCGCCGCCCAGGTGGCCTCGGCGCTCGACGCGGCACACGAGCACGATCTGGTGCACCGGGACGTCAAGCCGGGCAACGTCCTGGTCGCCAAGGGCACCGACATCGACCATCCCGAGCACGTCTACCTCACGGACTTCGGGCTGACGAAGAAGTCGCTCTCCCTGACCGGGTTCACCACCGTGGGCGAGTTCGTCGGCACGCTCGACTACGTGGCACCGGAGCAGATCTCCGGGCGGCCTGTCGACGGCAGGTGCGATCTCTACAGCCTCGCCTGCGTCGTCTACGAGACCCTGGCCGGCGGGCCGCCCTTCCAGCGGGACGAGGACGTCGCACTCCTGTGGGCACACCAGTACGACCAGCCCCCTCCGCTCACCGAGCGCCGGCCGGACATCCCCCCGGGCGCGGACGAGGTCCTGGCGAAGGCCCTGGCCAAGGTGCCCGACGACCGCTACGACTCCTGCCTGGAGTTCGTCGCAGCCCTCCGTGACACCGCGACGGCCCCGGCCGCCGCGCCGGCCGCGGTCAGGGCCGTTCCCACTCCGACACAGGTGGTTCCCGGCCTCGCCGAGTTCCCGGAGGATCCGGGCCCTCCACCGGACCCGCCCGCATGGGCCCGCCCGGTCTTCGTCCCGCCCGGCGGACGGCGGCCGGGCGGGTGACCCGGCACCGGCCGACCGGTCCGTCAGCCCGTCCGGGCGGGTGCGGGGCCGGTGTCAGTCGCCCCGGCGTCGCTCGCCCGTGTCCTCGCGTAGGCGTGCCGTGTGACGCGTGATCGTTTCGACGCGGGCCGCCAGGCCGGGGTGGTCGGCCTGCAGGTGTGAGTGCGTACCGGCCAGGGGTCCGATGAGCGCGGCGGCGTCGTCGTCGGCGAGAGCGCCGGCGAGGCGCGCCACCGGGGCGGCCGCGTCGGCCGGTAGATCGGTGAGAGCCGTGATCTGGCCGGCGAGGCGGCGCAGATCGCCCGCGTGGCCACGGGCCCATGCGCTGACGGTGCGGTTCGCCGCCCGGTGGTCGCGGGTGGCCTGCACGCGCTGCTCGCCGGTGGAGCCGGGCGCCCCGGGGCGTACGCGCAGATACCGGCGCTCGGCGGCCTGGCGACTCGCGACGCCGAGCGGATGGGCGAGGTCGGCCCAACTGGCTCCCGCTTCACGGGCCGTCTCGATCAGCCCCGGCTCCCATTCGGCGAGTTCGTCGCGCAGTTGACGCAGCAGGAGCAGGGCGGCCAGCGCCTCCTCGGCGCCGGTCGGGGGTGCGCCGGGCGCGTACCCGTACGGCTCCTCCCGGGCGGTGCGAACCGCCTCCCGCATGGTGTCCAGAGCCGCGGCCGCGGCATGGAAGGAGGAGAGCGGCGCTCCTGTGTTCCCGGGCTGGTCGACGGAGCTCATGGGATTCCCTTCTCGGCCAGAGTGTCATCCTTTCGGTGACATTCGTGCTTGTCGTCGTTCGGATGACATGCTACAACGGAAGCAGGTTCCCGCGCATTGGCAGGTACTGCCCGAACCGACTGGAGGTGTTTCACGATGTTGATGCGCACTGACCCCTTCCGGGAGTTCGACCGGCTGACGCAGCAGCTCCTGGGTACGACGGGCACCTGGTCCCGGCCCTCCGCGGTGCCGATGGACGCGTATCGCCAGGGTGACGAGTACGTGATCGCCCTCGATCTCCCCGGTGTCTCACCGGACGCGATCGACATCGACGTCGAGCGCAACATGCTGACGGTCAAGGCCGAGCGGCGACCGCCGGCGAAGGCGGACGACGTGCAGATGGAGCTCTCGGAGCGTCCCCTCGGTGTCTTCTCCCGCCAGCTCGTGCTGGCCGACACGCTCGACACCGAGCACATCAGCGCCGACTACGACGCAGGCGTGCTGACCCTGCGCATCCCCATCGCCGAGAGGGCGAAGCCCCGCAAGATCGCCATCGGCGACCGCCCGGGACGCAAGCAGATCACCGGCTGAGCCCCGCCCCGCGCGCCGGTCGTGGAGGACGGGGAGGAGCCTGCGCTCTCCCCGTCCTCCAAGTCCGTCGGCACCGCACCGACGCCGTAGCTTCCCCGCACTTCCCCACTCACGTGAGGCGAGGAGCGGGTCCCGACCCATGAGAAAGGCATGCACTGCACCGATGGTCCCCCAGCCTGAAACGGTCCCGACCGCACCGGGTATGACGTTCCAACACCTGCTGGAAAGGGTTCGCTACGAGGGCGCCTTCCCGACCCGTGAACGGGCCGAGCAAGCCGTACGCACCGTCCTTGCCGCGCTCGGCCGGCAACTCGTCGGGAACGAGCGCGTCGAACTCGCCGCCAGGCTCCCCGTCGAGGCCGCTCTCGCGTTCACCTCCCGGCCTCCCTGCGCCGAACCGCTCAGCGCCTGGGAATTCGTCAAGGACCTCGCGGCCCGAACGGGTGGCACCCCCGCCACCGCGCGCTGGGACGCGGGCTCCGTCCTCCACGTCGTCGCCGGTCTCGCCGGCCCCCGGCTGCTCGACCGCGTTCTCGCGGCGCTGCCGTCCGGATACGCACTGCTCTTCGGTCGCGCCGAGCTCACCCTCTCACGGTGATGACGGACGCACCGGCTGCCGGTCGCGGCCCCGTTCCCGCCCGTCGGCACCGTCCTGCCGCCGCCGTACCCCTGCCCCGGTGCGGAGGGGCTCCGCGACCCCGGCCGGTGGGCGTCACAGGCCCGTCCGGTTTCCCGTCACGGAGGTGACTCGGCCCACGACTGCGGGCCGCCGCCCCTCCACTCGATCAGTTCCGGGTCGTCGACCGCCGTGTCGGTTTCCGGCAGGTTCGCGCGGCGGAGGAACTCCAGCACGTCGAACAGGTCGTGCGCGGTACCGACCGGCTCTCCTCGGATCGTCACCGGTCTGCCACCGCTCGGCTCGATCGGATGAACGATCACAGGCGGGTTCGTGCCCATGATCCCAGGGTCCGTCCGGACCGGTCGGGACGCATCCGCACGCACCCGGACGGGTGCCGGCCGCGCCCCGGGCGCGGCCGGTGCCCTGGCACCGGACACCGGACGCGCCGACCATGGAGGAGGAGGTGCCGCTCATGGGTGAACAGGTCGAGGCCAACGGTGCGCGGTTCTGGGTGGAGCGCCGGGGCGAGGGCCCCGACGTCCTGCTGGTCGCGGGGCTGAGCGATCCCGCCGAGGCCTGGCAGGCCCAGCTCGACGGACTTTCCGACCGCTACCGGGTCACCGCCTTCGACAACCGCGGAGCCGGTCGGACACCGCTCCCCGACGGGCCGCTGTCGGTCCCGCTGATGGCCGACGACGCCGCGGCGCTGTTGTCGTCCCTCGGTGTGGAGCACGCCCACGTCGCGGGTTTCTCGGGCGGCAGTCTGATCGCCCAGGAGCTGGCACTGCGCCACCCGGGCCGGGTGCGCAGCCTCGTCCTCGTGTCCGCCTGGGCGCGGCCGGACGCGTACTTCCGTTCGATGACCCGGTTCTGGCACTGGCTCGCCGCCGAGGCACCGGGAGAACGCGCCATGCTCGAGGCGTTCCTGCTGTGGGTCTACACCCCGCGCGCCCACGCGAACGGCATGGTGGACCGGATCATCGACGAGACGCTGGCCTTTCCCCATCCGCAGTCCACCGAGGCGTTCCAGCGCCAGGTCGAGGCCTTCGCGGCGCACGAGACCCTCGACCGCCTGCCGGGGATCACCGCGCCGACGCTCGTGCTGTCGGGGGAGTGCGACCTCGCCGCGCCCCCGCGGTTCGGGCGGGCCGTTGCCGACGCCATTCCGGGTGCGGACTTCGAGATGCTGTTCGGCGAGGCGCACCAGCCCTTCCAGGAGTCGCCCGAGAAGTTCAACGCCCGGGTGGACGCCTTCTGGAAGGAGGTCGCCGGCCAGTACCCGGTGACCGAGGACGGCCCGTGACGGTCCGTACGTACGGCCCCCGCCGGCCGGCCCGTTCACTGCCGCACGATCTGGTCCACGCCGCGGTCGCACGCGTGCTCGGCATGACCGACGGTTCGGGGCACCATGGCCGAAGGCGCCGGGTTCCAGGGCTTCCCACCCCTTCGTGCACGGCAGGCGCAGCAGCCCGGGCCTGAAGGTGCCGCGGCGCAAGGGGGGACCGGGCCGCGGCGGCCGAGACGGCCGTCAACCGGGCCTGACGTCTCCGGTCCGGTTCTCCGCCGACACCGAAGCCCGCCCGCCCGCGCCCGACGACGCCTCCACCCGCCGGCGGGCCGTCGCGGGAGGGAGCGGTCTCGTCCGGCGCCGGCGACCGGGTCGCGTCCCCGGCAGCCGTGTGCGGGAAGGGACCTCCACTCAGCCCAGGGCGATCAGGACGACCGCCACGCCCGTGCACAGCAGCCCCGCGATCTGGACGGTGGTGGGGCGTTCGTGCAGGAAGACGACGGCCAGGACGACCGGGACCGCGGGGTACAGCGAGGCCAGCACCGTCGCCAGGGCCAGCAACTGGTGGAGGGTGGCGGCCTGGTAGAGCACCAGGGCCACCGCGCCCATCGACCCGACCGCCAGTGCCGGTAGGACGAGCCTGCGGGGCAGGTGGAGGGTCGCCCGGGCCGCCCGGGCCATGAGGGCGATCGTGAGCGTGGCCGCGGCGCGGGCGGCCAGGATCGGCCACAGGCCCGCGGCCGGGTCGATTCGGGAGATGGCGAGGAACTGCACCGCGAAGCCGATCCCCGCCAGCAGTCCGAACCGTGCGCCGGACGCGGTTCCCCCGGCCCCGGGGCCGTCGTTGCGGGAGACGAGCCACAGCGCGGGAACCGCCGCCGCTACACCCAGCCAGGCGAGCGGACTCGGCCGGTCGCCGAGGACGACGACGCCGACGAGCACGGGCAGCGTGACTCCGGCGGCACTGCTGAGCGGGGCCACCACGCTCATCCGGCCGGCCGCCAGTCCCCGGTACAGACACGCGACACCGATGCCGGTGCCCACCCCGGACAGCACGCCCCACCCCAGTGCGCCGGAGGTGATGTGGGAGGCCGTCAGGACCGGCGCCTCCACGCCCGCCACCGGCATCAGGACCGCCACGGCGAGCATCAGGACGATGCCGCCTACCTGCCCGAACGCCGCGACCGCGTAACTGTCCGCCCGCCTTGCGAGCAGACCGCTGAAGAAGTGCACGAGACCGAACATGAGCGCGGCGCTCAGCGCGAACAGTTCCGGCATCCACGCCCTCCCGGTGCCCGTCCCCGCCGCGCGGACGGCCGCCGGCCGCGGCGCGCGGCCGCGCCCCGGTCGTGGGCCGCACCGAGGGAGCCGTCCGGCGGACCGTCAGACCACACCATAGGGCGCGGACGGCCGGTCCGCCGACGATGTCCCGGCGCCCGCTCGCCTCGCCGCGCGGAGTGGTGGGGGAGCGGGTCCCGACGGCCCGGCGGCCGTCTCCGGATCCCCCGCCTGCGACCCCGGGAGCCGGGGCGTGTCCCGCAGCCCGCGCCTGGACAGTTCGTCCGGACTGGACGTACAGTCCGGAAATAGGAGGCGCGGCCGTACGCGGAGCCGCGGCCACGGAGCGGGAGGCGGCAGCCATGGAGACGACGGAGGAACCGGATCCGCGCGTGCGGACGTGGTCGGCGGTGTGCCAGGCCGTCGCACGGCTCCTCGGCCCCTACGCCGAGGTGGTCCTGCACGACCCTCGCACCGACAGCGTTCTCGCCATCTGGAACCCCGTGGACGGCCGCAAGGCCGGCGACGCCTCGATGCTCGGGGAACTGGACGCCCTGGAGCCCGCCGCACAGGACGTCTTCGGCCCGTACGAGAAGATCCTCGCCGACGGCCGCCGGCTCTCCTCGGTCAGCGCCGTCCTGCGTGACGCCGACGGCGATGCCTCGGCCGTCCTCTGCGTCAATCTCGACCGCACCCCGCTGGAGCGGGCCGCCGCCCTGCTGAGCTCCTTCGGCGCCCCCGTCGTGGAGCGCCCCGAACCGCTCTTCGAGCAGGACTGGGCCGAACGCGTCCAGCACGTCGTCGGCACCTATGTACGGGAGTGCGGCCGCCCGGTCGAGCGCCTGACCCGGCAGGACCGGCTCGCGGTACTGGGACGACTGGACGAGGCGAGGGTGTTCGGCGTCCGCCGCGCCGTCCCCGTCGTGGCCGGCGCCCTGCGTGTGTCGCGCTCCACGGTCTACGACCTCCTGGCCGAACACCGAACCCCCAGTACGAAGGACCCCGCATGACACGGCTGCCCGACTTCCGACTCGAAACCTTCTTCTCCCGCTGGGAGTTCGCGGCCCGCCACCACCTCACCGCGTCGGACGCCCAGAGCATGGCTCTCGGCGAACTGCTGGCACTCGCCGACGACGAGGACCGCGCAGCCTTCGAGAACCTGCATCTCGGCTACACCGAGACCTACGGCGACCCGGCCCTGCGCGAGGCCGTCGCCGCCACCTACGAACGGGCGGACGCGGCCGACGTGCTGTGCTTCGCCGGTGCCGAAGAGGCCCTCTACCTGGCCATGAACGTCCTTCTCGGGCCGGACGACCACGCCGTGGTGATCACCCCCAACTACCAGGCGGCCGAGACGGTGCCGCTCGCCCTGTGCGAGGTCACCGGTGTCGCGCTCGACGCCGACCGTGACTGGGCCCTGGACCTGGACGCCGTGGTGGACGCCCTCCGCCCCCGTACCCGGGTCGTCTCGGTGAACTTCCCCAACAATCCCACCGGCAAGGTCGTCGACGCCGGAACCTTCACCGCTCTGGCGCGGATGTGCGACGAACGCGGCATCCACCTCTTCAGCGACGAGGTCTACCGCGGCCTCGAACGCGACCCCGCCCGCACCCTTCCCCAGGCCGCCGACCTCTCCGAACACGCCCTGTCGCTGAACGTGACCTCCAAGGCGCTCGGCCTCCCCGGTCTGCGGATCGGCTGGATCACCTGCCGCGACCGCGCCCTGCTGTCCCGGCTGGAGCGGGCCAAGCACTACACCACGATCTGCAACTCCGCCCCCAGCGAGGTCCTGGCCAGGATCGCCCTCAGGGCCAGGGAGACCATCCTGGCCCGCAATCGCGCGCTGATCGAGCGCAACCTGCCCGTCTTCGACGCCTTCTTCGCCGAGTTCCCCGACCACTTCGACTGGCGGGCGCCCGACGGAGGCTGCGTCGCCTACCCCCGCTACCTCGGCCCGGAAGGAGTCGAGGAGTTCTTCTGCGCCCGCCTCCTCGGCGAGGCCGGGGTCCTGCTGCTGCCCGCGAGCATCTACCGCTCGGAGCTCACCGCCACCCCCACCGACCGCTTCCGCATCGGGGTCGGCCGCCGTGGCGCGGAGGAGGCGCTGGACGCGTTCGCCCGGTGGATGAAGGTCCGGCGATGACCGCGTGCCCGTCCCCGCCGTGGAACTGATCCGGCCGCGACACCGCCGCTGCCAACCCGGACGCCGGCACACCGGCTCCCCGGCATCCGGCGTCGGCCGCCGGCGGACCGGCGTGCCACCGGTGGCGCATCGGCGTCGCGAGGGTTGAAGCCCGCACCGGGGGAACCCGCCCCGTAGAGAGCCGTACGTCCGGCTCTGCGAGTGACCGTCGCCGAAGGAGCACGTCATGCCTGCTGGATCCGGCGCCAAGCGGGAGCGCCAGTACGAACACATCAGGGAGAGCGCCGAGAAGCGGGGCGCCTCGCCCTCGCGCGCCAAGGAGATCGCCGCCCGCACGGTCAACAAGGAACGGGCCCGTGCGGGCGAGTCCCGGACCGCCGGCAAGACCTCGACCGGGGACCGGAAGTCCGCCTCCCAGCGGGGTGGCGAGCGGTCGCACCGGGGAGCGCAGGGACCGACCAGGGACCAGCTCTACGATGAGGCCAGGAAGAAGAACATCGAGGGCCGCTCCTCGATGAACAAGGACGAACTGCGCCGGGCACTGGGGCGCTGACCCCTCCGCGCAACCGCGGGGACGGCCACACCGCCGGACGCGTTCGTCCGCCGTACGCTCGAAGAGTGTCCGGGCGAGGAGTGTGACGGCCCTCGTCCGGACCCGAAGGGCGAGACGGCGCAGCACGGGCGCGCCGCCTGCGGGCCGGGCGCGCGGATTCCCTGCGTACGGGAGCGATGAGCGGGCACGCGTACCTCGGACGCCCCCGTGCCGGGGCGGACGCGAGGTACGGATGAGCCGGGTCGGGGACGCAACAGAGGCTGGGGGCGGAGTGCCGAGGGAGAGACGGCTGTCGGCGCGCGAGATCGCGATGCTGGACCAGATCGAAGCCGGGCTGCGCGCGGGGCGGCCCGCCCGGCGGGGAATCGGCGGGCGCGAGGCGCTCCTCGTGGGGGCGGTGGCGACGGCGACGCTGGCAGGCGTGCTCTTCCTGTGGGCTGCCGCCACCGGGTCGTCCGGCATCGGGCTGGCCGCGGTGGCCGTGTGGGTCACCGCAGTGCTGCTGGTCTCCCGGCGTCTGGGGCACGGACCGGAGGGGTTCCGACGCTCGGGGTTGTTCCCCTGCCGGCCGTGGTGAGGCCGCCACCGAGCGAGGCCTCCCTGCGGCGCCGTTCGGGGCGCTCGGGCAGGGAAGCGCCGGTCCTGCCGCGGAGCGTCAGCCGTCGGGCGTCAGGACGTCCGGCACCTGGGTGCGCAGGAGCAGCCCGTCGGCGCGGACGTTGCACTCGTTGATCGTGCGGGAGACCTCCCGCACGAAGCCGCTCCGGCTGTGCAGCCGCAGCGTCACCGTCACCTCGCCGAGCCCCCGGCGCGGTCCGTCCGCCTCGGCGAACGACCGGTACAGGGTGTTGGGCCAGCGGTCGGCGTCGTCGTCCCGCCAGAGCCGTACGGCCGGGTCGCTGAACCGGCAGGGCTGGCCGCCGTGCGGTTCCTGCAGCAGCGAATGGCTCAGGGGCAGCGTGCCGAGAAGGGGAACGAGCCGGGAACGCAGATCCTGGTTCTCGACGAAGCGGTACTGCTGCCACTGCCTGCCGGCTGGGACGGTCATGCGCAGCGCGACGAGCAGGAAGGGGTGCCCGGCGGGGGACAACTCCGGGGAATCCGAGCGCCATTGCGGCCATGATGTCGACGAGGCCACCGTTGCCTTTCCCCCGCCTTCTCGGCCGTAGCGCCGCCCGTGCTCGGTCTCCACCGCTCGGATTATGTCATCCCGTCGATGCTCGGGAGACCGGCCGATCCCCGTTCGCCGCCCGCCATTCCGGGGCGAGCACGGACCAGACCTCCATGTCGTGGCGCTTCCCCCGGTACGGGTAACTCTCGCGCAGTACCGCGTCCTTGGTCATTCCCAGCCGCCGGGCCACCGCGATACTGGGCTCGTTGCCGGACGAGACCCACCATTCGACGCGGTGAATGCCCCGTACCCCGACGGCCCAGTCGATGAGCACACGGGCGGCCCGGGTGACGAGCCCCCGGCCCGCGGCCGACGGCTCCAGCCAGCAGCCCGCCTCGGCGGTGCCCTCCGCGACGTCCATGGTCCGGAGAATGACGGCGCCCACCAGAACGCCGTCCCGGCGGATGCCGCAGATCCGGCCCGCGTCGGCCGCGGTCTTCTCGGCGTACGCCCGCAGGAACGCCCGGCTCGACTCCAGATCCGTGACCACGTCCGGCAGCCCGTTGAACCGCCCGATGAAGTCCCGCCCCCGATCGATGTGGGCCAGGAACTCCTCTGCCTGCCAGGGCTCCAGCGGCCCGAGCTCCGCGCCGTCGTCACCCAGGGATATCGCGTACATGGTCACCTTCCGCCGCCTGAACCGGGCACCCGTCCAGGGGATCCTCGCACGGACGGGGCGGGGGCGGGGCGGCCGGCCCAANCACCTTCCGCCGCCTGAACCGGGCACCCGTCCAGGGGATCCTCGCACGGACGGGGCGGGGGCGGGGCGGCCGGCCCAACGGCCCCTCCGCACGGCCGGGTCCCGTGCCCCGGGCCCCGAACGACACCGCTCGGGGCCGTCCGAGCGCGGGTTCTGGCAGCAGCACTCATACCCGCTCAGTCTCTAGGAACGGGTAAAATGGGACACGTACTCGTACTCGCCGCCACGGGCCGCGTTCCCACCGGGCCCGCGTATCACGGTGGTTCCTCGCGACCCGCACGTCGATCCCAGCTTCATTCGCAGCCGCACCCGGCGCAAGTCCTGGAGCCCGCGATGCGTGAACAGAGGCAGGCCGGAGCCGTCGAAGGGACCATCGTCCGGCGGGGCGACGCCGGTTACGAAGCACTTCGCGCCGCGATGTTGTGGAACGAACTGAAACCCGAGCGGTTCCCCGAACTCATCGTCCGTGCCGCGTCCGAGCGGGACGGCCCCGCCGCGGTGCGGCTCGCCCGGTCCCTCGGCCTGCGGATCGCCGTACGGTCCGCGGGGCACAGTTGGTGCGGGTCGCCCGTGCGGTCCGACGGCATGCTGCTCGACCTCTCCGCTCTCCGCCGGTACGCGATCGATCCCGGGGCTGCGACCGCGTCCGTCCAGCCGGCCGTCACCGGCCGCGAACTGGCCCCGGCCCTCGCCGAGGCGGGCCTGGCCTTTCCCACGGGGCACTGCGGGACGGTCGCCCTCGGCGGATATCTGCTCAGCGGGGGGCTGGGCTGGAACTCCGGCGCGCTCGGCCCGGCCTGCCACAGTGTCGAGGAGATCGAGGCCGTGACGGCGGACGGCGAGACCGTACGGTGCAACGAGCGTGAGAACGCCGACCTGTTCTGGGCCGCGCGGGGTGCCGGCCCTGGCTTCTTCGCCGCCGTCACCCGCTTCCGGCTGCGACTCCACCCGGCGCCCGGGGCCATCGCGACGACCACGTACGCCTTCCCCCTGTCGGACGTCGAGCCGGTCTGCCAGTGGGCCACCGAGATCTCGCACGAACTCGAACCGGCCGTGGAACTCGCTCTCACCCTGGCAACGGCCGCCCCGTTCACGACGGACGGGACGCCCCGCCCGAAGGTCGTCACCGTCACGGCTACAGCCTTCGCCGCCGACGGCGAACACGCCGACGAGGCCCTGCGCCCGCTCGGGAACTGCCCGTTCGCGGACGGTGCGGTCCACCACCGGGCACCCGGACCGACGTCCTTCACCGCCCTCGACGGCACTGCCGACGGCCTCCGGCCGCCCGGGCTGCGCTACGCCGCCGACGCCCTCTGGTCCGACGCCGACTTCGCCGCCCTGCTCTCCCGGCTCGGCGAAGCGATGCGCGAGGCTCCCTCCGAACGGTCGCTCGTCCTCGCTCCGTTCGCCCCGGCCTCCCACGACGGCGACCTGCTGCGCGACATGGCCTTCTCGGTGCTCGGCGAGACGTACGCGGCCCCCTACGCCATCTGGGACGACCCGTCCGGCGACGAGGCCAACATGCGGTGGCTGCGCGAGGCGACGGCCTCCGTGGATCCCCTGGGCACCGGCCACTACATCGCCGAGGCCGACCTCACCGCCCATCCGGCGCGGGCCGAGCGCTCGTTCAGGGCGAACGACTGGGAGCGGCTGCAGAACCTCAGGGCCCGCCACGACCCGGAAGGTCTGTTTCACACCTACCTCGCGCCGTGACCGGGCCCGGCTCTCCCACCAGGGGGCCGGGCGACCTGTCCGACCGGACGGTGCACGGCCGGGACGCCTACTCTCCGGCGGCCGGCCGGTAGACGCACACGTGCACACCGGTGCCGCTGGCGACGGTGGAGACCAGCTCCAGAGAGTGCTTGCCCCCGTCGCCCGGGAAGATCGTCTTTCCGCCGCCGAGGAGTACCGGCATGATCATCAGCCGGAGTTCGTCGACCAGTCCCTCGGCGATGAGGGTCCGGGCCAGGGTCGGGCTGCCCATCACGACCAGATCGCCGCCCTCGGTGTCCCGCAGCTCCCGGATCCGGGCGACGGCCTCGTCACCGGGGATACGCCTGGTGTTGTGCCACGTCAGCTTGTCCTCGCCGAGCGTCTGCGACACGACGTACTTCGGGAGCGCGTTCATCCTGTCGGCGAACGGGTCCCCGGCCCGCTCCGGCCACGCGCCGGCCATCGTCTGCCAGGTGCGGCGCCCGAACAGCAGCCCCTCCGCATTCCTGAGCGCCTCGTCGAACGCGCCGCCCACCGTCTCCGGGTCGAAGAACGTTTGCGACCAGCCACCGTGCGCGAAGCCGCCGTCGGTGTCCTCCTCGGGACCGCCCGGGGCCTGCACGACGCCGTCCAGGCTGATGAACTCGGTGATCACGATGCGCATGGGAGTGACTCCTCTTCCTGCTCCGACGGACTGCTTCAAAGGAGACGGTGCGCAGCGCGAAAAGTCATCGCACGCCCTCGGCCCCACGGGTATGACATGGAGCACAGTAGGCGCGTGGAGCGCGGCGTACGGGTCCCTGCGCCGCCGGCGCAACTCCCGCCGCGGCCGCGCGGTGCGGCTCAGGCGTGGTCGGCGAGCTCCGCGACGCCCTTCTGTCGGGCGCAGTGCGCACAGCAGTAGAACTGCCCGTCGGCCTGCAGTCCGTGGCCGAGGATCCGGCACTGGCAGTTCTCGCAGATCGGTGCCATCCGCTGGGCCGCACACTCGATGCTGTCGAACGTGTGCACCGCTCCGGCGGCGTGCACCTCGAACGACATCTCGTAGTCGTTGCCGCAGACTTCGCACTTGGCCATGGCTGTGCCCTTCGAGCTCTGGGGTGTATGTGCCTGGAACGTAGCGAGCGGCCCGTACCGGACGCCGCCGACACGGACGAGCGCACGGCCGACGGGCCTAAACGCACCACCCGCCCGGCCCCACCCCGCGCGAGCGGTCCGCGCCCACCGCCACGAGCGCGCGTGCCCACGACCCGGAGGCCGCCCGCCCCCGCCTCGCCGCTCGCCCCGACGGGTGCCCGGCCCGACCGGGCACCGGGAGACGGGTTCCGCACGTGTCGTGCCGGACGGTACGGGGGTGACTGGTATGCCTGTGGCTGGTTTCTTCAGATTTCGTACCGCAGGGGAGGCGGTGGGGCGGGACCGGACGAGAGGGAGAGTGTCATGGGTGAAGCGCATCCGCCGGCCCGCGGTGCCGCAGGACGTAACCGTACGGTGCTGGCCGCCGCGCTGGTGGCGACGCTGGTCTGGACGCCCGGCGCCTTCGCGGCCGACCCGTTCGGCGGTGGCGCCGCGCCGTTCGCGCAGGCGTGGGGCGACAACGAGGACGGCCAGCTCGGCACCGGTGACAACGCCGACAGCACCGTGCCCGTCGCCGTTCCGGAACTGACCGGAATCGGGAGTCTCGCCGCCGGCTTCGGGCACAGCCTGGCCCTGCTGCGGGACGGCACGGTGTGGGCGTGGGGGGACAACGACAACGGCCAGCTGGGCAACGGCACCGAGACCGACAGCAACGTTCCCGTCCGGGTCCCGGGCCTCACCGGCGTGAAGGCCGTCGCGGCCGGCGACGACTTCAGCCTGGCCCTGCTGCGGGACGGCACGGTCCGGGCGTGGGGGGACAACGACAACGGCCAGCTGGGCAACGGCACCGAGACCGACAGCAACGTTCCCGTCCGGGTCCCGGGCCTCACCGGCGTGAAGGCCGTCGCGGCCGGCGACGACTTCAGCCTGGCCCTGCTGCGGGACGGCACGGTCCGGGCGTGGGGGGACAACGACAACGGCCAGCTGGGCAACGGCACCCTCGCCGACCGCTCCCTCCCCGTCGAGGTGCAGAACCTCTCCGGCGTGAAGGCCCTCGCCGGCGGCGACAACCACGCCGCCGTCCTGCTGCGGGACGGCACGGTGTGGGCGTGGGGGGACAACGACAACGGCCAGCTGGGCAACGGCACCCTCGACGACAGCACCATCCCCGTCCAGGTGCAGGGCATCACCCGGGCCAGGGCCGTCGCCGCGGGCGGCAACCACAGCCTCGCGGTGGTCAGGGACGGCCGGGTGCTGTCCTGGGGCGACAACTTCTCCGGCCAGCTGGGCAACGGCACCAACATCGACAGCACGACCCCGGTGGAGGTCCGGACACTCACCGGGGTCAGGGCCGTCGCGGCAGGTCTCGGCCACAGCGTCGCACTGGCGGGCGACGGCACCGTGTGGGCCTGGGGGGACAACGCCTCCGGGCAGCTGGGCAACGGCACCCTCGACGACAGCACCATCCCCGTCCAGGTGCGGGGCCTGCGCGGGGTGACGGGCATCTCCACCACGGAGGACCACAACCTCGCGCTGACGTCCTCCTGCCGCTGCGGCGGTGCCGGTCTGCCGAGCCCGCCGTCCTGCCGCTGCGACGACTGGCTCGGAGGGCTCCCGGGCAGTGGCGAGGACGACCCCGGCGACGAGCCCGGCCCCCGGAGCGTCGTCCACGCCTGGGGCGAGAACGGAGAGGGCCGGCTCGGCAACGGCGGTACCGCCGACAGCAGCGTTCCCCTCGCGGTGACCACCACGATCGGGAAGGCCGGACTCATCGCGGCAGGCGGTGAGCACAGCCTGGCGGGCTGAGCAGCCACCGGCACCGGGGCGTACGGGCGGCCGTGCCGGCCTCCCCGGGGAGGCCGGCACGATCCCACTCCGGGCACTGCCGGACTTCGGGCACCGCCGGATCTCCGGCACGTCCCGGGGCCCCGGCCCGCGGCGGACGGTGACCCCGGGTAACCTCCCCCGTATGAGCAGGCGTCCCCGTGGTCGTGAATGGCCCCCGCAGGTCGAGGAACTACCGCCTCCCGCCGACCTGGTGCATCACGGAGCGCTGCAGATCACCGAGACCGACTGCGAACGCTGCGGGACGCGTCTGTCCGGCCTCAACGGCCGCTACGCGTGCGGGGTGTGCGGGTGGACGAACCCGTGGAACGACGGGCACCGCGATCTGCCGAGCGCCGAGGAGGACCCCGACCACCCGCGCCGGCGGTAGCCCGCGGGGCGGGCGGCGCAGCCCTCCACCGCTCCCGGGCCGCGGCACCAGCGTGCGGCTCGCACAGCGGCCTCGTCCGCGCAGTCGTCGTCGGCCCGCCCCGGGTCGCCTGCCCGGTCCGGCACGGGGCGGGCCGGCCTCTGCAGGGCCTGCCGATGCCGCATCGACCGAGGGGCCGTCAGGCCGGCGCGTTCTCGTCGCGCACCGCGCCGGGCCGATCGGCGGGGTCGAGCAGAACGCCGGGGTTGAGGATCCCCGCCGGGTCCAGGACCTGCTTCGCGGCGCGCAGGGCGAGCGCGAACGGCTCCGGACGCTGGCGGTCGTAGCCGGGGCGATGGTCGCGTCCCACGGCGTGGTGGTGGGTGACGGTCGCGCCGAGATCGCCGAGCACCTCGATCGCGGCCGCCTTGATGTCGTCCCACACGGCGACCTCGCTCCCGCGCCGCGCCGCGGCGATGACGGTGAAGTACGGTGCGGCGCCGTCCGGATAGACGTGCGTCAGACGGCAGTTGACCATGGCCTCGGCGCCCGTCGCCTTCCGTACGGTGGCGCCGAGTGCGCGGCGTGCGGTGTCGACGAGCAACGGGAGCCGGTCCCAGGTGCACGCCGTCTCGAAGGTCTCGCTGATCACGCTCATCCGGGCGAGCGCGTCGCGCAGATACGGCATGCGCAGGAACGCGGACCGCCAGGTGCCCGCCGCCGCGTCGCCGCCGTCCCCGCCGGTGGGACCCGGTAGGCCACCGTGCTCCCGGGCGAGCTCGACGAGCTCCGCGAGCCGTCCGTCCACGGGCCGGTCGGCTGCTTCGACTCCGAGGACGAGCGCGCTCCGGCCGTCGTCGGAGACCTGGGCGAGGGCCGCCTCCGCCGGGTCGAGCAGCCGGCAGTTGGCCGGATACAGCCCGGACTGGGAGATCGCGCGCACCGCGCTCAGCGCCGCGTCGAAGCTTTCGAAGAACACCGTGGCAGACGCCCTGTGCCGAGGGCGGTCCTGCAGGCGCATCCATGCCTCGGTGATCACTCCCAGGGTGCCCTCGGAGCCCAGGAACAGGCGGTCCGGCGACGGACCGGCGCCGGAACCGGGCACTCTCAGCGACTCGTTGACGCCCGCCGGCGTCACCACCCGCAGCGACTCCACGAGATCGTCGATGTGGGTGTGGAGCGTGGCGTAGTGGCCGCCCGCGCGGGTGGCCAGCCAGCCGCCGAGCGTGGAGAACTCGAAGCTCTGCGGGAAGTGGCGCAACGTCAGTCCGTGCGGCCGGAGCCGGTCCTCCAGGGCGGGGCCGAGGACTCCGGCCTGGATCCGTGCCGCACGGCTCACCCGGTCGATCTCCAGCACCCGGTCCAGCCCGGTCAGGTCCATCGACACGACACCCCGGTGCATACCGGCCCGGTACTCGACGCCGCCGACGACCGAACTCCCCGCCCCGTAGGGAACGACGGCCACGTCCGCGCCCGACGCCCAGTCCAGGACGTCCGTCACTTCCCGCTCCGACCGGGGACGGGCCACCAGGTCGGGCGCGGGCCGCAGGTCGCGGTACAGGGCACGGACGACATCGCGGTACGCCTTGCCGTACGTGTGGCCCGCCCGTTCCTCCGGCGCGTCCGACATGAGGTGTCCGAGCGCGGCCGGAGCCGCGACGCGGGACGCGGGCAGGTCGAGGTCGGCGACGCCGGGCACCGGCAGCGGGGTCTCCGCCGCGCCGGGCACCAGGGCTCCGAGGGCCGTGCACTCACTGTCCGGCAGGGCCTCTTCTTCGGCGCCCCATCCCCACCAGGAGCGACGGGGACGGGGACCGGCGAACGGGGAGGGGGAGCTGAGGAGATCCATCGATCTTCCCTCTCAAGAATTTACCGTCTGGTAATTTACCGTAACGTATAGTCCTGTCATGGGTACTGCAAGGGGTCAGGCGACACCCGGTTCCGATGAGGGGCGCGACGGGCGCGGCGCGGGCACGAAGGGCGTACCGCGCGCCCGCCGGGAGGAACAGATCATCGCCGCGGCGATGGAGGAGTTCGGCCGCAGCGGGCATGCCGGCGCGTCCATGGCGGCGATCGCCCGGCAGGTGGGCGTCACCAAACCGATGCTCTACACCTACTTCGGCTCCAAGGACGGCCTCTACCTGGCGTGCCTGGAACGTGTCGCCGCACGGCTGCTCACGGCGATCGAGGACACGATGACCGCCGGCCGGCCGCCGTCGGCCACGCCGCTGGCCCACGCGGTCCTCACGGCGCTCTTCACCGCCCTGGAGGACGAACGCCATGCATGGTTCGTGCTCTACGACCGGACGCTCCCGCCCGGATCGGATCTCCGCTCGGCCGCGCAGCGGCACCGAGCGGCCGTCGACGGCCTCGCGGCGGAGGGCACGGCCGCGCTGCTGGGACGCAGGGGCAACAAGGACCCGCTCGACGCGGACGCCCTCAAGCACGTGTGGACGGGCACGGTCAGCGCACTGGTCGGCTGGTGGATCTCCCACCCGGAACAGTCCGCGGGGGACATGAGCGCCCGCTGCGCGCGTCTGCTCTCCGCGATCCGTGACGACGCGTACTGATGCTCCTGTCCGAACGCCGCGGGGAGGCGTCGCGTTCGGACGCGACGGCAGCGGACCCCGGCGCCCCTGGCCGGCCGGCTTACCGTCCTCGGGCGGCCCCGTCGGCGCGGACTTTCCCCCCGACGGTGCGTCCGGCCCCACTCCGACGGCGTGGCTCGGGAAGCGCCCCCGGGCCGCTTCCCGGATCGGCGGCGGGCTCGGCTCAGAACGACTGCGGGTGACGGAACAGCCGCCCAGGGTCGTACGCCGCCTTCACGCGGGCCAGCCGCTCGGCGTTGGCCCCGAAGTACGAACGGCGCCAGTCGCGCAGCTTGGGATCGGTGTAGTTCTGGTACGCCCGGCCGCTCGCCCACGGCCGCATCGCCGTGTGCGTGCCGTCGAGCCACGCCTGGTGGCGTTCGACCGTGGCGGCGGCCGCGTCGTCCGGCCAGGACACGATGTACTGCGCCAGGAAGAGCGCGTCGCGGTGGACGAAGGCCGTGGCGTCCGGCCTGACCCGTCCCACCGCGCCGCCCAGCGCGTCGAGGGCGACGCTGCCCGCGCCGCCCCCGGTGAGAGCGGCCAGCCGCTCCACCCGGTCGAGCAGCGCCTTGACCCCGTCCGCCGGGATGCGCCTGGTGTAGAAGTCCGAGCGTGCGGCGTACGATTCGCGCGCCACGCGTCCCTGCGGGTTGCGGCCGGGCAGTGTGCCCTTCTGATGGGACTGGGCGATGGTGAACCCCGACACGCCGCCCATCACCTTCATGGCGTCCATGAAAGGGCGGGTGCGCACCGACACCGACCGCGCCGGCGCGCCGACGGCGTCGGCCAGCCGGTCGAGCCGGTTTTCCAGGTCGCCGCGGTCCGTGAGCGCCAGGCCCCCGACCCGTACCGACCCGGGCCTGCCGCCCACCGGAGCGGAGAGATGCAGATTCGCCCAGACACCGTCCGGCGCGGTGGGCGCCCACTCCTGCCACTCGCGCACCGCGGCGGCGGCCTGCGGCCACGGCCAGCTCAGGAAGAACGTGGTGCACGGCGGCGCCGCGTGGGTGCGCATCCGCAACTCGGTGACCACGCCGAACTGGGCGTTGCCACCCCCGCGCAGGGCCCAGAACAGGTCAGGGTCGTGCGCGGCGTCCACCATGCGTATCCGCCCGTCGGCGGTGACGATCCGGGCGCCGACGACGCTGTCGCTGGTCAGACCGTACGCACGGCTGACCACACCGATACCGCCGCCCAGCGCCAACCCCGACACCCCCACGGTGGGACAGGACCCCGCGGGCACGGTCCGCCCGCGAGCCGTCAACCGGGCGTACACGTCGATGAGTTTGGCCCCGGCGCCGATCGTCGCGGTCGTCCCCGACAGCGAGACGCCCGCCATCCGCTGGACGTCCACGACGAGACCCGGCCCCGAGGACCATCCCGCGTAGGAGTGGCCGCCGCTGCGTACCGCGACCGGCACCTGGTGACGCTTCGCGAACTCCAGGCAGCTGCGGACGTCCTCCGGCCTGGCGCAGTACGCGACCGCTGCCGGCCGCAACCCGTCGAAGCGCGGGTTGAAGAGCTTGCGGGCGGAGTCGTAGTCACGGCTGCCGGGCCGTACGAGAGACCCGTCGAGCCCACGGGCCAGTGCCGTCCAGTCCCCGGCGCGAGGCGCCCCGGCCGCCCGGGGAGCGGGGACCGCGCGCGGGGGGCCGGCGGACGCCCCCGCCGCCCCACTGCCCGCCGCCACACCCAGCCCGGCGGCGATCCCCGCCCCGAGGACGCCGCGCCGACTCAGCGCCCGCGCCCTCGCGCCGTCGGAACCCGTCCGCTCCCCGTCGCCCCACCGCACCACGCCGCGCCCCTCGCCCTTGCCGTCGTTCGCCGTCCGGTGGGGAGGATGACGAGCGTGCCGCGGAGGTTCCCTGCGGCGGTGACGTTTGCCGGCGTTCGGCCCGGGGGCGGTCGCCGCAGCCCACTTCCCCGCGGTGGGTGCTCCTGGCGGCCCGCTGCGGAACCGTGCCTCAGGACGCCACGGGCAGGGTCAACTCCCAGGTGTCGACGGCGAAGTCGAGCGTCATGCCGTGGCCTTCGTAGAGGGCCAGGGCCCCGCTGCTGTTGTCGGTGTCCACACCGAGGCCGATCCGGTCCCGCCCCATCGCCGCGTAGTGCCCGAAGGAGTGCCGCAGCAGATGCCCCCCGAGTCCCCGGCCCCGGGCCTCGCGCAGGACACCGAGGTTGCCGATCCAGCCCGAGGAGGCGCGGTTGTCGTGCGTCCGCACCACCGCCGCGTCGCCGATGCCGTCGACGTGCGCGATCCAGACCAGCGACCAGTCGGCCAGGTCGGCGCCGATGTCGTCCAGCCACTGCCCGTACGTGCGCGGCTGGAAGTCGAAGTGGTCGGCGAACGACGCCTGGAGCAGGGCGTGGGCGCGTCTGCGGTCCTCCTCCGCCGCGCAGGCGCGCAGCGTCACACCGGGAGGAGGCGCGGGCACCGGGTCGGCGGTTGCCGACAGCGGCCGGGTCAGCACGTTGTACCGGCGAACCGGATGCCAGCCCCGTCCGCGCAGGGCGTCCACGTCCGTCGTGGGCTTGGAGTTGAGGTGCATGTGCACCACCGCTCGCGACGCCCCGTTGAGCGCCGCCCGCTCCACGGCGCGGGACTCCATCAGGTCGAACAGGTGGCTTGAGGCCCGCTGCCAGTCCGGGAGCGTGTACTGGTCCATGTCGATCCGCTCGTGGCCGGAGTCGTCCCACAGCAGCCCGTACCCGACCAGCCGGTCCCCGTCGAACAGCAGCCAGGAGTCGCGCTCCAGGTTCACTTCCGGATGCTTCAGATCGGCTTCGAGCTCCGTCAACGAGGTGTCGGGACGGCCGATTTCCAGCACGTCGATCTCATTGAGGAGGGCGCACACGGCCTCCGCGTCGTCGAGCTTCACCGGACGCACGGTGGTACCGGGCGGCGGCGGGGTGGGGTGCGTGGTCATGGAGGCAACTGTCGGCCGCCCCGGGCCCGCACCGCAACGGAGATTCCGGCGGCTCCCCGCCCCGGACGGCTCACATCAGCGTCTGCTCGGTCCAGATGGTCTTGCTGGTCGGAGTGTGCCGGGTGCCCCAGCGCTGGGTGAGCTGGGCGATGAGATAGAGCCCGCGGCCGTTCTCGTCGTACGTGTGGGCGTGCCGCAGATGCGGACTGGTGCTGCTGTAGTCGGTGACCTCGGTGGTGAGTGTGGTGTCGGTGTGGATCAGACGCAGCTGGATCGGGGGCTTCCCGTAGCGGATGGCGTTGGTGACGAGCTCGCTGACGATCAGCTCCGTGATGAAGCTGGCGTCCACGAGTCCCCAGACGGCGAGCTGCTCGGCCGTGCGGTGACGGGTATCGATGACGACCGCGGGGTCGTGCGGGAGCGTCCATGTGGCGACGTGCTGGGGGTGGAGCGTCTTGGTGCGGGCGATGAGGAGGGCGATGTCGTCGGTGGGAGGGTGGGTGAGCAGCGTCGTCAGAATGCGGTCGCACGTGGTCTCGAGGCCGGACGACGGGTGGGCGAGTGCCGTGAAGAGCGTGTCCAGGGTCTGGTCGATGTCGGTCTCGCGCGGGTTGAGCAGGCCGTTGGTGTAGAAGGCGAGCAACGTGCCCTCGTCGAGCGTGGTGGTGGTGGTCTCGAAGGGGAGGCCGCCGAGCCCCAGGGGAGGACCCGCGGGGGTGTCGAGGAAGTACACGTCGCCGTCGGGGGTGGCGGCGGCCGGTGGCGGGTGGCCGGCGCGGGCGTGTGTCAGGTCCCGGGAGATCGGATCGTAGATCGCGTACAGACAGGTGGTGCCGATGCCCGTCGTGGTGTCGGCGGTGGCCGAGGACTCGTCGGTGGACAGATGCAGTACGAGGTCGTCGAGCCGGGTGAGCAGTTCGTCGGGCGGGAGGTCCACATCGGCGAGCGTGCGGACCGCGGTACGCAGTCGGCCCATGGTGGCGGAGGCCCGGATGCCGTGGCCGACGACGTCGCCGACGACGAGGGCGACGCGCGCGCCGGACAGCGGGATGACGTCGAACCAGTCGCCTCCCACGCCCGCTTCGGCACCGGCGGGCAGATAACGCGTGGCGATGTCGAGGGCGGGCTGGTCGGGCAGTGTGTGCGGGAGCAGGCTGCGCTGCAGGGTCATGGTGGTGGTGCGTTCGCGGGTGAAGCGGCGGGCGTTGTGGATGCCGGTGGCGGCGCGGTGGGTCAGTTGCTCGGCCAGCTGGAGGTCGTCCGGTGTGAACGGCTGCGGGTTGCGGTTGCGGGTGAACAGCGCCACCCCGAGCGTGGATCCCGCCGTGAGCATCGGCACGGCCATCAGCGTGCGCGTACCGGCCTCGTCCAGCCGTGCGGCCTCGGGATCGGTGGCCCTCCACTGGACGAGGGAGGGGTCGTCCATCCGGTACACGGCGCTGCGGCCCGTCGTCAGGCACCGGGTCAGCGGGGAGTGGGCGGGGTGGGTGACGGGCTCCGGGTCCGCCGCCGGCACAGTGCCCGGCGGATGTGAGCGGTAGGCGGTCCGGCGCAGTGGCAGGGGGCCGGTCGGACGGCTGTGACGAGGGGTTTCGTACAACTCGACGGCAGCGGTGTCGGCGAGCCGGGGCACGGCGGCGTCGGTGAGTTCCTGCGCGGTGCGCTCCAGGTCGAGAGTGGTGCCGATCCCGGCGCCCGGGTCCTCCAGCAGCATCCGCTGCCGGGTGAGGTGGTGTTCGGGCTCCTCGGTACGGGTGTGGGCGGTCAGACACACGGCCCGGACGCCGCCGTCGTCCGTGAGCGGTGTGACGGTGGCCGGGCTGCCGGCCTCCGAGCTGTTGTCCGTGGGACGCAGCACGGTGGGGGTGTGCTGGGGCCTGCCGGTCCGGAGCGCCAGGCCCATGGAGCGCTCGGTCTCCTCGCTCACCGGGCCGGGAACGATCTCCGTGAGCCGCAGCCCGCGGATCCGCGCCTCGGGCAGGGACAGCGCGCGCTCCATTGCGGAATTGGCGCGCAGCAGCCGCAGGTCGGTGTCGAAGACCGCGAGCATGCACGGGGACTGGGCGAAGGCCCAGGCCCCCAGCGCCTCGTCGGTGACCGGGCCGGGGGGCGGTGTCCCCCCGGCGGAGGTGCCGGGGTGCGGTGCGGCGGAGGGTGTGCCGGCGTACGGCGTCTCACCGGCGGTGGTGCCGGGGTGCGGTGCACCGGGACGGGGGCCCGCGTGCGACGGCGTCGCATCGGGCGGAGGCTCGCCCGCCGGATGTTTCCGGGCCCCGGGCCCGGCGGCCGGCGCGTCGACGGCAGGCGCTCCGGGAGCCGGTCCCTCGGCAACGGGCGCGCCGCGGCCCGGCACCGCGCCGGCCTCGGAGCCAGCGGCCTCGGCGGCCGGGGCAGTCGAGTCCGACCGCCCCGCAGGTCCGGGCGCCGGCTCCTGCGGGGCCGGGGCGGTGGAGCCGTCGTCCGCCGTCGCGGTGCTGGTCACGAGCCACTCGGTGATGCCGCTGGTGGTGGTCCGGCGGGTGGCGCTCAGCGGGAGCGCGAGTTCGTGGCCGTCCCGATGGCGCAGGGGCAGGGTGCCACCGAGGTCCGTGGGCCACGGGGGGCCGGGCGGTGCGACCGGAGCGGCGCCGTGCGCGAGGAGACGGGCGGCGGGCCGTCCCATGATCTCGGCGGGCGCGTACCCCAGCAGCCGGCGGGCTCCTTCGCTCCATCCCGTCACGACACCCTGCTCGCTGATGACCGCCGTGGCGGTGGGCGGCGGACGCCCGGGGACCGGCCCGGCCGTGTCGGGGCGGTCCCCGGGGACGGTGGGGGGCGGCTGGGTCGGGTCGGGCCGGTCGCCGGCCGGGACGGGAGGTGGCTGCGCGGTGCCGGGAGGTTCGCCCGGTGAGGTGGGAAGTCGTTCCATCGCCGCTCATCTCGCCCCTTTGCCCATTGCGCGGCTCCCGCTGCCCGCCAGGGGGAGCTCGTGGCCAGGGCTCTCGTCACCAGCATGATCCTGGGCGGGGCGGAACACCAACGCGGACGGCCCCGGGACGTCTCGGCCCGCACGGTCCCCCGGGCGCGGGGCCCGGGGCGGCCGTGGCGTGCGGGGCCGTCCGCGTGGGTGACGGTGCCATGGCGCCCGGATGCCTACGCCGCCGTCCCCGGCCCTCGGCTGTTGGGGCACCTCACGGCGAGGGCGGCGATGTCGTCGTCGAGCCGCCCGCCGCTGTAGCGGAGCAGGTCCTGGTGGAGCCGGTCGAGAAGCTCCCTCGGCGCGGCGGGGCCGTTGTGCCGCATCCACTCCGGCAGCGGGAAGAACTCCCCGGCGCGGTCCCGGGTCTCCGTCACACCGTCCGTGTAGAGCAGAAGGTGGTCGCCGGGGTCGAAGGGGACGGTGTCCACGTAGTAGTGGTCCCCGATGAGCGCCGCCAGGTTCAGGGGCGGTGAGGGGGTGGACGGCTCCAGGACGCGGATCTCGCCGCGGTGCACGAGCATGGGCGGGGGATGCCCGCAGTTCAGGATCCGGATCGCGCCGCCGTCGTGGGGGATCTCGACGAGTATGGCGGTGGCGAAGCGCTCGGGCAGTTCCTGGGTGGGGAACGCGGCGCTGTAGCGGGTGATGCTGGTCTCGAGTCGCCGGGTGATGCCACGGAGATCGGGCTGGTCGTACGCGTTCTCCCGAAAGCAGTTGATCACCGCCGATGCCGCGCCCACCGCCGACAGGCCCTTGCCCCGCACATCGCCGATGAGCAGGCGCACGCCGTACGGGGTGTCTGCCACCTCGTAGAAGTCGCCGCCGATCCGGGCCTGCTCCTGGGCCGCCAGGTACAGCGACTCGATCTCGACGTCGTCGATACGGCTCGGCAGCGGGCGCAGCAGCACCTTCTGGGCGGCGTCGGCGACGAGCCGTACGTGGAACAGCGCCTCCTCGCGCTGGATCCTGACGTGGCTGGCGTACGCGGCCGCCAGCGTCACCAGGATGATCGCGGCGGCCGTGTACGGCGTTCCCAGATCGGTGTACAAGAAGCTGAGGCTGATCATGACCAGCAGGCAGAAGGTCCCCAGCAGGACCGTGGCGAGGACCGGCCACAACGCCGCGGCGAGAGCGGGTGCGGCGGGCAGGAGACGGCTGAAGGCCTTCTCCCTCGGGGTGGAGAAGGCCAGGGAGGAGATGAGGATCGTGAGAATGGCCGGCGACAGCAGGACAGCCGTCCACCGGCCTCCGTAGAAACGACGAGGGCGCCGCAGCCGACCGAACATGATCACAAAATGCATCATATCCGGGCATAGGACTCGCCGATATGTGGTCGTGACGAGCCGATGTCCACCGAACGCGAACACTTGCGGCCGAAGGCGTGCGGCCGGTCGGCGGGGCCTGACCCACCGGCCCCGGTACGCACGCCCATGGAATCCGTGCACGTGCGGCGTGGGAAACGGCCCTACGGCCCGCGTGGCATCCTGTGCCTACCTGCAGACCGTGCGAGTGCGAGGAAACCCACCGTGACGTCCGACCCGGGTCTCGAAGTACGCCCCCTCGCTCCCGGTGACCGGGAGGCCTGGGAGCCGCTGTGGCGGGCGTACCTGGATTTCTACGAGCACGCCCTTCCGCCGGAGGTCACCGATCTGACGTGGGCCCGGTTCGCCGACCCGGCCGAGCCGGTGCGGGGACTCGGGGCGTGGACCGGCGCCGGACTGGCCGGCATCTGCCACTACGTGCTGCACCGCTCCACCTGGGCCGCCGGCACGTACTGCTGTCTGGAGGACCTGTTCACCGCACCCGCCGCGCGCGGCCGGGGCGTGGGCCGGACCCTCATCGAGGCCACGGCCGCGGCGGCGCGCGAGGCCGGCGCGGAGAGGATCCACTGGCAGACACACCGGGACAACGCCACCGCACGAGCCCTCTACGACCGTGTGGCCCGGCACGAGGGATTCCTCGTCTACGAGCGCCCGCTCGACTGACCGGTCGAGCCTCCGTCGGGGCCGTACCCCCCCCACGGCACGATCCCCACGACACGTCGCTGACCCGCAGGGGTGGCGGGATCCGCGAGCCGGCGGCAGCGACGTGTCAGTCCTTGCGGGCCACCACGCGGTACGCGTTGCACAGCCCGAGACGTCCGGTGAACGGTGCGACCGCCTGATCGAGGAGCGCCGCCGCCACCAGCGCCGGGACGCCCGCCAGCAGCGCCGCGCCGCGCAGTGCCCGGTGCAGTGGGCCGACGGGCGGAAGCCACGGGAGGTCGTCCCGCGGCGCGGCTCCCTCCAGGGCCAGCCACACCGCCGCCACGAGGTCGACCGGCTCGTGTGCCGACCGGTGCTGCTCGGCCACCACCGTGAACCCCAGTTCCGCCAGCGCGCCGCGGAGATTGCCCACCGGCATGAGATGGAGGTGCTGGGGCTGGAGCCAGGGAAGCCACCAGCGGCCGAGCAGTCGCGCGTACCCGCTCTCCGGGTCCGGCACCTCCACCACCAGGTGTCCGCCCGGGCGCAGCGACGTCCGGGCCGCTTCCAGTTCGTGCAGCGGTTCCGTACTGTGCTCGAGGTAGTGGAACAGGCTGACGACGTCGTACTCCCCGGCGAGGTCCGGCGCCAGTTCGGTGAAACCGCCCCGGAACCCCCGCTCGACCCGCCCCCGCCGTTCGGCCAGTTCCGCCCCCTCGGAGCGGTCGAGCCCGTCGAACACCACATCCGGCAGGACCGTCCGGGCCACCTCGCAGAAGTGCCCGTGCCCGGTGCCCACGTCCAGCCACCGTTTCGCGCCGCCGACACAGGGCCGTACGGACTCCGCGCGGCGCCGGTAGGACGCGGTGCGCCCGCCGAACATCCCGTCCAGCTGCTGCTCGCCGAGGCCGTCGTAGAAGTCGCGGTAGTAGAAGGCGAGCCCGCGGGCGTTCAGCCGGGGGTTCTGGAAGAGGTGGCCGCAGGAGTGGCAGCGGTCGACCCGGAACCGGCCGGGCTTGTGCTGGAGCAGGTCCGGCGTCCGCAGATGCCCGCCGATCCGGACCGACCCGCACCACGGGCAGCCGTGGCGCAGCGGTTCGAAGAACGCCTCGGGCCCCTCGGCCAGCTCGGCCTCGTACTCCGGCCGGAGTGCGGTCACCGTCTCCCGCCTGGTCCGGCGTCTGCGGGACCGCACCTCGCGCGACGTCATCCCTCCTCCTTGTCCCGGAACTCGTCATCGAGCAGCTTCTCGAGATGGTCCGCCGCGGCCGCGGCTCCGCCCGCCGCGCGCAGTGCCGACCCGACGGCACGGGCGGCGGCCCGGTGGCCGGGACCTTGCAGCACGGCATCCACAGCCGCTCCGATACGGGCGGCGCCGGCCCGGCCGAACCGGACGCGGACCCCGGCCCCCGCGTCGCACACCTGCGCGGCGACGACCGGCTGGTCGTCGCGGATCGGCGCCACGACGAGGGGAACGCCGTGCCACAGCGCCTCGACCACCGTGTTGTGGCCGGCATGGCACACGACGGCGTCCACGTGCCCGAGCAGCGCGAGCTGCGGTACGACGGGGAGGGCGAGCAGATCGCGGTCCGGTCGGGCGGCGGCCGTCCCCTCGCTCGTACCCGGGGCGGCACCGCCCGGGAGGGTGATGCCGGGACCGCCGAGGACGCCCTCCGGGTCGACGACGACGGCCTGCAGCCGGTCCGCCCGCGCCCGCAGGGCCTCGGCGCATGCGGTGAGGAATCGCCCTCCCGCGTCGGTGTTCGCCGTGCCGAGCGTGACCAGGACCGTCGCCCGCCCGGGGTCCAGCCACTCCCACGGGAAGTCGGCTGCCGAGGGACGGGCGGCCAGCGAAGGGCCCACCCAGCGGATCCCCTCGCCACCGCGGGCGGGCCGCCCGGCCAGCTCCGGAGCGGAGAAGGCCAGCACCAGACGGGGGGAGAACCGCGGATCCGCCGTGCCCTCCGGGTCCCCGATGCGCAGCCGCAGCTCCCGCAGCAGCGCGTCGTTCCAGGCGGCGACCTTCGGCATGGCCGCCAGCGCGTCCGTGAACTCGGCCGGCGTCGTCGCCGACGTCGCCCACGGCACCCCGAGCCGCTCCGCGACCAGCGCACCCGCCGGTGCCTGCTGGTCCGCCACGACCACATCGGGCCGGAAGGCCAGCACCGCGTCCCGTACGCCGTCGGCCATCGCGTCCGCGAGCGGCACCAGGAACCGCTCCCACAGGAACCTGAGGGCCTCGGGGCCCCGGATGTCCGGCGGCCGGACGGGACGGTCCGCTTCGGCCCACGACACCGGCGACGGGAAGACGTGAGCGTCCGGCCCGGCGAGACGGCGGACGATCCCGGGCACCCCCGCCCAGGCCACCCGATGGCCCCGGGAGACCAACTCCGCGGCCACCCCCACCAGCGGATTGATGTGCCCCACGAGTGGCGGGACGACGAACAGGCAGCGGCTCACGGGACGTTCACCTCCACGGGTACGGCAGCCGCCCTGCCGGCCCCGTCGCGGCGTTCGGCGGACCCGTTCTCCTCGATCCAGCCGAGGACGAGGTCGCGCACCCGGCCCGGCGCCTCCACCAGCACCGAGTGCTCATGGCCGGGGACCAGCACCGTCCGGCTGCGCGGCATCAACGACCGCAGCCACGGGGCCTGTTCGCTGAGATCGGAGTCGCCCCCGTAGACGGCGAGCACCGGGCGGTCCAGGGAGCGGAGGGCGTCCTCGGAGACGAGGTCGCAGACGGTGACCTCCGCGGCGATCGAGGTATCGCGCACCAGGCGGCCCGCGGCCCTCGCCAGCCGGGCCGTGTGGTGGCCGCGGTGGCTCGCGATCCAGTCGATCGCCTCGCTCTCGTTGACGGTCATCTCGTGCCGTACCCGCTCCAGCAGTCCGGCGATCTTGCGCGCCCAGGAGGCCGTGGCCGGCTCGGACTCGACGACCGAGATGCTGGCGACCCGGTCCGGGCGGCGCAGGGCGTAGCCGAACGACACCGTGCCGCCGAAGGAGTTGCCGACCAGATGGACCGGACCGGGGACCTCCAACCGGTCCAGCAGCGCGCCGAGATCGTCCACGAACCTCCCGAGTCCGTAGCCGCCTGCCGGTCTTCCACTGCGGCCGTGCCCCCTGTGGTCGTACATGACGACGTCCAGCCCGGCCGCCGCGAACGCGGGCGCGACGGTGAAGTAGTAGCTGGCCAGACTGTCGGTGAGCAACCCGTGCAGCAGGACGACGGTCTCCCGGCCCGGTCGTCCGTCGCCGGGACCGAGGCGCTGGACGTGCAGACGGACACCGGCGACATCGATGAGCGCCATGGGTCAGGCCGCTCCCGCGCTCTTCAGGCACCTCGCCACGTGTTCGACGAGCCGGCCGACGGTGAGCTCGATGATGTCGTCGAGCTCCATCGAGGCCACGAACTCGGCGAAGTTGACGTCACGCCCGTACCGGGCCTCCAGATGACCGGCCAGGGTCACCAGGTCGATGCTCTCGAACTCCAGGTCCCTGCTGAACCGGGTCTCCATCCCGACCTCGGTGCCGTCGAGACCGTCGTCCTCGAGGACGAGCGCGATCATGGCCGTGATGTCGGCGAGTATCGCGTCCTCGTCCGCCCCTGACGGACCGGTCCCCTGAGTCGTGGTCACGTTCTGTTCCCCTCCTCGTGCCTGTCCCCGTCCCGTTCCGGTCCTTCGGTCCACGCCACGACGTATGAGCGCGGGGGAAGACCCGGCGGATTGGCCACTTCTTCGCACCGGATCCGGTACACGCGGACCGGGGTGCCCGGAGCGCCGCGCACCTCGACCGTCAGCCGGTCCCCGGACGCCGCCACCACGGCGAAGCCCTTGGGGCGGCCGCCGAATCCGGTTCCCTCCGCCTTCGCCGCCGCCTCCTTCGCCGCCCAGAAGCGGGTGAACCACAGCGCGTCGCAGGCTCCTGCCGCCGTCCCCGTACCGGCGCTGCGGTCCGCCAGCAGTTCGCGTTCGGTCGGAGCAAGGGCGGCGGCCAGCGTCGCCCCGGACGGCTCGGCGATCTCCTCGATGTCGATACCGGGTCCGGTCACCGCACCGCTGCCCGGGACCGGCGGGCACGGGCGCACGATCGCCACCGCCGCCTCGGCCCGGTGGGCGAGGGAGACGGCCAGCGGCGGGAGCGTCCGCCCGTGGGTCCCGGTCACCCGGGGCCGTCCCCGGTCGTCGTTGTCGACGCGCAGTTCCGCGGGGAAGACCGGTCCCTCGCCCCGCTGCCACAGCCACTGCCGCACGGCGTCCTTGGCGGCGATGCGGCCCAGCAGCCACTGCCGGCGGCCGCGCGGCGTGTGCTCCTCGTACCGGGCGCGTTCGGCGCCGCCGAGCATGTTGCGCATGATCAGGTCGCGTGACGCCAGGTCCGGCCAGCGCTCGTGGACCAGGGCCCAGCCGCCGGGGCGGGCCGTCGACAGCGTGTGGCGCTCGGGAAAGCGCTCGACCGGGCGCGTGTGCGGATCGTTGTCGAACCGGCGGTCCTGCCAGCCTCCGAGCTCCGCCCAGACCCGGCCTCCGGATGTGAGCAGGGCGTCCGCCTCCAGGAGGTCGGAGGTGAGCGAGGTGACGCGGACCAGGCACTCCACCTCGCTGCCGGGCCGCGGGGCCGGGCCGAAGAACCGCATGTGCCGCATCCGGACGGGGAACACGACCGTACGTTCGGCGGCGGTCGCCATGATCCAGTAGCCGAGGACCTGCCCCACGTTGTCCAGCAGCGCACCCGGCGCCGGTGGCGTGGTCAGCACCGCGCGGACGTGCCGCTCGCCGATGCCCCGAAGCGCCGTGACCCCCTGGTACGCGGGGCCGTGGAACATCCAGCGCTCGTCGTACAACTGGGCCGCGGAGTGGCCGGGAGTGCGTTCGTCCCGGAACGCCGCCGGATCCCAGGGAGGCGGCGGCGGGGGATGGCTCGCGGCGAGCTCGACCACAGCGCGTGCGTGCGGTCCGAACGACACCGCCAGGCGCCCGGGGCCCGCGGGGGCCGTGGTGACCTTCACGTCCGCGGGCTCGGCGGCGGTCAGCCACCGGTCGAACCGGGCGTCGTGCACGGCGACGGCGCGCATACCGGGGGCGCAGCGCTCGGCCGCCTCCATCACATGGTCGACGATCGTCGTGGCCGGCACGACGGGCCAGCGGTCGGCCACTTCGGGCCAGTCCGCACGTTGCCGGAAGAAGCAGTGGTCGAGCAGGTACGGCATCGCGTCGGTGCCCACCCGGACCGTGTACTCCGAGCGGGCGGAAGGCGTTGCGCCCGGGGTGGTACCCGTGCGGGGCAGGACCGGGCGCGCCGCGGGAGGCGTGCGGCGGGCCGGGACGGCGGCAGGGACATGCGGTGTGTCGCCCCGACGGTGCGCCGGTGAGGGCCGGCGGGCGGCGGCCTCGATGAGCTCGGCCGCGGTGGCCGCCGTCTCCCGCATCAGCGCGTTGAGCTCCGCGAGAGCCGGGAACCGTTCCGGTCCTCCGGCCCCGGGGACGGACTCCCCGGGCCGGTGCATGCCACCGCGGGCCGAGGAACTCCCCGCCGAGCCGTCGGCCATGGCGTGTTCCGCCGCGCCTCCGCGCGTCGTCCCGGCGCCTGTCGCACCGACACCCGCCGTACCCGCACCCGCCGGGCCGCGCGGGGTGTACGCGGACGCCGCGGCCGCCGAGGTGACCGGGCCGGCCGTGGAACCCTCCCGTCCGGTCGGCAGCGACAGCCGCAGCGCGGCGAGCGTCCCCGGATCCAGGGAGACCAGTCCGCCGCTCAGGTCGAGACGCACCGGAGGCCGAGGAGTGACGCCGCCGCCCCAGGCCGCACGGGAGGCGGGCCGGGACGTCGTGGCGTCGGCATCGGCACGCGACGAGGAGGCCGGGCGCCCCGGCGCCCCGGCCGGAGCGGTGGCATGGCGGTCGATCACGTCCGGGTCGACCGCCGCGCCCTCCGCCCACAGCGCCACGGCCACGCGTCGCAGCTGCGAAAGGCCCGGACGGTGCGGAGTGTTGGCGGCGACGACGAGATGCTCCCGCCCCGACAGCGTGTCGCCGATGAGCGACCCGAGTGCTCCCGTACCGACCTGGACGAAGGCCCGGAACCCCGACGCGTACAGTGACTCGGTCAACTGGCGGAAGCGCACGGGCTCCAGCAGATGGCGGACGAACAGTTCCCTCACGGCGGCCTCGTCACGGGGGAACGGGGCTGCCGTCGTGCCGGACCAGACCGGCACGGTGGGCGTGTGCAGCGCGAAGCGCTCGGCCGCGGCGCGGAACGGGCCCAGGGACGGCTCCAGCATGGGCGTGTGGAATCCCGAACGGAACGGCAGCACCCTGCACAGCACGCCTTCCGCCCGGAAGGCGCGGACGAACTCCTCCACCGCGTCCGGCGGTCCGCACACCATCGACTGGCTCGGCGCGTTGTCGTGGGACAGGGTGACCGGCAGACCGAGGGCCGCCAGTTCCGCCCGTACCCGGTCCGCGGACGCCCCCACGGCGGCGAAGGCGAGGTCCGGCACCGCCACCGAGTCGGGGTCGAGCGAGGCCATGAAGTCGTCCACGGCGCGCTCGGAGTACAGACCCGCGACCGCCATCGCCGTCCACTCGCCGATGCTGTGCCCGGCCACCGCCTCCGGCACCACGCCCATCCGGCGCAGGGCGGTGTCCAGGAGCCTGCCCACCGCCACCACGCCCAGCCCGTGCCGGCCGATGTCCCCGACGCGGGCCGCCGTCGCACCGCCGGCCGGCCCCGGCCGCGCCGGCCCGAACCGGGCGGCGACGTCGTCGACGCGCGGCTCGAACTCGCTTTCAAGCCCCGGGAAGACGAAGGCGATCCTGCCCGGCCGCTCGCCGCCGAGCAGCGGGTACGGGGAGAACCACACATCGCCGCGGCCGTGCCACGCCCGGCCCTTGGCGGTGACCCGGCGGGCGAGCGCCAGCCGTTTCGGTGTCGGATCGACGACGCCGAGGCGGGCCGAGTCCCCTCCCGGGTTCACCGGGGCGGCGGGCCCCGAGGCCAGCAGCGTCGAGTCGTCGGTGTCCAGCACGGCAGCGAGGGCCTCCGGCGTCCCGGCGGTGAGCAGCAGCACGCGCTCCCGTTCGATCACGGCGGTGGCCGCGGCCGCCCGGCCGGTGCCGCCCCGCCCCTCGTCGGCGGTTGCCGGGAGCCCGGCGGCCCCCGGTTCCGGCGGGGCCGTGAACGCCGTTGCCTCCGGCGCCTGTTCGAGGACGACATGGGCGTTCACCCCGCCGAACCCGAAGGCGTTCACCGCCGCCCGGCGCGGCGTCCCCCCGGGGCCGGGATCCCAGGGCGCCGCCCCGGCCAGTGGACGGAAACGGGTGTCGGCCAGCGCGGGATGGGGATCGTCGCAGTGCAGGGTCGGCAGCAGCACCGCGTGGTGCACGGCGAGAGCCGCCTTGACCAGGCCGGCGACCCCCGCGGCGGGCATCGCGTGGCCGATCATCGACTTCACCGACCCGATCACCGCGGTCCGCCCGCCTCCGGGGTCGTCCGGTGGCCCGAAGACCTCGGCCAGCGTGCGCAGTTCGGCCGTGTCCCCGGCGGGAGTGGCCGTGCCGTGCGCCTCCAGCAGTCCGATCGACCCCGGCTCGGCGGGGTCCAGCCCGGCCGCCTCCCAAGCCCGTCGCACGGCGCGGATCTGCCCGCCCGGATCGGGGCTGACCAGTCCGGCCGTACGCCCGTCGCTGCCGACCGCCGTCCCCCGGACGACCGCGTAGATCCGGTCTCCGTCCCGTACGGCGTCCGCCAGCCGCTTCAGCACGACCACGCCCGTGCCCTCGCCGATGAGGATGCCGTCCGCGTCCCGGTGGAAGGGGCGGATGCGCTGGCTCGGGGACAGGGCGCGGAGTTGGGAGAAGACGCTCCACAGGGTGATGTCGTGGCAGTGGTGCACGCCTCCGGCGAGCATCAGGTCGCACCGGCCGGACGCCAGCTCGCCCACCGCCTGGTCCACGGCGACGAGCGAGGAGGCGCACGCGGCGTCAACGGTGTAGGCGGGACCGCGCAGATCGAGCCGGTTGGCCAGCCGGGAGGCCGCCAGATTGGGGACGAGGCCGATGGCGTTCTCCGGCCGGTCGGGACCGAGCCGTTCGGTGAACGCCTCCCGTACCCGGGCCAGCTGGTCGGTGCCGAGATGCGGCAGCAACTCCCCGAGTGTGCGGACCAACTGGGCCGCGGTGCGGACCCGCTGGTCGAGGCGGACCAGCCCCGGTGTCAGATAGCCGCCCCGGCCCAGCACGACACCGACCCGTTCCCGGGCCGGCAGCCGGTCCTCGCCGCCGGCGTCCGCGATCGCGGACGCCGCCACCTGGAGTGCGATCAGCTGGTCGGGCTCCGCTCCCGGCACCGAACTCGGCATGATGCCGAAGCGTGTCACGTCCACGTCCGCCAGCGCGTCCACGAAGCCGCCGCGCCGGCAGTACACCTGGTCCGCCGCGGCCGGCCCGTCCGCAGCTGAGGGCCGGTAGTAGGCGGCGTCCCAGCGGCCCTCCGGCACGTCACCGACGGCGTCGAACCCGGCGGTGAGATTCCGCCAGTACGCCGTCAGGTCCCGGGCGCCCGGCAGCAGTACGGCCATCCCCGTGATGGCGACGGGAACGGCGTGGCGGCTGCCCCCGGCCCGCTCGCCGGTCCGGTCCGTGCCGGCCCTTGACCCCGCACCGGTCATGTCACCACTCCGAGGCGGTGTGGACGACCGCCCCGGCCGCCGGGTCGCCCCAGGCGAGCTCCCGCAGCAGCGCCAGCGGCCCCTCTTCGGGGTCGATCAGGGCGATTCCGCGCCGGGCGTACTCGCGGGCGAGCTCGGGGCCGACCATTCCGGTGTGGAGTCCGCCGGGAGCCCAGGGCCCCCAGTGGACCGTCAGCACGCGCTGACCGGTGCGGGCCCGCCACCGCTCGCCCAGGGCCTCCAGGGCGTCGTTGGCTGCCGCGTAGTCCGCCTGGCCCCGGTTGCCGAACACCGCGGAGACACTGCCGAACAGCACGACGAACCGCGGTCCCTCGTCGGGCAGTTCGCCGAGTGCCGAGAGCAGCGAGACGGCCCCCGCGACCTTGGTGCCGTACACCCGCTCGAAGGACTCCGGGGACTTCTCCGCGATGAGCCTGTCGTCGATGACTCCCGCGGCGTGGACGACCCCGTCGAGACGCCCGTGGTCGGCGTGGATCTCCTTCACCGCCTGCAGCACGGCGGCGGAGTCGCGGCAGTCGACGCTGCGGTAGCGGACCCGGCTCCCGGCGGCCTCGAGCGCGGTCAGGGTGGCGGCCATCTCCCGCTGGGCGAGGAGCAGTTCGGCCGCCCGGTCGATCTCGGCGGGGGAGGAGTACCCGCCCCGCACCGCGAGCACGCGCCGCAGCGCCGCCCTGTCGCCGGCCGCCGCCGTCTCCGGATCCTCCGGCCCGGCGGGGGCGGGCGTCCTGCCGATCAGTTCGACACGGCACCGGGAGGCTCGGGCGAGTGCGACGGCGAACGCCGCCGTGATGCCCCGGGCCCCTCCGGTGAGCAGGACGACCGAGTCCTGGTCGAGTCCGAGCGCCGCCGCCTCCGCGGCCCCGTCCCCGGCGGGTCCCGCACCGGTCGCCGCCGTCATCCCGAAGGGCGCCTCGACGGGCTCCCACGTGTGCACGCCGTCCGCGTCGCGCACCACGGCCGGTGCCCCGCAGGCCGCGGACAGCTCCTCGACCACCGCGTCCGCGACGCCCTCCGGCGTCCGCGGCATGCGCGCCCCGCTGCCCGGATCGAGGTCGATCACGGTGGGACCGGTGTCCGGGCACTCCCGGGCGATGGTGCGGAAGAGCCCGCGCAGCCCGGCCGAACGCTCCGTCACCAGGCCCTCGTCGGTGAGCCGTACGGCGAGAAGCCGTGCGGGGCGGCAGGCCAGCGCTGCCTTGACGACCGGGAAGGCCGAGGGCAGGACCGGCGGCCCGGAGGCGGCCAGCGGGTCGAGCAGGACCACGCCGTCGAGCGGCCCGTGGCCGTTCTGCGGCGGCAAGCCTTGTTCGGCGTCGAGGACGGCGGACACGGCACCGTGCCGTTCCAGCGCCGCGGCGAGCGCCCGTGCCGTGCCCGCGAGCTCACCGTCCCCGTCGCCCAGCAGCACGAACCTCCGTCCCCGCAGAGCGGCGGGCGTCGCGGCACCAGGACTGCCGTTCAGCGGCACCTTGCGCAGTTCCAGTCGTTTGGGTGCGGCGACGAGAGGGATGTCCGCTCCGGGCGCCGCGGCACCGCCGTCGTTCCCGGAAGGGAACCGTGGAGTCTGCGTCGTCGGTGCCGCTGACATCGCCGCCTCAGAGCCCGTTCCGGTACCGGTGGCCGCAACCTGGTACTTGCCGTTGCCGTTGCCGTTGCCGTTGCCGTTGCCGTTCCGCTCCGGGGCCGGGGCGGCCGGCGTTCCCGGTACGGCGACGGGAGCCGCCGGACCAGCGTCCGGTTCGGTTCCGGCACCGGGCAGAAGGGCGCAGATCCCGGCGGCCAGGGCCTCGGCGGTTCTGGCCCGGGAGAGCTCCTCCATCGCGGCGTCGTCCAGCGAGCCGGCGTCGGCGGGCGCCGCTCCGGCCCGGATCAGCCGTCCTGCCAGTTCGCCGACGATCTCGGTTCGCTTGATCGAGTCGATGCTCAGATCCGCTTCCAGGTCGAGGCCCGGCTCGACCATGTCGGCCGGATAGCCCGTGCGCTCACTGATGATGTCCACGATCAGGCGCAGGACGTCGTCACCGGACGGCGGCCCGGCCGGATCCGCGCCGCCAACGGGGGCGCCCGTCCGCTCCTGCCCCGCGAGGCGGCCGGGTCCGGTCGCGGCGGCTCCGGCCTCCGGGGACGTGCCGACGGACTCCGGCTCCCACGCCTCCGGGCGTCCCGTCTGCAGCGCGGGAGCGAGCGGAGGGCCGGCCGGGGCGGGCAGGGGGTCACCGGGCACCCGCCCGCCGAAGTACGTCAGCAGGACGTCGCGCTGGGCCGCCACCATCTCCCGGCTCGTTCGCAGGAATTCGGCTATCAGCGCGTCCTGGCCGGTCGCGGCGCCCTCGGGCGTCCGGTCCCCGTGATGGTCCGTCACAGTCGTCTCCACGACACGTCGGGCCGGTGCCAGCGCACCGGGCAGGAGTTCGCCGGACGAGGTGCGGACGAGATGCCCGTCGACCGTCCAGCCGGGCTTTCGGCCGTTCTCGGCCCGGCCCGGGTCCACCGCGTCACGGCCCCGGAACATCCAGTCCGTGGCCACCGGCACCCCGGCCACCGCGAGCCGGGCCAGGGCGTCGAGGAGTTCGGGCAGTCCGCTTCCCGGCCGTGGCGCGCACGCGACGGTGCGGTGCGGCCGGTCACCGAGGATCTCGGCCACCAGCCCGGTCAGCACCCGGCCCGGGCCGCACTCGACGAAGACCCGCGCGCCCGCCTCGTACATCGCCTCGATCTGCTCGGCGAAACGCACCGGCGCACCGATCTGCGCGGCCAGCTCCGCACGGATTTCCTCGGGGCCGTCGCCGTAGGGCCGGGCGGTACGGTTCGACCACACCGGGAACTCCGGTGGCCTTACGGGGTGTTCGGCCAGCACGCGCGTGAATCGCTCCCCGGCTCCCGCGACCAGCGGGCTGTGGAACGCGCACGCCACCGGCAGGCGCTTCGCGCCGAGACCTGCTTCGCGCAGCAGCCCCAGCGCGGCCTCCACCTCGGCGGTTGGACCGGAGATCACCGACTGCCGTGGAGTGTTGTGGTTGGCCACGACGAGCCCGGGGCCCAGGAGCCCGCCCGCCGCGCGGTCGCCGTTGCTCTCGCTGTCGCCGCTGTCGCCGCTGTCGCCGCTGTCGCCGCTGTCGGCGTCGTGGTGACTGCCGTCGGCCCTCGGCGCACCCAGGACCCGCTCGACGTCCGCCGCGGACGCGCGCACCGCCGCCATGGCCCCGGGATCGTCCCCGGCGGTCGCGAGGATCGCAGCCGCGCGCTCGGAGCTCAGCGTCAGCAGCGTCTCCGGGTCGAGGGCGCCGGCGGCGCCGAGGGCGACCAGTTCGCCGTAGCTGTGGCCCGCCGCCATGTCGGGCACGACCCCGGCCCGCGTCAGCAGCGCGTGGGCGGCGAGGTCCACCATGCCGAGCGCGGGCTGGGCGGCCCGGGTGTCGGTGAGTGCGGCGGTGGCGCGCCCGCGCGCGGCGTCCGTGAACGCGGCCGGGGGATGCAGCGCGGTGGCCGTGCCGCGGTCGAGCGCGAGGAGGTGCTGCAGTTCGGGGAAGGCCGTGAAGAGGCCGGCGAACATGCCCGTCCGCTGGCTGCCCTGCCCGGGGAACAGGAAGGCGACCTTGCCGCCGCTGCCCCCGCCCCGGGGCACGCAGTCCGGCGCGCCGGCGGTGTCCGGGGCGCCCGCCGCCGCCTCGTCGCCGGCGAGGTGGACCCCCGCACCCGGATCGTGCTCGCCGTCGAGGGCTCGGCGCAGCCGCAGGCACAGTTCGCCGGGATCCTTCGCGACGACGGCGATCCGCACCGGACCCCGGTCCGTCGCGGCGCGCCGCGAGGCGGCGAGCGCCAGGTCCCGCAGTCGCCACCGACTCGCCCCTTCCGCGGCCGGTGACGCCGTCTCCAGCAGGTCCTCCGCGGCCCGGCGCGCGGCCGCCCGGTCCGCCCCGCGGAACAGGAACAGCTCGGCGGGCCACGCGTCACGCCCGTGCGAGGGCGGCAGCTCCCCGCCGTGCGCGCCCAGCACCACATGGAAGTTGGTGCCTCCGAAGCCGAACGCGCTCAGGCCCGCCACGCGCCGCTCGGCCGGTGCGCCCCACGGCAGTGCCTCGCGGTGGAAGACGAACGGGCTGCGGTCCTCGTGCCAGGCCGCGTTGGGCTGTTCCAGATGCAGGGTGGGCGGCCGGACGCCGGTGTGCAGGGCCATCACGGTCTTGATCAGCCCGGCCAGGCCGGCGGCGCACTTGGTGTGTCCGATCTGCGACTTGACCGATCCGAGGACACAGCCGCCCGGCTTCGCGCCTGCGGCCCCGAACACCTCCGTGAGGACGCCGAGTTCGGCCCTGTCGCCGACGACCGTGCCCGTGCCGTGCGCCTCCACCAGTCCTACGTCCGCAGGCGACGTACCGGCGTTGCGGTGCGCACGTTCCAGTGCCCTGCGCTGACCCTCCGGGCGCGGCGCAGTCAGCCCGAGGGACCGGCCGTCGCTGGAACTGCCGATGCCCTTGACGACACCGTAGATGCGGTCGCCGTCCCGCTCGGCGTCGGCCAGCCTCTTCAGCACCACGCACGCCACGCCCTCGCCGAGTGCGATCCCGTCGGCCGAGCCGTCGAAGGCCCGGCAGCGGCCGGTGGGGGAGAGGGCGTGCACCGAGGAGAACAGCACGTAGTCGTTGACGCCGTTGTGCAGATCGGCGCCTCCGCACAGCATGATGTCGCTGGTACCCGCGACCAGTTCCTTGCAGGCGACGTCCATCGCCGCGAGGGAGGAGGCGCAGGCCGCGTCGACGGTGAAGTTCGGACCGCCCAGATCGAGCCGGTTCGCGATCCGCCCGGAGACCACGTTCGCGAGCATTCCGGGGAAGGAGTCCTCGGTCAGCGGCGGAAGCTGTTCCTCCAGTCCCTTCGGCACCTCGCCGAAGTACGACGGGAGCACCGCGCGCAGCGTCGTCGCGTTCGAGAGGTCGCTGCCCGGTTCGGCACCGAACACCACGCCGGTCCGCGTCCGGTCGAACACCCGGCCGCCCTCGCCGAGCCCCGCGTCGTCCAGCGCCCGCCGGGCGGCTTCGAGGGCCAGGAGCTGCACGGGCTCGATGCTGCCCAGGGAGGCGGGAGGAATGCCGTAGCGCAGGGCGTCGAAGGGAATCGGCGGCAGGAACCCGCCCCAGCGTGAGGTGACCGTACCGCCCGCCTCGACGCCGTGCACACCGGGATCCCACCGGTCACGGGGGACTTCCCCCACCGAGTCGACCCCGTCGAGGACGTTGGCCCAGAAGGAGGCCAGATCGGGAGCGCCGGGGAACATGCAGGCCATGCCGACCACCGCCACGTCCAGCGGCTGCGGGGGCTCCGGTTCGGCCGTCGCTGCGCTGTCCGGGCCGGGTCCGGGCCGGGCCGCCGGGTCGGCGGCCCGTTCGGTGAGCAGGCGCGCCGCTCCGTCGGTCACGGCGGAGTGCAGCCGGGCGACGGTGGTCGTGGCCGTGCGCAGCACCGCCACCTCGCCGGCCATGAACATGCCCTCCGCCAGCTGGCGTTCCTCGTCGACGGGCCCGAGGGCCCCGCCGTCGGCGCGTTCCACGCCCTTGGCGGCGATCCGCAGCCTCCCGACGTTCAGCCGCTCCAGCCGTTCCCAGACCTCCCGCTCGGCCAGTCCCTCCTCGCGCATGCCGGCGGCCAGCGTGCCGAAGTCGTCGCTGAACGGGCTCGGCACACAGCGCGTGGCGTGACCGGGTGCCGTCTCCAGCAGCGCCGTGCGCTCCGCCGCGAGCACCCGGCGCTGGAACAACGGCCGGACCGCACCGTGTGCGACCGCCTCCTCGGTGAAGAGATATGCCGTGCCCATGAGAGTGCCCACGGCGCAGCCGCGCGCCGTCAGCGGCGCGGCGAGCGCGGCGGCCATCGCGGCGGAGCGCTCGTCGTGGATCCCGCCCGCGAGGAACACCTCGATCCGTTCGGCGGCGGCCCGTGCCGTGGTCTCGTCCGACTGCCGGGCGAGACCGTCGAGGAAGTCCTCCAGCACCGCCATCTGGGCCTCCCAGAGCGGGAAGCTGTTCCGGGGACCGACGTGACCGCCGCACTCTGCGCCCTCGAAGACGAACCGGCGGGCCCCGGCGTCCAGGAACTGCCGCAGCAGACCCGGTGAGGGGACGTGGAGGAACGTCCTGATCCCGGCCTCCTCCAGCACCCGTGCCTGCGAAGGCCGGCCGCCGGCCACGATCGCGTGGGTGGGCCCCGCCGCCCGGACCGCCGCCAGTTGTGCGCTCCTCGTCTCCTCGGGGGCGAAGCCCAGGATCCCGACCCCCCATGGTCTGCCGTCGAGGGCCCGCCGTGCCTCCTCCAGCATCGTCCGGGACCGGTCCGCCCCGGCGAGCGCGAGGGCGATGAAGGGAAGGGCCCCGTCGTCGGCGACGGCGGCGGCGAACGCGGCCCCGTCGCTCACCCGGGTCATGGGGCCCTGGGCGACCGGCAGCCGGGTTCCCAGGGCCCGGCTCATCGCCGAGTCCGTCCCCAGCGCCCTTGCGGCGGCCTCGCGTTCGCCGTCCCGTACGGCGCACCGCACGGCACCGAGCACCGCCCGGACCGCGCGGCCGGTGTCGCCCCACCGCTCGGCGAACCGGGTGGCCAGAAAGGCGTCCTGTCCGACCGGCAGGCGGTGTACGGGAGAAGCGTCGTCGGCGGAGGACCGGGCCGCTGGCCTCCGCCGGCGCAGCGTACGCCGGCCGCCGGACACCGCGGTCTCCGTGCCGTCGCAGGTCCGCAGCACGGCCGCGACCGGTTCGGGCAGCTGTGACTCGGCCAGCAGCGCGAGCTGGGTGTCGAGCACCACCCCGGCGGCGCCGCCCACGACGGCGGCGGCGGCGGTCCGCGGCGCGATTCCTCCGCAGGCCCACACCGGGACCCCCGGCTCCGCCGCGAGCAGCTGCTGGAGGAGTACGAAGGTGCTGAGCTCCCCGACGGGGCCTCCGCACTCGCTGCCGCGGGCGATCAGCCCGCCGGCCCCCGACTCCACGGCCCGGCGTGCTGCCTCCAGCCCGGTGACCTCCACGAGTACTCGGAGTCGGGGGTCCCGGGGGAGCGCGGACAGGTCCCAGGCGGAGTCGGGCGCGAGCACCACCGTGTCCGGCCCGCCGGGGGATCCGCAGTCCCCAAGGAGGTCATATGGGCCCGGTTCGCAGCGCGGGCCGATCCGTACCCCCCAGCGTCCGGGGGGCCATCGGCGCAGTGCCGCCAGGGCCTCTCTCGCTTTCCGGTTCCCCGAACCCAGGTCGAGCACCCCGAGTCCGCCGGCGCGGCTCACCCCGGCGGCGAGACGGGCGTCCGGTTCACCGAAGGGGGTGATTCCGATGACCAGGTCCACGTGGTGCTCTACCGAATTCATCATTCCCCGAAAAGGCTTTGGTGTTGCCCGGAGTTAAATTTCGGTCGATCGGTGGCGCGGGACGTGCAGGGTCTCGCAATGCCCGCGGAAATCAATTCGAGTCATTCGCGCAGCGGCTTGAAGATAGCGGCAAGTTACTCAAGGGTCAACCATCGGTCAATGGTGCTGACCGGCCCGTCGGTACAGTCGCGAAGAGGGGTGGAAAACGCGGACATGGCGAAATGGGGCAGCAGGCCCGGAAGGTCGGCAACCCAAGAACGCCACGGAATTTCGAGAGGGGGAAGGAGTTGAAGGCGCGGGGGAAGATGTGGGGGATTCCGGCGGCGCGGCCCGCCATACTGACGCGTCGCTCATGCGGTGTCAACATGATCGTCGGGACTTTCTGGCGGTTCACAAGTCAACATTGGCTGATTGTGAACGCCCGGCAACCGGGCGCACCGTGAACAGGGCGAGCGCTTTCCGTGAGTTCACCTGGCGGTGAGTCCTCGCGTTGGCCTCCGGGTGCCGTGGTCCCCCTTTTCCGGAAGGAATGCGTCCGGCCGAATTGCGACGACGGGCCGGCGCAGGGAGCAGGAGCCCGTCCGGCCGGAAACCGGGACGGACCGCCCTGCACGTACCCGGTGCGTCTGCGAGGGATGCGGGGACACACCGCGTCCGACGGAGCGGTGCCGGGGCGAACCGCGACACCGAGTCCGGGTCGCCCTGGATCCGGCATCACGGGGTGTGCGATTCCGGGGGAGGCGGCCGGTCCGCGGCGCACGCGGCAGCCGTGCGGGCCTGGAGGGCAGCCGTCGGCGTGCTGTGCCGTGCGGGCTCAGCGAGCGGGAAAGGCGAGCCGCAGGACGATCTCGCCGTCGTCGATCTCCCCGGTGGGCTCGAAGCCGAACTTCCGGTAGAAGGGCCACGGTTCGCCCTCGCCGGGCTCGTAGCTGGTCAGCAGTTCGGTGGCCCCGTCCGCACGGACCAGGTCGGCGATCTGTGTCAGGGCCTCCCGGCCGATGCCCCGCTTCTGGTACCGCTTGTCGACGAGGAGGCGCCAGAGGAAGTGCCGCCCCCGGTAAGGGCCGGTGGGCGGTTTCCACGCCAGCATCACGAAGCCCACCGGCTCCTCGTCCCGGTACACGGCGCGGTACCAGGGATTGGCCTCGGGCGTCTTCGCCGCCTCCTTCAGCGACTTGGACACCGAGGCGACGAACTGCTTCTGGTCGCGCCGTACGCGGAGGGAGCGGACGGCTTCCCGGTTGTCGTCTGTGATCTCCCGCAGATGCACACCTGGGGACCGCATGACGCACCCCTTTCCGCTTCCGGCGGCTCCGAGGTCCGGGCCGCTTCCGGTGCCGCCGTGGGACGGCGTTCGCTCGTGCGTGCCCGGCACCGAGGAGGCCGGGCGGGCGTTTCCGCAGCGTATGCGACGCAGGCGAGCCCGAGCGGGACTGGCACGCCGGGCTGTGACCGCCCGAGGCGGCTTCCGGAAAGCGCGAGGGCCGGACCCCCGGTACGAGGGTCCGGCCCGTACGGGTCCCGACGACTGCCGGCGGGCCGGCCGTCCCGGGGCCCGGGGCGCACCGGGTTCCCGGTGCGGCGGGGTGCGGTCAGCCGTTGAGGCAGGCGTTGCCGGCGGCCGGGTTGAGCAGGCTGATGACACCGAGTGAGTTGCCGCAGAGGTTCAGCGGCACGTGGAGCGGGACCTGGATGACGTTGCCCGACAGCACACCCGGGCTGCCCGCGGCCGCGGCCTCCGCCCCACTGTCCGCCACGGCGCTGCCGGCGCCGGCGACGACGCCGGCAACGGCGAGGGCGGCCACGGTGGACGCGATGCGCATGCGCATGATCTCTCCTAGAGGGTCTCGACGAAACGAGTCGGCCACGATCACACCGGACCGGTGCGGCCGTCTCCCGGCATTCGGCGGCCCGGGGGCGTGTCGCCACCCTCCCTCTCGCTGGATGTTCGATTGGCTTCGAACCGTTGTGTGACAGGCTCAGTCGTCCCAGTCCCAGGCGTCGAAGTACGCCGTCACGCCCGTTCGGCGCGCCTCCAGCACGGCGCGCAGCCGCGCGAAGTCCCGCTCCGGCATGTGCGCCCGCCACTCCTTCGGCGAGAGGACGCGCACGGCGTCGTGCTCGGCCGGGTCCAGGGTGATGCCCGCGATCCGTTCCGCCGTGAGCCGGCCGCCGTCGAAGACGAACCCCACCGTGCTGTACGGCCACTCCGCGCCCGGCAGGCCGTACACGGCGGCCAGGAGCCGCGTGGGTCCCTCGACGACCATGCCGGTCTCCTCCCGGCACTCCCGCACCGCCGTCTCCCACGGTCGCTCACCCGGATCCATCGTCCCGCCCGGCCACTGCCAGGGATGCGCCTGCGAGTACACCGCCCTCAACTGCACCGGCCGGTCGTCCTCGTCGGTGAAGAACAGGCAAGCGAAGGCGGTCGCCTTCATCAGCGTCTCGGCATACTGCTCCGGCGGCAGCCACGTCGCACTCACGACGTCCTCCCGCCGCACCGTGCCGGAAACCGGGCTGCCGTTGCGTGCGCCGGACCGCCCGTCGGTCCGTCGCCCGCACACCGGGACACCGCCGGGTGGGGTGCCGGGGGCTGCGGAACGGCGTTCCCGCCGGGGTCGTCTTCGGCGCGCAGTGTGGTCACGTTCGGCCTTTCTCGCGGTGTGGAGGTGCGGGGCTGCGGCGGGTTTCCGTGTCGACTCGAGCTGTCGTACGTCGTGTTCGGGACCGCCGTAGGGCATGGGACCCGAACCGTACGAGGCCGGCAAGCCGTCCCTGGAACCGCCTCGGGACCGGCGCCCGACGGGATCAACGACGGGGAGCGGCCGTTCGGACGGCCGGTTTCGGACGTAGTGGCAGCGCTGCCCGGCCCGGCAGTGGCGAGCAGGGGCACCACCACCCCTGCCGTACAGGGGACACCGCAGTGCAGCCGGATGGCCGAAACGCCGAGCACGTGGCTCCGGCTCCGGAACGCTCCCGCTGCCGGGAGCCGGAGCGGGCGTCCACCGGCGACCCCGCGGGTACCGTCCTTCCGGAGCCGGGGGACCTGCGTCAGGCCGCGCTCGACGGAGTCGTCGCGGCGGTCCGCAAGCGCCCGGGGCGCTCCCGCTGGGACGCCGCGTGGGCGCTCCTGGTCCGGGCCGTGGAACGACACCTGCGGAAGGCCGTCGCGTCGCCCGGCCGGAGTGCCCGGCGCCGTTCTGCCCGTCTGCCCGGGCTTCGGCGCACCCCGTCGCGCGTCTGCGTGGTCGTCGACGCCTCCGCATCGGTCAGCGACACCGAACCGGGCAGCGCGCTCCTGGAGGTCGCCGCCATCGCCCGGGCCGTCCGCGGCCGTTGCGACCTGGTGGGCGTGGTGCCGTGCGACGCGGCGGCCCGGTCCGTCCAACCCTTGTGCGGTGCCGATGGCATCCCCCTCGTCGGTGGGGCGGCACGGATCTCCACACGGCCTTCGCCGGGGCGCTTCCGGAGCGCCCCGGCCGGCCGTCGTCGTCGCCCTGACCGACGGGCAGACCCCCTGGCCCGGCACACGACCACCGTGCCGGACCGTCGTGGGCCTCTTCCCACGGCACCACCCGTCGGGGGCTGCGAACGAGGACGATCCCCACTACGTGCCGGACTCGCCGCCCGCCCGGGCGCGGGTGGTCACCGCCGGGGCCGGCGGCCCGGTCCGGTGAGCCCCCACGCGCGGTGGACTCCCGCCGGGCGAGGGTTCACCGCGGCCCGGACGGTGTGACACCCCGGCGCGAGCGCGCCGGAGCCCGGACAGGCGGATCGTTGCGGAGCTCCATCAGCCAGCGAACCCGCTCCGCTGCTCCTGTGTCGCCTGACGTGCCGTACGCCGCGGGGAACAGCCGGCCCCACGAACAGGCGCGTCCGAGAGCGCTCAGACGCCATGCGAGGCCCACCGCCCGTCGCAGCTCGGCTGCCGTCGACCCGGCCCCGGTCCACGGTTCCAGATAGGCGTCGCGCAACCGGGGCAGCACCTCGGGGCCAAGGCGTTCACTCGCTCTGCGGGCGGGCACGAGCAGGCTGCAGAAGGGGTGGGAGACGGCCGCGTCGCCCCAGTCGAAGAAGGTGAACCGGCCCGGCTCCCGGACGAACAACTGGGCGTCGTGCAGGTCGGAGTGGTCCAGGGAGTCGGCGACACCCACGGCCGCGAGTTCGGCGCACCAGTCCACGAGCCGCGGCCGGAGCTGCTCGAGGTCCCGGCGCTCGTCGGAGCCCGGCGCGGTGTTCTCCGCGACCAGCCGGTCGAAGAGGTCAGGCAAGGCGGCGGTACGAGCGCCGGGGACGCCCAGCTCCTCCATCTCCCGTGCGCGGGGAACGAGTGCACGCTGCATGGTCGCGTACTGGCGAAGGACCTCTTCCCAGGTGCCGGGCCCGACGGCCTCCCGTCCGAGTACGTTCCTGAACAGTTCGCCTCCGTCGGGCAGCAGCGACCACCCGCGCTCCGCGTCGACGGCCAGCGGCTCCAGCACGTGCTCCGGCACCCAGCGGGCCAGCGCCGCGCTCAGCGCGCCCTCGAAGGCACTGGCCGGAGGGTTGGCCTTGAACCAGACGGTGTTGCCTCCCCGGACCGGGATCCGCACCAGGACCGACCAGGGACGCAGTCGCACCTCCCACCGGCCCGTCGCCCGCAGACCGCGTGCGGCCAGCACCTCCGCCACCCAGCCGACGGCCGCGCCCCGCCAGGCCTCCTGCTCCCAGGGGGTCACCGCATCGTGGTACTGCCCCCGGTCCACGCTCACAGTTGCCTCATGCATCGCGCCATCCCAGCACCGGGACCGGAGCGGGGCCACCCGTTTTCCCCGGGGGCGACGGTGCGGGCTTCCCGCGCGGCCGGCCCGGAAGCCGGAACACGCCGGAGGGCCCGCGTCGGGTACATGCACCCCGAAGCCCGGCCGGACCCGGGCGACGGCCGGAAGCGGTCCCGCACGTCACGGGGCAGCGCCCGCTCCCGTGCGCCGGACCGGTACGGCCGCTTCGTCGCCGTGGCGTCACTCCGGCAACCCGGGACTGGAACCGGGAACCGGGGGGGCATACGGGCTCCACACCCCACGGAACGAGGGAGCCCACGCCATGCTCGGTACAGCCGCGGCCGTACTCTTCTTCATCGCCTACCTGATCAGCGCGGCGGACATCGCCACCCATCAGGCCTTCACCTCGGGGAACGTCATGCTGCTCGGTCTCGCGCTGCTGGCACTGCACGTCGCCGGGGTCGGCGCCGGCCGGCGGTCCGGCCGGGCCCGTCGCCGCTGACGGCACCGGCCCTCGACCGCGTCCGCAGGCGCACTCCCCGGACCGCCCCCGCGCCGTGAGAGGGCGTCACCCGGCGGTCGCGGGGTACCCGCGGGACGTGACCGAACGGCACCCCCCACGGGGCGGGGCGGCCCACCGACATACGCGCCGCACCCGGCCGTGACCACGGCGGATCCGGCGCCCCGTTCCGGGGAGCACACCGCTCCCCGGAACCTCACCACCCGCAGGCCGGGACGACCTCGATCGTGACGGCCGCGGCGGACGCCTCGACCGCCCCCGCCTGGATGCACATGACCGCCATGGCGGTGGGTTCGCTCGTCCTCGTCCGCAGTCTGGCCAGGCGCAACGGCTGCCCCGGCCGCCCGGACGACACGACTCCTCAGTCGTCGGAGTCCCCGCCTGCGCGCGTCCGTCCCGAGCGGCCCACCAACTCGGCCGCCGCCAGGGTCCCGGCCGCCACGATCCGCGCCCAGCGCGGGCCGCCCCGCGCCGCCCACACCACACAGCCGCACCCGCCCAAGGCGAGTGCGACGACTCCGCACAGAAGCAGCACGGCCATATGCGTCCCCCTACTTTCCTTCCGACTTCCCCGCGTTGTGGTCCGCTCCATCCTTCCAGTGCAGGCGCTCCGACCCGAGGCGGACGGCGGACGGTCCGTGGCCACGAGGCGGTCCTCGGGGCGGCTCGCACTGTCCGGTTGCACACGTCGCTACGGTGCGGGCGTCGCGGCCCCCACCGCCCGGTGGACCGCGCGGGCCAGACGGGCACCCCACAGGGAACGAGGGCCGGCGAAGGACTGGACCTCCTCGCCGGGACGGGGGACGCGCGCGGCGACGCACACGGCGTCGGTGGGCGTGCCCGAGCACTCGTAGCCCGCCTCGATCAGTGCCTGGACCTTTGCCTCGGTGGCCGTGGCCACCGCGTTGACCAGGGCGGCGTCGGTGAGCGCCACCGGGAGCGCCGCGACGATGTTGATCGTGCCCGGTGCCGCGAGCGCGACGCCGCCCTCGTCCGCTGCGGCGGCCCAGCCGCGCACCGCGATTCCCACCGTCGCGACGGCCTCGACACCCCCGTCGCACGCACGGCCGTTGCGCGAGACGTCGGCCGCCGTCATCAGCCCGACGCCCGGCCCCCGCATCCCGAAGTCTCCCGCCAGCCGGGCGAGATGACGGTCCGGGTCCTCGCGCCGATAGCCGTGGGCGACCTGGGCGTTGAGGACCCAGGCACGTTCGCCGACACCCCCGCCGAGCACGGCGTTGCTGATCATGCGCCACCCCGGACCGGCGCCCCACAGGAAGGCGGGCAGTTCCCCGCCGTCCTCGACGCGGACGCGGAGCCCGACGCGCAGCAGGCCTACGGCGGTTCGGGGTGGTGGTACGACGGCGGTCAACGAGCGGGCTTCCTGTGGGCGACCGGCCGATCGTACGCGGTGCCGACGTTCTCCCGACCGCGCGGGGCGGCCGAGAAGCCCGGCTCGCCGCTCCCACCACGGTGTGTGCCCCTGGCCGGGCTGCCAACGGCACCCGGCCGCAACCGTTCGGCCCGGTCCGTCCGGGCGGTCGGCGCGCTGCCGTCGCGCCCGCGCGGCCGGTCCGCGGCCGTGGGGTTAGGGTGTGGGTTCGTCTTGATCTTCTTTGTCTTCGGTTGGGTTCGGGGGAGTCGCCGGTGCCGGTCGTGACGGGTTGCCTCGGGCGTCGACACCGTATGCGCGCATCCACGTTACGCAGACCAGTCACCCGCGTTCGGCCCGCCATTGCGCCGGCCAGGTGACGGTCAGGCCTCTCATCAGCGGTCAGTCGGTGCCCTCTGGCCCGGTGACACCACCCCCCAGGTCATGCCTTCGACAGGGGGCGACAGTCATGCCGGGCCCGGAGCCCAGGGCCCACTGCAGGGCCACGAAAAAGGTAACGGGGGGGCCGCGAACGCGTGCGCGCCTGAGTACATGAGGACGTGCCGGCTGAGTACGCCACCCGATGTCCTCGGGACCGCCCGCTGCTGGACTGGTGTCATGAACCCCGACGCATCTCGCCGTCCCCGTATGCAGCAGGTCACCACCACGGGCTCCGCCCTGGCCGCTGCCCTGCTCCCGTTGATGGTGGGGATCCTGGTCGCGAAGTCCCTGGGCGCCGACCCCATGTCGCCGGTCAACGCCCTCATCGCCGGCGGCGGCCGGCGTCCGCAGGTCTGTCCGGCACAACTGCGCAGCTGTGGCCGCAGCGCACTGCGGCGCGGGCGGCCGAGGGACCGTACGGATCCCCGCGAGGGCGCCGAGCACGGGGCGTGTCCGGAGCTCGATACAGGTCCGGACCCGGCGCAGGCCCGGGGCGCGGGAAAGGGGCGCGTCTGGCGGAAGGTCCGCCGCCGGGGCAGGCCGGTGCCTGGGAGCGGGTCCGGCAACGGGAGCGGGGGAGCGCCACGGTGACGTGTGCGCTCGACGGTTCCTGCGTCGGTACGAGGCTCTGCTGCGCTTCACGAGTCGACCGTCTGTGCTGCGAACACCGGGTCGGGGACTTCGCCGTGTGCAGTGAGGGCCCCGGGCGGTGGGGCGCCCGCGCCGCTCTCGCCCTGACGTCTTCGGTCTGACGCCACCTCCGCGTATGGCCGCCGCGTGTGCGGCCCGGGCCGCCCGACGCCCCTTGCCGGCCGCGGTGCCCGACACCGCCGCCGGCGTCCTCCACGGCTTCCGCGTCCGGCGCCGCCCGGCCGGCCGGGGGCCCGTGCGGGCATCGGTACGAGAACTCACGACGGCACCACGTCGCGTAAAGGCGGGGACTCGGGGAAGACGGACGGCCTACGAAAGGAGCGCATCGTGCCCGTCACGTTCCGCAAGAGTTTCCGCATACTTCCGGGAGTCCGCCTCAACATCAACCGCAAGTCCGTGTCCATCACCCTCGCCAAGGGCGATGGCGCCAGGCGCACGTACTCCTCGACGGGCCGCCGCACCACCTCCATGGACCCGCCGGGCCCCTTCGGCTACCGCAAGACCACCGCGCGCCGCAGCCGCCACTGAGGGCGGGTGCGTGCGGGAGAGTGCCGCCGAGGCGACCGGCAGCAGCGGCCGCCGCGGCCGCCGGTTCCGTGTGGCGCAGGGCCGGCGGCCGCGGCGTCACTCAGACGCCGAACTCCGCGGGTGAGATGCCGAGTCCGGCGCAGGCCTCACGGATCGCCTGCTGCTCGGACGGCTCCACGTACCCGTCGGCACCCGCGATGACCATGCCGGTCTGAACGACGGCGCGGGCCTCCTGCGGCTTCTTGGCCGCCTTGGCGATCTCCTTCAGCGCTTCCGCCTTGCCCAGCTCGAAGTTGGCCGTGAGCCGGTCCACGTGCTGGTTGAACCGCTGGCGAAGCTGGTCTGCGGGGAAGTTCTGCAGTACCTCGTTCGAGACGATCATCTCCTCGACGCGCTGCCGCTCCGCGGGGTCGACATGCCCGTCGGCCGCGGCCACCAGAGCGCACATCGCCATGCTGGCGTCCCGGTAGGCGCCGCTCTTGAGCTCGGTCTTCACCGATGCGAGCTGGGACTTGAACAGCCCGATCAACTGCGCCTTGGAACCGCCGGACGACGAACCCCGCCCGTGGCCTCCGTGCTGTCCCTGCCCGAAGGGGCCGTGCCCCTGCCCCTGCCCGCCGCTTCCCCGAGCGCTCTGGGACTGCTGGAGGTTCTTGGCCTGCTCCTTGAGCCGGTCCCACATCGCCACTGGTGCCACCTCGGCTTCTGCTGTCGGTCTGTTGCCGGTCGTCGGCCGCGCTTCCGCGCGCCGTACCCGGTCAACGCCGTCGGACGGGTCCAGGTTCCCGGATGGCAAAGTAAACGCAAAATAGGATCGCCCGGGGGTGGCCCCGGGGTCGGCGCAAGCCCGGGCCGCGGCAGCATGGCCGGGCCGACCGCTCCTGCGGCTCCTGCAGTCCTGCTCAGCACTCGGGCACCCCTGCCGCCGACCGGCCCCGCGCGCCTCACCGGCACCTCGTGCAGAGGCCGGATCGACTTCGTCACCCGATGATGGCGTGGTGGGCGCAGGACCGGCACCCCGGGCGTTCCCGGGGCTGACCAGGTGGAGCCGCGACACGAGGTCGCCGCTCCGGGACTTCCTGCGCACGGAGACCGCAAGCGCCGCAGCCCTCGTGACGGCGGCCCTGGCCGCCCTGGTGTGGGCCAACCTGGCACCGGCGGCGTACGAGGCACTGTGGCGGACGGAGCTCTCCGTGCAGCTCGGAGCCTACGGAGTGGGCCTCGGTCTGAGGGAGTGGGTCAACAGCGGCCTGATGGCGCTGTTCTTCTTCGTGGTCGGCCTCGAGGCCCGCCGCGAGTTCGACCTGGGTGAGCTCCGCGAACGCCGGCGCACGGCCCTGCCCCTGGTCGCCGGACTCAGCGGCATGCTCCTCCCCGTTCTCGTGTACCTCGCCGCCAACGCGGGAGAGCCGTCCGCGGCGGGCTGGGGAGTGGCGATGTCCACGGACACGGCGTTCGCGCTCGGCATGCTCGCCCTCCTGGGAAGGCGCATGCCTCCCGGCCTCCGCGTGTTCATCCTGAGCATCTCGGTCGTGGACGACTTCGTCGCCCTTACCGTCGTCGCCGTCGTCTACAGCGAGCGCCTGTCGGTACCGTCCCTGCTGCTCGCCCTCGCGGTGTTCGCGGTGGCCCGGCTGGTGTACGCCGCCGGAGTACGCCGGGGAGCGGTGTTCGCGCTGCTGGCGGCGGTTCTGTGGGTCGCGCTGCTCGAGTCCGGGATCGACCCGGTCGTCACCGGTCTGGCGATGGGCCTCATCTTCGCCGCCTACCCGGCGGCGCGCGGAGAACTGGAGCGGGCGAGCGACCTGTTCCGCTTCTTCCGCGAGCAGCCCACTCCCGAGCTCGAGGTGACCGTACGACGCGGTCTGGCATCGGCGGTCTCCCCGAACGAGCGTCTGCAGCGGCTCTACCACCCCTGGGCCGGCTTCGTCATCGCACCTTTGTTCGCCCTGGCCAACGCCGGGATCGAGCTCGGCGCCGAACGGCTTTCCCGAGCCGTCACGTCCCCCGTCACCCTGGGAGTCCTGCTCGCCTTCGTGATCGGGAAGCCGCTGGGGATCCTGGGCGGATCACTGCTCACCACGCTGATCAGCGCGGGCCGGCTGCGCCCGCCCGCGGGCTGGGGCGCGGTCGCCGTGGGAGGCACCCTCGCCGGCGCGCCCTTCACGGTGTCCCTGCTGATCGCGACGTTCGCCTTCGAGGGGACACGACTGACCGAGGCGAAGCTCGGCGTCCTGACAGCGGTCCTGTGCTCGTTCGTCCTGGGCCGGCTGCTGACGGGCGTCCTGTCCCTCCTTCCCCCGAAACTGCGGCTGAGAGCGCTGCTGGGCCGTGCCGAGACCATCGTGGACCTCGCCGTCCCCGTCGATCCGGAGCGGGACCACGTGCGGGGGCCCCCGACCGCCCCGGTCACGCTCGTCGAGTACGGCGACTTCGAGTGCCCGTACTGCGGCCAGGCCGAAGCAGTGGTGCGCGGACTCCTGCGGGACTCGGGCGACGTCCGCTACGTGTGGCGGCACCTGCCTCTCGACGACGTCCATCCCCATGCGCGGTCGGCCGCGGAGGCGACTGAGGCGGCCGCCGGGCAGGACCGCTTCTGGGACATGCACGACCTCCTGATGGACCACCAGGGCGCCCTGAACACGCCCGACCTCGTCCGGTACGCGGAAGGGCTGGGACTGGACACCGAGCGGTTCCGGCGTGATCTGCGCAAGCGCAAGGGCGCCGCGCGGGTGGCGGAGGACGTGGAATCGGCCGATCTGAGCGGGGTCTCCGGTACTCCGTCGTTCTTCGTCAACGGCCGCCGGTACCACGGCGCGTACGACGCCGACGGGCTCAAGGCCGCCGTTGAGGAAGCACGGGCCAGGGCAGCGCTGACGTCCTGACCCGCGACGCGCACGACGACGGGCCGCCCGCCAAGGCGCCTCCTCCGCACCCGGACCCCCGGGCCCCGGGGCCCGGATACGCTCTCCCCGGCGGGACGGGGCCGCCTCAGGACGGTGGCTGGAGCACCTGGTCGACGATGTGGACGACGGCATTGCTCGTGGGCACGTCGCCGCAGAGGATGGCCGCCGAGCCGTTCACCTTGAAGGAGTCCCCGGACCCGGACGTGGCCAGTTCGGCTCCTTCGAGAGTCTTGAACCTGCCGTCGGGCAACCGGTCCACGGTGACCTCCGTACCGACGACGTGGTAGGTCAGGAGCTTCTTCAACTGCTCCTGGTCGTTGAGTACCGCGTCGAGCTGAGCCTTGGGGATCTTGGCGAAGGCGTCGTTGGTCGGCGCGAAGAGCGTGATCCCGTCGGCGCTGTTCAACGTCTCGACCAGCCCGGCCTTCTGAACGGCGCTGACGAGGGTGGACAGCTCCGGCTGGTGCGAGGCGGCCGTGGCGACCGGGTCGTCCGCCATCTCGGCCGGGCTGCCCTCGCCACTCGTCGGCAGCGCGGCGCAGCCGGGTCCGAACGGCTCCACCGCGGGACCCGCCTGTGCTGTGGGAGCGGCCGCGAAGAGCGGAAGCGGTACGAGGAGCGCACCGGCTGCGGCGACGGCGGCGCCCTTGAGGCGATCGATGGTCATGAGCTTCCCCTTTGCTGGGACGAGCCGGGAGGCGGCGGGTCCTCGGGCTGCCCGCCACATCTCACTCTTCGCCCGAACCCCGCTCCCCGGATGCCGTCGGGGGATGCGTCTTCTCCGCACCGGGCACCGATGCCGTTCCCCTGCGCCCTCCCGGCCCCATGCGGGACCGGCGGCTGCCGCCGGCGGACCACCGCGTTCCCTCGCACCGGCCAGGGTGCGCTTCCGTTCGGGACTTGCGCCTCGACGTCCGCCGCCGGCTCGGGAAACTCGACGGCAACGGACGGGCCTCCTTCGGGCACGCCCCTCCCCGCTCGCGGAACGCCTCGGCGACACCGTCCGGTTGACGGTGGACTCCGACACCGACGGCAGCCCGGTGATCGAGCTGTCCGTCACCGAGCTGCGGCGGCTGCCGGCGGGCGCCGAACGCGAGCTGACCGGCCTCCACCAGCTGGCCACCGACCGGGCCACTCGGTACCGTCCCGACCACGTCGCCGCGGTGTCCTCCGCCCTCGCCCGAGCCCTGGACCTGACGGCGCCGCCGGGGCCGTAGGGCGCCCGCGGGGGCCGCCCCGTTCCGTCCACCCGTGTCGGGCGGACGAACGGGGCGACCGTCCTGGCCGCGTCTGCCCGGCAGACCCTCGCCGGCGGCCCGTGGGCGATCGGGGTTCACGCGATCTCCAGCAGGAGATCGCCCCCCTCCACCTGCTGGATCCGGTTGATGGCCAGCCGCCCGACCTGCCCGGCCTTCGGGGCGGTGATCGTGGCCTCCATCTTCATCGCCTCGATGGTCGCCACCGTGGCACCGGCCTCCACCCGGTCCCCCTCGGAGACGGTCAGTGTCACGACCCCGGCGAACGGAGCGGCGACATGACCCGGATCGGAGCGGTCGGCCTTCTCGGTGACCGGCACGTCCGAGGCCGCAGCCTCGTCGCGCACCTGGATCGGCCGCAGCTGACCGTTCAGCGTGGCCATCACGGTCCGCATGCCGCGTTCGTCGGCCTCACCGACGGCCTGCAGCCCGATGAGGAGCCGGACTCCGGGTTCGAGGTCGACCCCGTACTCCTTGGACGGCCGCAGCCCGTAGAAGAAGTCCTTGCTGTCCAGCACACTCGTGTCGCCGTACGCCTGGCGGTGGGTGTCGAAGTCGCGCGTCGGCCCGGGGAACAGCAGCCGGTTGAGCGTGGCCCGGCGGCTCTTCTCGAGCCCCGCACGGTCCTCGGGCGTGAGCTCCTGCACCGGCTTGGCCTCGGCACGGCCCTGCAGCGCCTTGCTGCGGAACGGCTCCGGCCAGCCTCCCGGCGGGGTGCCGAGCTCGCCGCGGAGGAATCCGACGACGGAGTCGGGGATGTCGAACCGGTCGGGTGTGGCCTCGAACTCCGCCGGTGAGACCCCGGCACCGACCAGGTGCAGGGCCAGGTCACCGACCACCTTCGAGGACGGCGTGACCTTCACCAGCCTGCCGAGGATCCGGTCGGCGGCCGCGTACATCGCCTCGATGTCCTCGAAGCGGTCGCCGAGGCCGAGGGCGACGGCCTGAGTGCGCAGATTGGACAGCTGTCCGCCCGGGATCTCGTGGTGGTAGACGCGGCCCGTCGGCGAGGCCAGGCCGGCCTCGAACGGCGCGTAGATCCTGCGCACACCCTCCCAGTAGGGCTCGAGGTCGCCGACGGCCTGCAGATCCAGTCCCGTGGGGCGGGGGGAGTGGTCGGTGGCGGCCACGATGGCCGACAGCGACGGCTGCGAGGTCGTGCCCGCCATGGACGCGACCGCGCCGTCCACCGCGTCCGCCCCCGCCTGGATCGCGGCCAGGTACGTGGCGAGCTGGCCGCCCGCGGTGTCGTGGGTGTGCAGATGCACCGGCAGGTCGAACTCGCGGCGCAGCGCCGACACCAGCGTGGCCGCCGCCGGAGCGCGCAGCAGACCGGCCATGTCCTTGACGGCCAGGACGTGGGCGCCCGCGGCGACGATCTCCTCCGCGAGGCGGAGGTAGTAGTCCAGCGTGTACAGCCGCTCAGAGGGGTCGGAGAGGTCGGAGGTGTAGCAGAGGGCGACCTCCGCCACGGCCGTACCGGTCTCCCGCACGGCCTCGATCGCGGGCCGCATCTGGCCGACGTCGTTGAGCGCGTCGAAGATCCGGAAGATGTCGATACCGGTGGCCGCCGCCTCCTGGACGAAGGCGTCCGTCACCTCGGTCGGGTACGGCGTGTAGCCCACGGTGTTGCGGCCGCGCAGCAGCATCTGCAGACAGATGTTCGGGACGGCCTCGCGCAGTGCCGCCAGACGCTCCCAGGGGTCCTCGGCGAGGAAGCGCAGGGCCACGTCGTAGGTGGCACCGCCCCAGCACTCCAGCGACAGCAGCTGCGGCAGCGTCCGCGCGACCGTCGGCGCGACGGCGAGCAGGTCCTTGGTGCGGACCCGGGTGGCGAGCAGCGACTGGTGCGCGTCGCGGAAGGTGGTGTCGGTGACGCCGATCGTCGGCGACTCGCGCAACCACCGCGAGAAGCCCTCCGGGCCCAGTTCGACGAGCCGCTGCCGGGAACCGGCGGGCGGCTCCCCGGCGGGCAGGGGCGGCAGCTTGGTTCCCGGGTCGACCAGATCGGGCCGTTCCCCGTGGGGCTTGTTCACCGTCACGTCCGCCAGGTACGTGAGCAGCTTCGTGCCGCGGTCGGCGGAGTGACGCGCGGTGAGCAGATGCGGCCGATCCTCGATGAACGAGGTCGTGACCCGCCCCGCCTGGAAGTCCGGGTCGTCCAGCACGGCCTGGAGGAACGGGATGTTCGTGGCCACGCCGCGGATGCGGAACTCGGCCACCGCACGCCGGGCCCGGCCGATCGCGGCCTTGAAGTCCCGGCCCCGGCAGGTCAGCTTGACCAGCATCGAGTCGAAGTGGGCGCTGATCTCCGTGCCCGCGTGGGTCGTGCCGCCGTCGAGGCGGATTCCCGAGCCGCCCGGCGAGCGGTAGGCACTGATCCGGCCCGTGTCCGGGCGGAAGCCGTTCGCCGGGTCCTCGGTGGTGATGCGGCACTGCAGAGCGGCACCGCGCAGCGTGATGGTCTCCTGGGCCAGCCCGAGGTCCGCCAGCGTCTCACCGGCCGCGATGCGCATCTGCGCCTGGACCAGGTCGACGTCGGTGACCTCCTCCGTCACCGTGTGCTCGACCTGGATGCGCGGGTTCATCTCGATGAAGACGTGGTTGCCGTCGCGGTCGAGCAGGAACTCCACCGTGCCGGCGTTGCGGTAACCGATCTCGCGGGCGAAGCGCACCGCGTCCGCGCAGATGCGGTCCCTCAGCGCCGGGTCGAGGTTCGGCGCCGGCGCCAGCTCGATCACCTTCTGGTGCCGGCGCTGGAGCGAGCAGTCCCGCTCGAAGAGATGGATGACCTCGCCGTCTCCGTCGGCGAGGATCTGCACCTCGATGTGGCGCGGATCGATGACGGCCTTCTCCAGGAAGACCGTGGGATCGCCGAACGCGGACGCCGCCTCCCGGGACGCCGCCTCGATCGACTCACGGAGTGCGGACGGGTCGTCCACGCGGCGCATGCCGCGCCCTCCGCCGCCCGCGACCGCCTTGACGAACACCGGAAAGCCGATGCCCTCCGCGGCCCCGACCAGCTCGTCCACGTCGGTGGAAGGCTGGGAGGAGCCGAGCACCGGTACCCCGGCGGCGCGGGCCGCGGCCACGGCGCGGGCCTTGTTCCCGGTCAGTTCGAGGGTGTCGGCGCTCGGACCGACGAAGGTGATGCCCGCCTCCTCGCAGGCGCGGGCCAGCTCCGGATTCTCGGACAGGAACCCGTATCCGGGGTAGACCGCGTCGGCCCCGGCCCGGCGCGCGGCACCGACGACCTCCTCGACGGAGAGGTAGGCCCGCACCGGGTGCCCCTGCTCACCGATCTCGTAGGCCTCGTCGGCCTTCAGCCGGTGCAGCGAGTTGCGGTCCTCGTAGGGGAAGACGGCGACGGTACGCGCCCCCAGCTCGTAGCCGGCGCGAAACGCGCGAATCGCAATCTCGCCGCGGTTGGCGACCAGCACCTTGCGGAACATCCTGGATCCCTTCAGCCTGGTGGCGACACACCCCATGGTCTCAGCCACCCCAGCCCCTACCCAGCGGTAACGTCAAGAGTCCCGTGGCGATCAGCACATCCGTGCGGCGTTGCGTTGATCACGTCCCCCGGCCCCCGCCGCGCGCACGCCCACCCGTCGGAGCGGGCGCGGAAGCACGTCCGGCGGGGGAGGGCCACTGCGCGGCGGTCCTGCCGGCCTCCGCCCGCCGGGGCTCCTCGTCCGGCCCGCCGACCGTGGGCTCACCGGGCTTCGGGGCCCGCGCCGCGGCGTCGTCGAGGAGGTCTGCACGGCACCCAGGAGCAGCAGCGGGATGTGCCGCACCGGGACCGCGACGGGAAAGGCGGCCGGCCGAAACGCCGGGGCCGAGACGGATGCGACCGGTGGGTTTCCGCAGTGGGAAGCGGAAGGCGCACCCCAGGGGTGTGGGGTGCGCCCTTCCGCAGCCGCGAGAACGTCCGGGCCTGCCGGCGCGGGCCGGCCCGGACGCCGGGATCACACGAGGTCGAACCGGTCCAGGTTCATGACCTTGTCCCACGCCGCGACGAAGTCCCTCACGAACTTCTCCTTCGCGTCGTCGCTCGCGTAGACCTCCGCGAGCGCACGCAGCTCGGAGTTCGACCCGAAGACCAGGTCGGCTCGGGTGCCGGTCCACTTGACCTCGCCCGTGACGTCGTCACGGCCCTCGAAGGTGTTCGCGTCACCCGACGTCGCCTGCCACGTCGTCCCCAGGTCGAGCAGGTTGACGAAGAAGTCGTTCGTCAGCCTCCCCGGGGTCGCCGTGAGAACGCCCAGCTGCGACTGCTGGTGGTTCGCGCCGAGGACGCGCAGCCCGCCGACGAGGACCGTCAGCTCGGGCGCGCTCAGGGTCAGCAGGTTCGCCCGGTCGATCAGCAGGTACTCGGCCGGCAGCCGGTTGCCCTTGCCGAGGTAGTTGCGGAAACCGTCGGCGGTCGGCTCGAGCGCGGCGAACGACTCCGTGTCGGTCTGCTCCTGCGACGCGTCCGCGCGGCCCGGGACGAAGGGGACCTCGACGGCGACGCCGGCGTCCGCGGCCGCCTTCTCCACGGCCGCACCGCCCGCGAGGACGATCAGGTCGGCGAGCGAGATCCGCTTGCCGCCGTCCTGGGCGGAGTTGAAGGACTGCTGGATCCCCTCGAGGGTCCGCAGCACGCCCGCCAGCCGGTCGGGGTCGTTGACCTCCCAGCCGCTCTGCGGCTGCAGCCGGATGCGGGCACCGTTGGCGCCGCCGCGCTTGTCGCTGCCGCGGAACGACGAGGCCGACGCCCACGCCGTCGACACCAGCTCGGACACCGAGAGGCCCGAGTCGAGGATCCGCGCCTTGAGGGCGGCGACGTCCCCGGTGTCGACCAACTCGTGCGTCACCTCGGGGAGCGGGTCCTGCCACAGCAGCACCTCTGACGGGACCTCCGGACCGAGGTACCGCTGGATCGGGCCCATGTCCCGGTGCGTCAGCTTGTACCAGGCCCGGGCGAAGGCGTCGGCGAACGCGCCGGGGTTCTCGAGGAACCGCCGTGAGATCTGCTCGTAGACCGGGTCGACGCGCAGCGACAGGTCGGTCGTGAGCATCGTCGGGGCGTGGCTCTTCGACGGGTCGTGGGCGTCGGGGACGGTGTCCGAGCCGGCACCGTCCTTCGGTCGCCACTGGTGCGCGCCGGCAGGGCTCTTGAACAACTCCCACTCGTAGCCGAACAGGATCTCGAAGAAGCTGTTGTCCCAGGTGATCGGGGTGTTCGTCCAGATGCCCTCGAGACCGCTGGTGATCGCGTCGGCGCCCTTGCCGGTGCCGTGGCTGTTCCGCCAGCCGAAGCCCTGCTGCTCCATCGGGGCGGCCTCGGGGTCCGGGCCCACGGCGTCCGCCGGGCCGGCGCCGTGGGTCTTGCCGAAGGTGTGGCCGCCGGCGATGAGGGCGACCGTCTCCTCGTCGTTCATCGCCATGCGGCGGAACGTCTCGCGGATGTCGCGGGCGGCGGCCAGCGGGTCCGGGTTCCCGTTGGGGCCCTCGGGGTTGACGTAGATCAGGCCCATCTGGACCGCGCCCAGCGGGTTCTCGAGCTCCCGGTCGCCGGTGTAGCGCTCGTCACCCAGCCAGGTGGTCTCCGGACCCCAGTAGACGTCCTCGTCGGGCTCCCAGACGTCCTCACGGCCGCCGGCGAAGCCGAAGGTCTCGAAGCCCATCGACTCCAGGGCGACGTTGCCGGCGAGGATCATCAGGTCGGCCCACGAGAGGTTCTGGCCGTACTTCTTCTTGACCGGCCACAGCAGCCGGCGGGCCTTGTCGAGGTTGCCGTTGTCCGGCCAGCTGTTGAGCGGTGCGAAACGCTGCTGGCCGGCCCCGGCGCCGCCGCGGCCGTCACTGATGCGGTACGTGCCCGCGCTGTGCCACGCCATGCGGATGATGAACGGGCCGTAGTGACCGAAGTCGGCCGGCCACCAGTCCTGGGAGGTCGTCAGCACCTCGGCGATGTCCCGTTTCACGGCCGGCAGGTCGAGGCTCTCGAACGCCGCGGCGTAGTCGAAGTCCTCGCCGAGCGGGTTGGCCACGGCGGGGTTCTTGGCGAGGATCCTCAGATTGAGCCGCTCCGGCCACCACTGCCGGTTGCCGCCGCCCTGCGTCGGGTGCGGTGCGCGCCCGTGCGCGACGGGGCAGCCACCCCCGCCCTCGGCCTTCGCGTCGGCGACGATTGCATCATGGTTCTCGGACATGGGAATCCTTCCGGGCTGGGCGGATCACGTGCTCAGGAACTGCGGGCTGTCGAACTGTGGGGGTGCGGGCCCCGTGAGTCGGCCTTGCCGCCGGGGCGACCGCGCGGGGCGACGGCCGGTCCCACGGGGGACGGGCCGACATGGTGAAGTGAGGCGCGCCTCGCGGGCCGGCGGGACGAACAGCCGCCCGCGCGACAGGTGCTGCCGGAGGCCACCGTCCCGGCACGGTGCCGGTCACCGCCCCTTGCGGTCCCGGGCGGCGCCACGCCGCCGGACGGCGCGGCTCGTCGGCGGTGGTCCGGTCATGTCTTCGTCTCCTGCCGTGCTGGAGTCTGCACCCTTGGCTGTCGCCGGAACCGATCCTACGATGGACTCAGTCCAGGTCAAGAAGCTCGCCTAGTCCATATCCGATCAGGATCCGGACATCCGCCGGTAAACTTCGGCCATCCGCCACGTACGAATAGGTGAACCGACATGAGTGACCTGCTGGAACGGCTGCGAGGGCGTGGCTGGCGGGTGACCGCCCAGCGGCGTGTCGTCGCGGAGGTCCTCGACGGCGACCACGTACATCTCACGGCTGACGAGGTGCACGCCCGCGCGGTGGAGCGGCTGCCCGAGATCTCCCGGGCGACCGTCTACAACACGCTCGGCGAATTGGTCGCCCTCGGCGAGGTCGCGGAGGTCTCCACGGACGGCCGTGCCAAGCGCTACGACCCCAACGCACACCACCCGCACCAGCACCTGGTGTGCTCCGGCTGCGGCACCATCCGCGACGTACACCCGGTCGGCGATCCGGTGGCGGCCCTTCCGGCCGCGGAGCGGTTCGGCTTCACGGTATCCGGAGCCGAGGTCACCTACCGCGGGCTGTGTCCGTCCTGCCGCTGAATCCCGCCCGGACGCGACTGCTTCCAACCATCCGGCGGTCGGTGACCTGACCTGACCTCGAGCTTCGAGGCCCTTGCGGCCATCCGGACCCGCCGTCGTCGGCCGCACCGCCGAACGGGGCTCGACCTCGCGCCGGGCACCTGTGCCGCCTCCCAGTCGTGTCGCGGCCGGGCAGGGACACCCGCTCTCGACCGGCCGCGACACGCCGTGTTTCTCGTGCGGGTTCGGGGCGTGCCCGGCGCCGTCAGCGGACGCGGGCAGCGATCGTTCGCGCGCACACCAGGGACTCGGTGTGCGTCGTGTCCACCTCCAGGTCGTAGCGCACCCCCTCGTGGACCGCGTCCGCCTGCAACGCGGCCATGCCCTGGACGCGATCGCCTCGGGCGAGCTCACGGCCCGCGGCGACCGCGCTCTCACACCTGACGCCGACCCACAACGCCTCCAGCCCGCCCAGGGCCTTCTGCCACCGACGCTGGGACGCCGCGCCGCCGAGGAAGACATCGTCGACGACGACCCTGGCGCCTGCACGAGCCATTGCCACGACGCCCTCTGTCCAGGCGGCTTCGAGCTCGCGGAACTCGGCCCCTACAGCCACCGCGCCGTCTGCGGCGAACGTGATCCCCTCGTCCGACGCCCGCGTCCTCGCGGGCAAGGCGTCGACGAACTTGTCGCACCCGAACGCCAGCCACGGACTCGGCAGGACGGCCTGCAAGCACCGGACGATCCCCGACTTACCCGAGCTGGAACCACCGTTGAGAATGATCATGTGAGTCGTCACCGCGCCACAGTAGGGCGCTGTCCGCACAGCGCGAAACCGATGTCGTCAGGCGCTGCTCCGCTGCGACGCCAGGCGAGCGCCCCCGTTCCCGGTCACTCCGCAGCCGTTCGGCCCCCGCAGAGGCGGCACTGCTCTCCGGGATATCCGGTACGCCCCTTCGAGGTCCCCGCGCTTGTTAGCCTCGCGGAGTGCAGATCCCCGACGTCGGCGAGATTCGCGACCTTCATGTGAAGTATGCGCCGTCCGAAGAGGCTCTTGACCTCGTGCTGACGCACTGTGAGATTGTTTGGAGCATTGCCGAGCAGCTCGTTTCCGTGTCGGGAGTGGATGTCGACGCGGATGTGGTCCGGGCGGGCTCCCTGGTGCACGACATCGGCGTTTATCGCCTCTACGACCACACCGGGCGAGTGGACCAGGCGCACTACGTGCGGCACGGGGTGCTCGGGCACGAGATCCTGGCGGCGGAAGGGTTCTCCGAGGAACTGTGCCGGTTCTGCTCCTGCCATACGGGGGTGGGCTTGACCAGGTCCGACGTGGTCGGGCAGGGCCTGCCGTTGCCGCCAGGCGACTATGTTGCGGTGACGAACGAGGAGAGGCTGGTGATGTATGCGGACAAGTTCCACAGCAAGACCACCCCGCCGAAGTTCGTCACCGCGGATTCCTACGCCGCCTACGTAGCGCGGTTCGGTGAGGACAAGCGCACCGCCTTCCACGGGATGCGGGGGCTGTTCGGTGTACCCGACCTGGGCGAACTGGTCGCCGTGTACAGCCACGCTGTGACCTGAACATGGCTGTGGCCTGAACATGAGAGTGCTCGGTCGGTGACACGGAATGGGCGACGGCCGGCGCCGCTCTCGGGGCCCGTTGCCGTCCTCCGCCCGCCGAACGGGGCGACCACCGCGACGAGTCCCGGCGCGTTGCCGGTAGTGGTACCCGGCATGGCGCCTTCGGGTGCCGGTGGTCATCTCGCGGTCCGTGCGTACTTGCCCAAGGCCGCTGCGAGGCCACCCAGCGCGCAGGGCATCGCAGCGGCGGGAGCTCGGTTGTCGTCCGTCAACTGCTCAGCGCGGCGAGTTCCGCGTTGGCGCGCTGGGTGACGAGGGCGAGAACACGGCCCGCGGCGGCGAGGTCCTCGGCGGGTATACCACTCCAGATGCGATTGCTGACGGGGGTGGTCTCCGCCGCCACGGCGGCGAGCAGTTCGTGTCCTGCCTCGGTGGGGCGGAGGTGTGCCCCCTCCGCGGCGAGCAGCTGGCCGGTCAGCAGTTCGTCGAGTGTGGTGCGGATGTCGGCCGGGTCGGCCTTCAGCGACGCGTGGACTCGGGCGACGAGCTCGTCCGGGGTCTGCGGGGACGAGGCGTTGATGGCGGTGCGCAGGGCGATCTGCTGCTGGAAGGTGATGCCGTGCCGTGCCAGGACGCGTTCCAGTACGCCGCGAGCGGCGTGGTGGGCGAGGCCGAGGGCGCGGGCGTCGGCGACGGGGGAAGGGTGGGTGCTGGTGGACGAGGTGGTTGTCATGGTGTCCCCTGGGTGCTCTCGTCGTTCGATACGGATGGTGCGAGAGGTGCGTTGAGCAGGGTTGTCAGTTGCTCGGTGAACGCGTGTGTGTGGGGGGAGTCGATGCCGCCGAGCGGCTGCAGCAGTTGCTGGAGCAGGTCCTGGACCACGGCCATGGCGTGGCGGGTGACGGCCTGGCCGTGCTCCGTGAGCGCGAGCTGTACGGCGCGGGGATCGCGGGGGTCGCGGGAGCGTTCGATCAGACCGGTCGACTCCAGGGTGCGTGCCAGTTTCGAGACGTACAGCGCCTCCAGTCCGGTGTGGTCGGCGAGTCGACGCTGACTCGGTCGTTCGCCGCACCGCTGCATGCCGTGCAGTGATGCGACCAGTGAGTACTGCGCGTGGGTGAGACCCAACGGTGCCACCGCGCGATCGACCGCGACCCGCCATTTGTTGGCGAGCCGCCACACCAGGAAACCGGGCGTGGGGCCCGGCGAGCTCTCTCTCATGCATATAGAATACATGGATATTATGTCCATGGCATCTATGTTGTCGGCAGGCTCCGAGCCGACAGCCGGCCCTTGCAGTCGGAGGCCGGGGGCAGTGCCCCCGCGTCATGTCGAGACGCCCTCAACCCGTACCCCGTACGCGGCGGTTGGCCCGCGAGGCCGGCCGTCCGCGAGTGGCCGCAGCGTCCGAGGGGTCGAGGCAACCGGACCGTGTACCCAGGAACGCGGCCGGTGCCTGTGGATTCCCGCCGAGTTGTCGGCTTCCGTCCGGCCGTCTCCCGATGGACGCCGTAGCAGGATTTGCGGAAGCGGATGTCGAGTCGGACCGGATTTCCGTCCCTCCCTTGGGGCTGCGCAGGCGCACTGGGAAGATCTGCGCCGTTGAACGGCGCACCTTCCATGCAATGTTGTCTGGTTCGTGACGATCCGCCTGCCGCCCTCCTTCGCGCCACGCGCCTCGCTGCGAGCATGTGGCGGCACGGGGCATTCGCCGTCCCGTCGTAGGGGGAAGGTCTCCCGCCCTCAGGCTTTCCCGGCTGGGCGGCCCGACGAGAGGAGCAGATCGTGCAGAGTCCCACACGCCGCGCAGTGGTCCGTACGTCCACACTGGCGTTGACCGGTGCCGCACTCGCAGGACCCGTCACCATCGCGGCAGCGAACGCGTTGAGGCCCGGACCGCCCGCGGGCGGTCATGCCGCCGCTCGAGGAAGTCGCGCAGCGGAGTCGTCCGCCGCCCCCGAGCCGGAGGCCTTCGACGAGATGTACCTGGGCCGGCACATGGAGGGCCGGCCTGCCGCCGGCCGGCACGGCGGTCACTCCGGCCACGGCGCCAGTGGGCCGCCCGCCGACGAGCCCGGAGGCCACGTCGAATACGTCGTCCGGGTGGACGACGACGATCTCCACGTCATGCAGAACGCGGACGGGACATGGATCAGCGTCGTCAATCACTACGAGAAGTACCGGACGCCGCGGGATGCGGCCCGCGCCGCGGTCCGCGAACTGCGCGGAGCCTCCCTGGTGCCCGTCACTGTCTGACATCGCGCTCGAACCCCCACCGCAAAGGATCGTCGCCATGGCAGACCGAAAGAAACAGGCAGACCTGTCCGCCACCGAGAGGCGGGACTTCGTCGACGCCGTCCTCGAACTCAAGCGCCGGGGCCGATACGACGAGTTCATCACCACCCACAACGCCTTCGTCCTCAGCGACACCGACACCGGGAGCGGACGGGATACCGGTCACCGTCCTTCCTCCCCTGGCACCGCAGGTTCCTGCTGCAGTTCGAGCAGGTGCTGCAGAGCATCACCCCCACCGTCACCCTCCCGTACCGGGACTGGACCGCCGACCGCACGCCTCGAAGCTCCCTGTGGGCGGACAACTTCCTTGGCGGTGACGGCCGCAGTGGGGACGGCAGGGTCACCACGGGCCCCTTCGCCTTCTCCGGCGGCAACTGGCCGTTTCGTGGCTGAAAGCCGGGAGCGGAGCAACCCGCCGGTTGCTCATCCGTCTCACTGCGCGTGCACCCGCACGTCATCAACGATTCTGAGGAGCGAACATGCGACGTTCATTGGCCATCGGCGCGGCGTTCCTGCTCGCGGGAGCAGGACTTGCGGCGTCGGCAGGACAGGCGGCAGCGAAACCGCACCGCGCCGACGCGGCGACTCCCGCCGACACCTGTTCGACCCCCTGGGGCAGCAGTGTCAAGTCAGCCGCAGGCGGGAACGTCGAACCCCTGACGGGCATCAGGGTGGGACGGCACACGTGCTTCGACCGCATGGTCTTCGACGTCGGCGGAGCGACGGACCCGGTGGGCTACCACGTCAGCTACGTCGACGCGTTCCACCAGGACGGATCCGGTGACCCGATACCCGTGGGCGGGGGAGCCGTACTCCAGATCTTCGTCTCCGCACCCAGCTACGACCCCGCGACGATGCGCCGGGTGTACCCGGGGCGGGCGGGGGAGCCGCTGCCCGGTGTGGACCTCGCCGGCTTCGCGACGTTCAGGGACACGAAGTTCGGGGCGAGCTTCGAAGGCCAGACCCAGGTCGGGCTCGGTGTCCGGGCCAGGCTGCCGTTCCGGGTGCTCCAGTCCGAGGGGAAACTGATCGTGGACGTCGCCCACAAGTGGTGACCGGGCGCCCCGGCACTCGTCACGGGCCAGGGCCCGTGACGAGCGAGCCGGAACAAGGGGGGTGAGGAGGGCCGACCACCTCATACCGGGAGCAAGCTTCCCCAAGCCGTGCGATCCGTGCGCGATGTGTCATGTGATCGGTGTAGCGTTCCGGGGTGGAGGTGGTGACGACGTGTCGAGCGATGAGGAAACGCTGTTCGGTGCGGTCGACGCACTGCTGGAGGAAGTCGCGTCGAGGGAGTCGCTTCCGGACCCGGCGGAGCGGAAGCGGCTGCGGGAGGCTGCCGGCCTGAGCCAGGAGCAGGTGGCCAAGGTCCTTCAGGTCCGTCGTGAGGCGGTCAGTGGCTGGGAGGCGGGTCGGACGGAGCCGCGGCCGCCGAAACGCGCTGCCTACGCACGGCTCCTGGAGGGACTTGCGGCCCGGTACCCGGCGCCGGATGCGGCGGGGTCCGCCGCGACGAGGCGGGGCGTCCCTTTCCCCGGGGCAGGTGACGTGGAGCCGGCGCCCCAGTTCCGGCCGCCGTCCGTGCCCGCTGCGCCGGACCCGGTGCGCGAGCGGACAGCTCCCACGGCTCCCACGCGACCCGGCTCCGCGAGCACCGAGGCGCCCGGTGCGGCACCTCGTCGCACCGACCCTGCGAAGACGACGGCGGAGCGCGCCCCCCTTCCGGCCGCCGTCACGACCGATGCGCGTTTCGTGCACGGTCCGCTGGGTGTGCTCGACGGGGACGGGTCCGTGTACTGCCCGGGCGGTCTGGTGCTGGACTGCCCGGCTGGGAACCTCGTAGGGCTGGTGGAGTGGGCGCTGGGCGAGGCGAAGCTCGGCGCGGAGCGGCTGCACCGTTCGGGGAAGGACGCCGATCCTCTCGTCGTGGTCACGGCTGCCGCCGCCGAACGCCTGGGTCTGCCGCCGGTGTTGGAGGACCGGCGAGGCCTGCGGCTGCCGGAGAGCCATCCGGTGGTGAAGCAGATCGCGAAGGCGGGCTGGAAGCTCACCAGGCGCGGCTTCGGCCCGTGGGCGCGTGTCTACCGGTCTGCCGCGGGGGACCGGCGGCAGTGTGTGCAGTTCGCGATCCTGCCGTGGGACGCGCTCGACACACGTGCCTGGGGCGACACCGCCCGGCTTCCCGCGCCGGACGTCGCCGCCGTGCTCGGCACGTACGCGTCCCGCGTGATCACGCCGCGCGGGTCGACGGCCGTGTGCGGGCTTGAGTTGATGACGGCGCTGCGCCCGCCGACCCGTGCCGTGCGGGACGAGGCGTCGGGGACGTGGGTGTCCGGCGCGCTGCCCGGCTCGCTGTCCGGGCCGGTGGACCCGGCACCGCCTGAGGCGCCGGCCGAGCATCCGATCGTCTCGGGCCTGTACCCGCGTCACCACCAGCGCACTCCCGACCAGGTCCTCGACGAGGAGGCGTTCGACTGGATCCGCGGACCGGAGCTGCTGACCGGTGCCGAGTGCGCGCGCCGGTTCGCGGTGGGGATCGACGTGAACACCGCGTTCCTCGCCGCCGCGAACCGGCTCGTCGTCGGCCTGTCGGCCCCTGTCCACGTGAAGGAACCGGCCTTCGACAAGAGGGTCCCCGGCTCCTGGCTCGTCGACCTGTCCGGCATCGAGCTCGATCCCCGGCTGCCGAACCCGTTCACACCTGACGGTTCGCGACCGGACGGCCCCGCCTGGTACGCGACCCCGACCGTCGCCTACGCCGCCGAACTCGTCGCGACCTACGGGCTGCCCGTCGCCGTCGAGCCGGTCGAGGCGTGGCTGCGGCCGGAGTCGGGACCCTACCTGGACCCCTGGTACAAGCGGCTCAGCGAGGCGTACAAGGCCACGATGGCCGACCTCGGTGTGGTGGCCGGGATGGACGAGAGCGACTTCCTCGCCGTGATGGAGACGCACCGACAGGCCGATCCGGGCACGGCCGCCGTCCTGTCCGCGATCAAGGCGACCGTCAAGGGCGGGATCGGCAAGCTCCGGGAGCGCCCGCAGGGCGCCGGATACCGGGCGGGGGAGCGGTGGCCCGCACTGGAACGCCCCACCTGGCGCCCGGACATCCGGGCAGCCGTCATCTCCACCGCGCGCGTCAACATGCACCGCAAGCTGCTCAGGACGGCGCTCGCCACACAGCAGGCACCCCCGCCCACCGGGCATCTTGTCCTGGAGGACGACGCACTCGTCCCGGTCGCGCTCCTGTCGGACTGCGCCGTATACCTCTCCGACGGGCCTTCGCCGCTGGACGTCCTGCCGCACACGCCGGACGGCAAGCCCGCGCCCGGTACGTTCCGGCTGGGGGTGAGTCCCGGCATGGTCAAGCACGAGGGCACGCAGGACCTGATGTGGGCGGTCCAGCTGCTCGAAGCGGGACACAATCCCGCTCAGCACATCAAGGGCACCGACGTGTAGGTACTCAGAATCCGCGTCATGTTCTCGCGAGCGATGACCCCTGAATAGCACTTATGACGCGGTGCTGAGAATACCCAGCTCGGAATGATCACCCCTCGGTGCAGCCGGCTCGTTTGCGGACGGGCCGGGACAAGGGCCCGCTGGAGAGATTTTTTCTGACCCTGCGTGAGGACGTGCTGCAGGGCCTGCCCGGCTACAAGGGCCCCGATCTGCACTCGCGCGGGGAGAGACCAGAGGGGGAGGCGTTCTTCTTCCTCCACGAACTTGAGGCGATCATCCGTGAATGGGTGGCCTGCGTGTATCACGTGAGGCCGCACACGAGTCTGGTCGATCCCAGGGTGCCGGGGCTGCGGATGTCGCCTGCGGCGATGTTCGAGCACGGGCTGAACCTGGCCGGCTACATCGAGGTCCCGCGCGATCCGGATCTGGCGTTTGAGTTCCTGCGGGTCCAGCGGCGGAAGATCCAGCACTACGGCATCGACCTGGACGCGCGCCGTTACAACGGCGCCGCCCTGGACCCCTACCGCGGTCTGCTCAGCGACGAGCGGGACGGCAGGTGGGCGGTCGCGGTGAACCCGGACGACATCAACTCGGTCTACTTCCGCGATCCCGCGAGCCGCCGGTGGCACGCGCTGGCCTGGGAGCATGCGCCGGGCCGGGACATGCCGGTGAGCGAGGAGGCCCTGCAGTTCGCCCGCCGCCTGGCCGCGGCCCGTGACCGGTTCCCGGACGACAAGGCCGCGGTCCGCGATCTGTTCGAGCGATGGAACCTCGGCCTGGGCACCACGCTGGTCGAGCGCCGCATGGCGCTGCGGCTCGCCCGGGAACAGGCCGCCCTGGATCTGCCCGAGCCCGAGGAGGGCGTCGCCGCGCTGCCGAGCGTGAGGCGCCTGATGGATCTGCCGGACGCGGCGGAAACCGCTGCTCGCGCCCGAGGCTGCGCAGGAGATGGGCGATGACGACGTGGCCGAGGATGCCGAGGTCGTGGAGCTGGAAGACGACAGCGACTTCTACGCCGATGCGCTGGAGGATGCGTGAACAGCGAAAACATGTGGACGCCCGGGGACGCGCACCGGCTCGACGCGCTGACGCTGTCACGCAAGGAAGGCTGGGCGGCGTTCGCGGAAGCGGAAGCGCGCGTCCAGCCCGAACTGCTGTCCCGGGGTCGTGCGCCGGCCCGTCTGGGCCAGGACTGCTTGCCTTGGAGAAGCGCCTAGTAGTGCTTGGTCAGGTCGGTATCGGTTCTGGCATGTTGCGGTGACAGGTGGGGCAGGCGCCGGTCCAGACCGCGAGGAGTAGCTGCAGTTCGCGGGCGACCTGGTAGAGGCTCAGGCCGGCGCCGTCTCTTTTGGGGACCGGGTGATGCGCTGAAGGGTGCAAAAGGCGTGGGCGACGGAGACGAGGGTGACGTGGTGGTGCCAGCCTCTCCAGGTGCGGCCTTCGAAGTGGGCCAGGCCCAGGGTCTGCTTCATCTCGCGGTAGTCGTGCTCGATGCGCCAGCGTAGTTTCGCGGTGCGCACGAGTGTGGCCAGCGCCGTGTCGGCGGGCAGGTTGGACAGCCAGAACTGGACGGGTTCGGGCTGGTCGGCGGGCCATTCGGCCAGCAGCCAGCAGACGGGCAGGTGAGGTTGATCCCCGGGAGTGGACACCGAGTTTCATGCGACGAGTGACAGCGTACGTGACGTGATCAGTTGCTGTTCGAACTCGACCGGTGTGAGGTAGCCGAGGGCGGAATGCC
>NZ_JASHLT010000033.1:0-80437 GCF_030056615.1 Streptomyces sp. HNM0645 | reverse complement strand
AGCGACCGCACCGAAACCAACCCGGCCCGGGCCTGGACGGCCTCCCGGCTCGAAGAACAAGCAACGTGCCAAGCGCCACGACGTCGGCAAAACCATCAAACGCGCCGAATCGATCAAGGAACACCAAACACAACGCGGTTAAACGCCAAGCTAAGACGTCGTTTCATTTGGTGAGGCGGCGGTGGCAGATGAGGGCCGCGGCTATGCCGACGAAGGCGAGGAAGTGTTCTGCCTTGCGCTCATATCGGCGGTGGAGTCGGCGGCAGCCGGCGAGCCAGGACACGGTCCGTTCGACGACCCAGCGGTGACGGCCGAGCCGCCCGGAGGACTCGATGCCACGGCGGGCGATGCGGTGGCGGATGCCGCGGTTGCGGAGCCAGCGACGCAGGTGGTCGTAGTCGTAGCCTTTGTCGGCGTGGAGCTTGCCGGGGCGCCGTCGGCGAGGTCCACGCCGGGACCGGATCGGAGGGATGCCCCGCACGAGCGGTTCCAGACCGAGGCTGTCGTGCATGTTCGCGCCCGAGATGCCGAGCGAGAGCGGCAGCCCGTTCCGGTCGGTGATCAAGTGGATTTTCGATCCGGGCTTGCCACGGTCGGTCGGATTCGGTCCCGTCAGAGGCCCCCCTTTGCGGCCCGCATGCTGACGGAGTCGATCGCACAGCGCGACCAGTCCAGTTCACCACGGGCGCCGAGTTCGTCAAGGATGACGCGGTGGAGCCGGGCCCAGACCCGGGCCCGGCTCCACTGGGCGAAACGTCGGTAGACCGTCTGCCAGCTCGGGCCGAACACCGGCGGGAGCTGTCGCCAGGTGCAGCCCGAGGTGGCCACGAAGATGATCGCGGCCAAGGCTTCGCGGTCACCCGCTCGACGCCGGCCGCCGCCCTGCGGCCGTATGACCTTCGTCGGCGGCACCACCCGGCGGAACAGCATCCACAACTCGTCCGGCACCAGCCGCTCAACCAGATCCGTCATGCACGGTTCAACGAACGATCACACCAAAAGAAACGACGTCTAAGTGGTCGGCTCCGGAAGTCCTTCGGGGGTTGATCAGGCTGCCAGGGCGACGGAGGATTCTTCTTGTCGGTCGGCGGGTGTGTGCCGGTCGAGCCGGGCCAGCAGATCGTCCAGGTCGGCGGTGGTGAACTTCCACTGGAATGGCTGTGCCGTGGCGTTGTAGCGGTCTTCGAATGCTCGGAGCCGGTCCCGGACCTGCGTCAGGTCCGTGAACTCATTGGGCGTAACGACCTTGCGCTGGACGATCGAGAAGAAGATTTCGATCTGGTTTGTCCAGGAGGCGTGTATGGGGGTGTGGACCATGACCGCATTCGGAAACGCCTTGGTCAGACGGTCGATGGCCTTCTTCCCCCGGTGGGAGGAGCCGTTGTCGACGATCCAGAAGACGCGTTTCGCGCTGGCGTAGGGCTCGGTGGTCATGACCTGGGTGACCAGGGCCATGAAGGGGACGATGCCGGTCTTCGGCTCGCAGCGGCCGAAGACCTTCGCGCGGTGGACGTCGTAGGCGGCCAGGTAGGCCAGCGCGCCGCCGCGGCCGTACTCGTGGTTGACGCGCATTGCCCGGGCCCGGCCCGGGGCCAGGGTCGGATGGCAGCGGCAGCGGGCCTGGACGGAGGTCTTCTCGTCACTGGAGAGGACGTACTCGTCCTCTCCCAGCGAGGCACCCTCGAACGTGCGGGCGTAGAGGTCAAGGACACGCTGGGCCTTGGCGCGGAAGTCCGGGTCGCGGATGAAGATCCAGGACCGGTACTGCCAGGGCTTGAGCGCGTCCTCGCGCAGCCAGCGGCGCACCGTGGACGCGGAGACGGTCTCGGTGATTCCGCGCGCGGTCAGCTCGGCGGCCAGCTCCGGACAGGACCAGCGTGACAGCGGCACGTCGGTCTCGGCGGGTAACTGGCAGGCCAGAGCCTTGGCCTCGGCGACCTGCACGGGGGTGAAGCGGGCGGGGCGCCCCGAGCGCTTGCGGTCGGCCAGAGCCGGCAGCCCGCCTTGGGCGAACCGGCGCCGCCAGGCGCGGACCGTGTCCAGGTGCAGGCCCGTCTCGTGGGCGATGCGCGCGTTGGAGCGCCCCCGTGCCGCGTGCAGGAGGATCTGGGCGCGGACCCGCAGCCGGTGCTCGGTCTTGTGGCCGTAGGCCATCTTCTTCAACCGCTCGCGCTCGGCGGCGGTCGGGACTATCGGGCGGGCCGGGGCAACGGGCATGGCAGACGGGCCGATCGGGAGAAGTGGATCACGACGGGTCGCACCCTGCCGGATCGACTGATGCGGCATCATTCACGCCATGCTTGATGACCTTGCTTTGACCCGGCGGGCGGCTCTTGCCGGGGCCGCCGTGGGTGTGCGCTGCTTCGGCCGTGTACGTCCCTTCACCCAGCAGCAGAGGGTGGACGGTTCGGTTGTGACCGAGGTGTCGCTGATCCGGGAAGCGTGGCCACCGGCCCTCTGCGGGCTTAATGAGTCCAGGGCGGCGTGATGGTGCTGCCGTCGGCCAGCTTGGCGCTGAGCCCGACCCGTGTAGTGACCCACATGTGCGCGGGCTGGTCGGTGGTATTGGCAACCGCCAGCTCGGAGCCTGCCGGAGCCACCGCCGCGTCACCGACGCCGAGTTCGGCGCTCTCGCCGCCGATGGTAAGCCGGAGGCGGCCGGACAGAACATAGAACGTTTCCTCGTGACTGATCATGTGGGCCGGACCCACCGTTCCGGCCGGGATCTCACCGCGCCAGGCGGCGAGATCCCGGCTGCCTGTGCCCGGACGGATGTAGGAAACGAAGCGGGTTCCGTGGATCTCGTGCACGACGGCCTCGTCACTGCGGATGAAGGGCATGCCAGCCTCCCTATAGACAAGAAACTTGTCCATTAAGACAAGCAGCTTGACGAGTTATAGTCAAGCCATGGATGACGCTCTGGCCTTCTCCGCACTCGTGCTGGCACTCTCCGGACAGTTGGTGCAGGAGATCCATGCTCGCGTGTCCCAGCAGGGATTCGAGGACCTGCGGCCTGCACACGGCTTCGCTTTTGCCCGCATCTCCCTGGGCGGCGCCACTACGGCCAGCCTGGCCGAGCATTTGGGGGTGACCAAGCAGGCTGCCGCCCAGCTGGTCGAGGAGCTGGTCCGCAAGGGGTACGTGGCGCGGCATCCGCACCCCCACGATGCCCGCGCCCGGCTCTTGGGGCTGACCGAGGCCGGCTGGGCCGCCACTCGCGCCGCCGACCAGGCAGCCCGGGCTGCCGTCGCACCATGGCGAGAGGCGCTGGGCGAGGCGCGCTTCAGTGAACTTGTCGCCGACCTGACCCGGCTTACACCACCTGGGCCGATCCGCCCCGCCTGGTGAGTCAGTAAGCCACTGGCCTGGACTGTCGCAGGTCGCCAAGGAGGAGACAGGACACCGGATTTGCTCATCCCGTGTCGGGGATGCGCAGCAAGTCGTGGACCCCGCAACCCCCGAAGGACTTCCGGAGCCGACCACTAAGATGGGAGGTGCCTCGGCCGTACGAGACTCGCTTGGCCGCCTGTCTCGGACGGCCGAGTGCCTTTTGAGCTCTGCGCGGTGGCGGCAGAATCCGCGGGAGGGGCAAACCTCCGGTTCGATACGATGTCGGTGGCCTGTAGACCTGTTGCGTCACCATGCGTGACGTCGAAATGTGATCTGAGTGATCGCTTCGGCTGCAGCTTCCCGACTTGGGCCCGCCGTGGCACCGCCATCGGCGCCGTACGTACGAAATGGAGCATCCAAGGATGGCTCGACACCTGGTCACCAGCGCGCTTCCCTACATCAACGGGATCAAGCACCTGGGCAACATGGTCGGGTCGATGCTTCCGGCGGATGTGCACTCCCGGTACCTCCGCCAGCGCGGTCACGACGTCCTGTACATCTGCGCGACCGACGAGCACGGCACGCCGGCCGAGCTGGCCGCCAAGGAGGCAGGGCTCTCGGTTGACGAGTTCTGTGCTCAGGCACACGACGCACAGAAGGCCGTGTACGACGGGTTCGAGCTGGCCTTCGATTACTTCGGGCGCAGCTCGTCGCAGCAGAACGTCGAGATCACCCAGCACTTCGCGCGCAAGCTGAACGAGAACGGGTTCATCGAGGAACGCGCGATCCGCCAGGTGTACTCGCCCGTCGACGGCCGCTTCCTGCCGGACCGGTACGTCGAGGGCACCTGTCCGCACTGCGGCTACGACAAGGCTCGCGGCGACCAGTGCGAGAACTGCACCCGGGTCCTGGATCCGACCGACCTGCTCGAGCCGCGCTCGGCGATCAGCGGCTCCACCGAGCTGGAGATCCGCGAGACCAAGCACCTCTTCCTGCTGCAGTCCAAGCTCCAGCACGAGGTCGAGGAGTGGATCGCCACCGTCAGCGCGGAGTGGCCGCACCTGTCCACGTCCATCGCCCGCAAGTGGCTGACCGAGGGACTGAACGACCGCGCGATCACCCGCGACCTGGACTGGGGTGTCCCGGTCCCGGCGGACACCTGGCCGGACCTCGCGGCCGAGGGCAAGGTCTTCTACGTCTGGTTCGACGCCCCGATCGAGTACATCGGCGCGACGAAGGAGTGGGCGGACGCCGCCTCCGACGACGAGGTGCGCGACTGGAAGTCGTGGTGGTACGCGGCCGACGACACCGTCCGTTACACGCAGTTCATGGCCAAGGACAACGTCCCCTTCCACACGGTGATGTTCCCGGCCACCGAGCTTGGCGTGCGTGAGCCGTGGAAGAAGGTCGACGTCGTCAAGGGCTTCAACTGGCTGACGTACTACGGCGGCAAGTTCTCGACCTCCCAGAAGCGCGGTGTCTTCACCGACGCGGCCCTGGAGATCCTGCCCGGCGACTACTGGCGCTACTTCCTCGTCGCCAACGCCCCCGAGTCCGACGACTCCTCCTTCACCTGGGAGCACTTCACCGCCACGGTCAACAAGGACCTGGCCGACACCCTCGGCAACTTCGTCAACCGCGTGCTGTCCTTCTCCCGCAAGCGGTTCGGCGACGAGGTCCCGGCGGGTCACGCGGCCGGCGAGGCGGAGGCGAAGCTGGGCGAGGAGATCGCGCGGCTGCTCGCCGAGTACGAGGAGCAGATGGAGGCCCTCCAGTTCCGCAAGGCCGCGGCCGCGCTGCGCGCCCTGTGGGCCGCGGGCAACTCCTACCTGGAGGAGAAGGCCCCCTGGCTGGAGATCAAGACCGACCCGGACGGCGCCGCGCTGACCCTGCGCACGGCGATGAACCTGATCCACCTGTACGCGGTCGTCTCCGAGCCGTTCATCCCGACCACGGCCGCCGCCATGCGCGGCGCCTTCGCGCTCGAGGGCGACACCGCGACCTGGGTGACCGCCGAGCAGGCCACGGCCCTGGACACGGTCCCGGCCGGCACCGCGTTCACCGTCCCGCCGGTGCTCTTCACGAAGATCACGGACGAGGACCTGGAATCCTACCGGGCCCGCTTCGGCGGCGCCGAGGACGCCTGACCGTATCGCTCGCACCCGTACCGTCCGCGCTCTCATCGGACGGTACGGGTGTGGAGGCGCGTGGCCGGGTTCGCAGCCGACACGTTCATCAGCCGGACACGGGGACTGTTGTCGTCGACCTCGACCCACGTGACGCCCGCAGACCCGGGCACGTACTCGAGGCAGCGATCGAAGCCGTTCCCCGTCAGCCGCAGCAGCAGGCAGGCGATGTCCCCGCCGTGCCCGATGAGGACCGTCGTACGGTGCGGCCCGGCGCAGACCTCTTCCCACAGGCGCGCGTACCGGGATTGGACGTCCTCGGATGACTCGCCGCCCGGTGTGCGGAGCTGGTGGATCGGGACGCCTCGGCGGTTGGCTTCAGCTGCGGCGAGCTCCCCGGGCCGGCCTCCGAGGTAGCCGCTGTTCTCGGCGGCCAGGCGCTCGTCCCCCCGCACGTCGGCGGGAGTGAGCGCGGCGGTGAGCAGAGCGGCGGAACGACGACAGCGGGACATCGGGCTGACGAGCATCCGGTCCTCGGTGACGTCGGCTGCTGCGAGGCTGTCGCCGACCTTGCGGATGTCGTCGCTCCCGCGCCGGCTGAGCCTGCCGCCGACAGCTTGGCCCTGATGGATGCGTTGCTGATACGGCGTTGGCGACCTGGTCGTGGTCGGCTCGGCTCATGGCGGGGAAGCGGTCGTAGTGCCACTCGATGTGGAGCACGGAGATGAGGTTGATCGTCCCGTCGGTGAGCAGCTTGCTGAGCACGGGATACTCGGACCCTCGATGTCCATCTTCACGACCACGTGATCATCCGCGGTGACCGTCCGGCGTAGTCAGGAACTGAAGTCGGTCGCGGGGACGGGGACCGGCGCGCTGTAGTCGATCTGCTGGTCGTACATCGGCGGCACGCGCTTGCCGGACATCACGGTCGAGCTCTCCTGGTGGCCGAGGAGGAGGTCGACCGTCCCGTCGTGGGTCCACACCGCGCTGTGGGAGATCTCGACGCGAGGGGAGTGAGGTGTGCCCCTGGCCCTTCGGGCGCTTGAGGGGAGTGCGCACCGTGCCGGCGGCGCCTTGCCAGTCGGAGTCCGAGGTGATCTCCACCTTCCGTCGGGTCCGGCTGAGCTTCCTGGGGTGACTGCCGTCCGATGAGCACCTCTGGCGGTCGGTCGATGGCAGAGGAAGTTGAACGATGTCCTACGCGCACCGGAGGTCAACGGCTTGGCCGGGCGGGCCGTCCGCATCGACACCACGACTACCCTCGCCTGCCGTCGGCCGAAGCAGCGGCGTGTGCTCACCGTCCGCGTTCGCCGGGCGATCCGCTGGTGTGGGCGGAGCGCCCCCCGGTGTTATTCAATGAGGTGTGCGATCAGGGATCTCGGGGCCCCGTCGCACGGGTCCGAGTACGGCCCCGGCGCTGCGCCGGGGATTGCTGAGAGAGCCGCATGGACTCCACACCCTCTCCCTCGCCCTCTTCTTCGGCGTTCGACATGGTCAGCAGCGCCCTGGGGCGCTACATCCCGCGCGGCGGAGCGGCAGCGGCCCCTGATCCTGCCGACGCGCGGGGCGACCGCACCACCCACCCTCGCGTACCCGACGGCCCGGCAGCCGGCCGTCAGGATCAGATTCTCGGCGCGGTCAACCTGGACAGGGATCTGAGAATCACCCGCTGCAATCTGGACGCCCCTGTATTCGCGGGTTTGGACGCCGTGACCGGGAGCTCTTTCGTCGACTTCCTGCCCCCCGGGGACGTACCGACGGTCACACGGCGGTTGCGGCAGGTCCTGGAGACCGGTGAGGCGCACGTCGCCCGGATCCAGCGCCTGCGACGCGGCGACGGGTCGGAGCTGGTGGTCTCGATGAGCATCCTGCCTGCCGCGTTGCCTCACGAGGGCCTGACCGTCTCCTTGATCGCCATGGCCAGGAGGTTGCACCTGTACGCGGCCGAGACCGCGATCGGTACCTCGCTGGACATCGGCGAGACCGCGCAGTCGCTGGCGCAGTCCCTGTTGGCCTGGGGAGACGTGGCCGCCGTCGACCTCGACTTCGCGGTGTGGACGGGCGAGGGAGTCACCGGGCAGGGGCAGGGGCGCATCCGGCTACGGCGGGCGGCTCTGGTGCCGGACCGGGCGTGGCCCGACGGCTACGCGACTCCGGGTGACGACCTTCCCAGCGATGCCAGTCGCCTCCTGGCGCGGGCGGTCCTGCGGGACGACGCCCCGCAGGCCATCGTCCTACCCGACCGGGAGGCGGTCGAGCGGGTACTCGGCAGTCCGCGAGTGATGCGTGCCCTGGTGCCCGGCGACCGGTCGGCGGGTGTGGCGTGCATACCGCTGGTCCTGGACGGCGCGCCGTCCGTCGTGCTGGGCGTGGCGGAGGTCTGGCGGCGGGCGGACCGTCCCTTCCGCGACAGTGAGCTGCTCGACTTGCAGGAACTGGTTGCCAGGACTGCCCATCACGTCGACCTGGCCCGTCAGCACCATCGCGAGCACACGCAGGTGCTGGCGTTGCAGCGGCGGCTGCTTCCCCGGTCCGGCGGCGACACCATTGAGATCGCCAGCGTCTACCAGCCCGCCACGCCGGACAGCGCGGGCGTCGGCGGCGACTGGGTGAACAGCTTCCCGCTGCCGGACGGCCGTACCGCACTGGTGGTCGGTGATGTCGTCGGGCACGGCCTGGGAGCTGCGGCAACCATGGGCCAGCTGAGCATGGAGGCCCGCGCGCTGCTGTCCGCGGGGCTCGCGCCCGACGAGGTACTGGAGCACCTGGACAAGACCGTGACAATGCTGGACGACGCGGAGTCCGGGCTGGCGGCCGGCTACAGCGCCCTCGGGTCGACCTGCTGCATCGCCCTCTACGACCCGGTCAGCCACCATGTGGCGCTGTCCAGCGCCGGCCACCTTCCCCCGGTCCTGGTCTCCCCGGACGGGCACGCGGGCCCGCTCGCGATCAGCCCTCACCCCGGCCTGGGCGCCGAGTTCGCACTGCGGGAGCCGTTCGACGTGCACACGTTCCACACACCCCCGGGATCCCTGCTCGCTCTCTTCACCGACGGGCTGGTGGAGGATCCGGCCGCGTCGATCGACGAGGGCATCGTCAGGCTGGCGGACGCCGTGTCCGGGGTGCACCCCTGGGACTCCCTGCAGCAGGCCGCACGGCACATCGTGTCCGCGCTGGCACCCGTGCGCCAGCGCGACGATGTGACCCTGCTGCTCGCGCGGATGATCGGCTACCGCAAGGGGGACACCGCGGTCTGGCGACTGCCCGCCCGCGACGACGCCCCCGCCCGTGCCCGCTCGCAGGTGTCCGCGCTGCTGAGGAAATGGCGTACCAGGGACGACACCCGGGACAACGTGCTGCTGCTGGTCAGCGAACTGGTCACGAACGCGGTGCGCTTCGCCGCCGGTCCCATCACGGTACGGCTGATCAGGGCCGGTCACGGCCTGTTGTGCGAGGTGGGCGACACCGGCAACGGCAGGCCACGTCTGAGCCGGGGCAGCCTCCTCGACGACGGCGGTCGTGGTCTGCACATCGTGCACAGGCTCACCACACGGTGGGGGGTGCGGTGGACGGACACCGGCAAGGTGGTCTGGGCGGAAGTCGCGAGGTGACGCGACTGTGGGGCGGGGGCTCGGCGAACGTACGGTCGGCGTGAGCGTCAGCCGGCCCCGCCGACGGTGCGGACCGTGCCCTCTGCGGTACCGGTGACGCGGACGGCCCGTTTGCTGGTACAGGTGGCGTGGGATCGTACTACAGCCACTCGCCTTCCAGGGCGGTGGCGGTGAGCCCCGGTGCCGCCGCGTACAGGACGGCGCGACTGCCCGACTTCTGACCCGCGTCGTGTGCTCGCCGCATGATGTCGAACACGGCGGCGCCTCCGCGGTTGCCGCTCGTGTAGCTGTCCCGGCTGTAGTCCAGCAGCCCCGACGGCCACGCGTCGGGCATCGTCTGCTCCATGTACTCCAGCACCCGGGTCCCGCCGGGGTGCGCGAGCAGCACGTCGGGGTGCCAGGAGTCGGGGTTGTCCTGGTAACGGACGCGGAGCCACTCCCACATCGCGGTGACCGTCTCCTGAACGGCGCGCGGCCCGCGCCGGTCCATCACGAAGTGGGTGCCGTCCGACCGTGTCTCCAGGCGGTGCAGGTTCTGGGTGCCGGGCAGGGTGTGGTGCCAGGCGGCGTCCAGCCGCAGTACCGACTCGGACCTCGGGCGGCCGGTGACCACCATGGCGACCGCGGTGTCCGCGAACAGCAACCTCACGATCAGGGACTCGAGAGTGTCGTCCGCAGGCTGGTAGGTCGTGCTCAGCGCCTCCGAGATCACGACCAGGACCACCCGGTCGGGGTCCGCGGCCACGAGATCCGCCGCCAGCGCCAGGGAGCGGGTTCCCGCTATACAGGCCCACTGCGTCGCCGGCTGTAGCATCACGTCGTTGCGCAGCGGAAGTCTGTTGGCCAGGGCGATGTCCAGACCCGGCAGCGCCGGGGTGGTGGAGTGACTGGTGATCAGGCAGTCGATGTCCGCGGCGTCCAGCCCGGCGATCTGCAGGGCCCCCCGCGCCGCACGTTCCCCGTAGGACTGCACGGCTTCCCAGGCCGGCGCGGTGCGCTCCTGGACCGTCTGTGGTGCGGGTATCGTCTCGAGCGCGGCGATCACACGGTCCACGTCCTGCTGGGTGAACCCGTCGAGTGCCAGCGCCTCTTGGGCCGCCCCGATGCCGACAGCCCTCAGGCTGCCGCCGTTGCCAGGCGCGACGGCGGCCTCCAGCGGCAGCATCCACCCGCGGGTCTCAATGCCCGTGCCGGCCGCGATGCTGTCGATCCGCGGTGCCCACGCCGCCTGCGGATGGCGCCCGCGCACCTCCGCAACGATCTGGCTGGTCTCCACGTCGTGCTCGCCGTATATCACGGCAGGAGGACAGAGGTAAGCGGCCATAGTGGGGCACCTTTCCATGGGAAAACGAAGGAATGTCGCGAGTGCTGTGTCATGGGTCACTTTGGCATTTCGGGCCCAAGACGTTGCCGACGGAGTCCACTTCGGCAGTCGGTAACCATTTCGAGCATGGATGAAAATGGACAATTCCGCTGTGATGCAGACAACTTAGCTGGCCCTTGAAATGCGTGACACGGCACACACCGTGAAACAGCGGTGCTCAGAGCCGTTCCGCGAGCCTTACTTGACCTACCGTCAACCGGGGCGGCTGCCTGGTCACTGCCGCCGGAGCGGGGCGGCCACCCTGGCGGCACGGGCCACTCGACCGCAGAGACGCTCCGCGACCGGCAAGAGGTGCGCCGCGATCGGCAGTCTCTCCGACGTGATGGGCGACAACGGATGGCGTCCCGTCGGGCGGTGCAGTCGCTGAGCTCCCTTCGTCGTGACCAGTGATCGGGTGACGATGCATGGGTCCTCAACGGTACGGGGCCGCGGCGCCGTTGAGGGAGGTGCTCGACGTCTCAATCCATCACCACGGGAGCCTCGTTGGTGTTCTGTCCTGCCGCACCAGAGTGCTCTGGTTGAACCGGCGTACCGCGTCGGGACGACCAACTCGCGTAGTTCACGGTCCGTCTTCGGCGTCTGCGCCGGCACCTGCACACACCTGCACGGCCGCGGAGATCGGTCTTCTCCCCGACCGCCTGCCTGGCCTGCTGCGCACGCTGCGTGAAGCAGACCCCGACTACCTCCTGCTGGACGGCACCCTGGCGGAGCGTGGTCGGGGTTGGCGACAGCGGGGGCGCCGGGCCGCGGCCTCACACCAACCCGGCAAGCCGTTCACCGCGCGCTGCCCGCCCCGCGGGCACCGGTCGAGCGCGGGCCACCCGCGCATGACCTCGCGTCGACCAGCGGATTCGCGCCTTCAGCATGGCGGTGCCGGGCCTCACGCAGTCGAGCTCTGCCACCGGACGATGCCGCGGCCAGGTCCGGCCCCGCGCTCTACTGCCAGGTCGCGGTGTCGGGGTCGATGCCGTGGGCGAGCGCGCTGGCGTCGATGATTCGACGGAACCACGTGGCAAGGCCCGCGCGGATGCCGTCGTAGTGGGCGGCGAATTCCGGATCGGCCTCGAACATGCGGCCGAGACAGACCTGCATCTGCCTGGTGAGGGGGAAGTACGGGGCGAAGACTTCGCGGTGCCACTCAACAAGTTGATGCGCTTCCGGGTCGCCGGATGTGACGCCGGCGTCCATCGCATCCCCGAGGGCGCGTTCGAAGCCGGCCATGGCGTCGGCGACGGCCTGCCATTCCTCCGGATCGCGAGAGGCTGAGCGTTCGGCGTACTGCCGCCATTGCGTCGTATCCCCGTAGCGCTGACGGGCTCGGGCAGGCCAGTCCGGGTTCCACTCGGGGCCGAAGAGCGCGGCCTGCTGCTCGACGGTCAGCGGCGTGCCGCGCTCGTGGGCGTCGATCATCCGGTCCAGTCCGGCGCTGAGCTCCTCAAGGCGGTCGATCCGTTCAGCAATCCGGGTGCGCTGTGCGCGCAATGCGCCGGGCACGTCTGCGGCCGAGTCGTCCAAGACGACCTGAATCCTGTCCAGAGCGAGACCGATCTCACGATAGACGACGACGCGGTGCAGGCGTTCCAGATCACCGGCGGTGTAGAGCCGGTATCCGGCAGCCGTGCGCAGCGACGGTCGCGCCAGACCGATCTCATCCCAGTGGTGCAGCGCGCGGACCGTCACGCCTACGAGCGCCGAGACCTGACCGACGGTCAGGCCGTCGGCGTCAGCGGCATCAGGCATGTTCCTCCTTACTGCCGCCGCGAACACCGCGCGGCGGGGTGATCCCGACGGCTTCAAGGTTCCGCGCCTCCTGACTGGCCGGATCGAAGGGCTTCGCCGCAGTGAAGACGATCCGTGCGTTCTCGGGGGTTACCACCTCCACGTCGCGGGTGTTCCAGTGGGTGTCCCGGGGGCCGTCGACCGAGTCCGGGCGCACCGCACGACAGGCTTCGACAAGGGAATCGACCTCGCTGAGCACGCACGCGAAACCGAAGCTCATCGCAGGTGCCCGGTCCGGAACGCTCGCCGCCTGGACGAGGAGTACGTCCTGGAACGCCCACCGGCGCAGATGCACAAGCGTGCCGGGGATGCCGAACAGTTCGAAGAACCCGAGTCCACGAGTCCAGAAGTCCACCGACGCCGCCAAGTCGCTCGTGGGGATCGTCACGAACGCGGGCATTCCGTAGATGCCACGGAACGGCTCCGGCGGAACCGCATCCGGACCGGGAGCGGGCACGGGACTCATCTCGAACGCGTTGTAGTAGTCGCTCATGTGTCCCACTCTCCGGCCTCACGCAACGTGAGGGTCAAGCCGGTTCGTGAATCTCGCCCTGCCCCGACGACGCGACCGACGTGGTGGCCGGGTACAAGCAGGGCCTGCCGCACCCGCTGCGGCCGTGCCCGGGGGCGATACGGCCTCACAGGGCCGGGGCCGACCGCCCGATCCAGTCGTACGCCGCCTGCGCCGTGAACTCCGCCTGTCCACCCGGGAAGATCAGCCCCGCCGTGCGGAACGCCTCGTCCTTGGAGGTGTCCGGCACGTAGGGGACGGCGATGCAGCGCATACCTGCGTCGTGCGCCGCCGAGGCCCCGGGCGGGGCGTCCTCCAGGACCACGCAGTGGGCCGGGTCGGCGCCCAGTCGGCGCGCGGCCTCCAGGAACACGTCGGGGCGCGGCTTGCCGTGCGCGACCTCCTCGGCGGAGACGAGTGTGGTGAGGTACGCGTCGAGGCCGGTGCAGGCGAGCACCGCCTCGATGGCGGCGCGGGAGGAACCGGAGGCCACGGCCATGGGTACGCCCGCCGCGTCGAGCAGCTCCACGAACTTCCGCATCTCCGGGTAGACATCGGTTCCCGTACGGGCGAGCTCCAGATAGGCGCGGTTCTTGCCGGCCAGCAGATCCTCGATGGACGCGTCGAGCCCGTACTCCTCGCTCAGCCGCTCCAGGGTCTCGCGGGTGCCGATCCCGATGAAGCGGGTGTGGTGCTCCCAGGTGAAGTCCGTGACGCCGAACCCGGCGAGGACGCGTCGGCCCGCTTCGTAGTAGTTCGGTTCGCTGTCCACCAGGGTTCCGTCAAGATCGAAAATGACCGCAGTGCGCGCAGTGCTCATGCCCCCAGCATGCCGAACGGCCGTCCGGGCCGAGGTCAGCGCACCGTGCGGGTGCGCCGGCCGACCGACTCGACCAACGGCAGCATCCGGTGCGGCACACGTTCCCGCAGCGCCATCTCCGTCCGTGTGCGGACGACGCCCGGCAGATTGATCAGGCGCTGGATCACGTCCTCCAGATGGCCGTTGTCCCGGGCGACCACCCTGGTCAGCAGGTCTCCGCCGCCCGTGATGGAGAACGCCTCGACGATCTCCGGCACCTCGGCCAGCGCTTCGCCCACGTCGTCCAGATGCCCCTGGGTGACCTCGATGTGGACGAACGCCAGCACCGGATGACCGAGCGCGGCGGGGGACAGCACCGGACCCGTACCCGTGATCACACCATTGCGTTCCAGCCGGTCGATCCTTGCCTGGAGGGTTCCGCGCGCGATGCCGAGGACGCGCGCGTACTCCCGCACGCTGGTGCGCGGCTGCTCGATCATCAGACGCAGGATGCGGGTGTCGAGTTCGTCCACCGCCATGGCCGTCGGCCTCCCTGCAGCCCGTCGTTCCCCTCCGTGACTGTACCAATGGCCCAGTCTTACGCGCCCCGGCCCCCGTCAGGTCTCCTCCTCCATCCGGATGGCGGCTCTGAGGTCCTCGTGCGCCTTGCCGGGCTCGCCCTCCTGGGATTCGAGCAGCGCGGCGGCGATGGCGTCCGGCTTCCGCTGGAGCGCACGCTCGCTGCGCAGCTCCGAGTTCTTCAGCAGCGCCAGAAGCATCAGGGTGACAGCCGTCATGCACTCCCCGGCGAAGATCTTCCACTTCAGGGAGACGTCCGCGAAGTGCACCGCGACCCCCCGGCGACCACCAGCAGACAGAGCCCGAAGAAGGCCGGTGAGCTGGTGAGGTTCGAGGCCTTCTCCGCGAGTCGGTCGAACTTTCCCGGCCTGGGCCCGCCTCGGTCGGCGGGATGCTGCGTCGTCATCACCAGCTGCCCCCTTCCGGGCCGCCGAGCACATCGGCCACGTCCCTCGGATCCGTCACCAGCCCTTCGTACACCTCGCCCCGGTCGCCCGCACGCAGTGCGGTCGAACGACGGATCGTCGCCACCGGGCCACGGACGTCCAGGGCCGTTCCGTCGTCCTCACCGGGATCCGGCCACGGCGGGAGAGCGTCGTGCCGCCCGGGGATCCGGAAGGGCGAACCGAGCGGCGCCTTCGGCGCGGACCGGGCCTTCCAGGGGCCGTTCGGCGCCGCCGGGCCGGCGCGGGATCCGGCACCGGGGCCCGGTCGGCTCCGTTCACCATGCGCATGCCCACCGGGCCCCCGCCCGTTTCCCGACGCCAGGCCCGGTCCGGTGCGCGTGAGCTTCGCCGCCGGCCGGGCCCGGCCGGCGGCCCGTGCCCCCCTGGCTGGTCCGATGGCTCGCCCGCTCGGGTGCTTCGACGTCCAGGACCCGGCCAATGGCCCATAGGATCAAGGCTGCCTTGAGCCAGTGGGGCAGGGGATGTTCTCATATACCTGTCGATGGCGCTGCGGACCCCGCGGCGCCTTTTTCATGCCGGTACGTCGAAAGGGCGGGAAGAAGTGCTGAAGAGGGTGTTCGTGGCTCCGGACCCGGGGCTGCTGCGGCTGCGCAGCGCCACGCGGGCCGTCCTCGGCATCGCCGTGGCCGTGGCCGTGTGCGCACTGACGGGCCACACGCTCACCGCGGTCATCACCGGAGGGCTCGCCGCGCTCCTGGCTCTTTTCACGGTCACCGACCCGCGGGTCCGCGACCAGGCAGTCACCACCGCCCTGCTGCCCGTCGTGGGTCTTCCGGTGCTCGCCCTCGCCGCCGGTCTGCACGCCACCCCCGGCGCCCGCGACGTCGCCTTCGTGGCCGTGGCCGGCGCCGCGGTCTACGTACGGCGCTGGGGCCCGCGCGGGCACGCCCTCGGGGTCTTCGCGTTCATGACCTTCTTCGTGACGCAGTTCCTGCGCACGGTGCCTGCGCAGATCCCCGAGCTGTACTCCTCCGTGGTCCTCGCCGTCCTCGCCGCCTCCGCCGTCCGTTTCGGCGCCTGGTGCTTCGAGCGGAGGGTGTCGCCGCCCGCGGCCCCCGCGCTCCCGGCCGGAACGGGGCTCGGCCGGACGACCACCCGGCAGGCCGTCCAGGTGACCGTGGCCGGGGCGTTCGCCCTCGCCGCCGGACAGCTGCTCTCCGACGAGCGCTGGTACTGGGCCGTCGGCGCCGCCTGGTGGATCTTCGTCAACACCAGCGCGCGCGGCGAGACGTTCGTCAGGGGCTTCCGCAGGGTCCTCGGCACCGTCCTCGGCATCGCCGCCGGTCTGGTCGTCGCCATGCCCGTCCAGGGCGCGCTGCTGCCGACGGCCGTCCTGACCCTGGCGTGCGTCTTCGGGATCTTCTACAGCGCCCCGGTCTCGTACAGCTGGATGATGTTCGCGGTGACCGTGCTCGTCTCGCTCCTGTACGGACTGCTCGGGGCCCTGGGGCCCGCCCTGCTCGCGCTGCGTCTCGCCGAGACGGCGGTCGGCGCCCTGGGTGCGGCGCTCGCGGTGGCGTTCGTGCTGCCCGTCACGACCCACTCGGCGACCAACGCCTGGATCCGGCTGACCGTGCGGTGTGTGCACGAGTGCACCACCGTCGCGATGCGCAGGCTCGCGGGGGACGCGACCGCCGACCCGGCGCCGCACGCCGCCGAGCTGGAGCAGCTCCTCGCCCGGGCACGGATGTCCCTGGCGCCCCTGGTCCATCCCTTCAGCCCGCTGCGCGCCCGTAAGGCCCGGGCCCGGCAGGTCCTCGCCCTGCTGGACGACTGCGCACGAGAGGTACGCGGGCTGGCCGCCGTCGCGGCGGACCCCCGCGCCTCTCACGACGCCCGGCTCGCCGCAGCCTGCTGGCGGGTCGAGGCCGCGGTGCGCGCGCTGGAGTCCGACGCTGAGCCCGGTCCCGCCCCCGCCTTCGCCGGCGTCGCCCCGCACCACCACCCGGGCGTCGAGGCCGCACTCACACATCTCCAGGGCCTGGAGGACGCCCTCGCCGGACTCGCGACGCCGCTGCGCACGTCCCCGCGAGCGCCGCTCGTCACCGTCTGAACCACGTGCGACCCAACGACGTGCCATCGCGCTCCAGGTGCTCCGGGCGCTCCCGTGACCCGCTGGGCTCCCGCTGCGCGCACCGGCCCACGGCAGCGAGGCGGCCGGTCCGGCGTGAACCGGCCGACGGCGGTCCGCCGCGCCGCCCCGGGCGGCCGGCCCGGCGGGCAGCTGCCGGCGCCTACCGGCGTGCGCCTGGACGCACGCGCGTCAGCGGGGACCCCGTGCGCCGGGCGGCGGCTCCCAACTGGGCACGTGCATCTGGCATTTACAGGGTGGATCAGGCCAGGTTCGGGGTAGATCGGGCGGCATCCACATAGCCTTCACACACCGGGGTGCGCACCATGCGGAAGTTCCTTCGTAGAGCCGCCGTCCGCAAGTCCCGCCCGTCGGATCCCCAGCCGGCCGGAGCGCAGCTCGTCCGGGCGGAGCCCGTTCCTCCGCCGGGGCAGTGCCCGGTCGGCCACTCCGGGCCCGCCGGAACGGCCCCGGTGCGGCCCGCACCGGCAGCCGACCTCGCACAACTGCGCAAGGAGGCCGAGGAGTTCCTGCGGCTCTACCACCGGGAGGAGCGCGGGGCGGGCGACCCGGCAGCCCGGTTGGCCGCGGTGCGCGCCGAGATCGATGCTACCGGTACGTACCGTCACACCGCAGACGAACTCGCTCACGGGGCACGCGTGGCCTGGCGCAACAGCAACCGCTGCATCGGCCGCCTCTACTGGCGCTCCCTGCGCGTCCGTGACCGCCGCGACGTGCGCGACGCCGACACCATCGCCGCCGAGGCCGCCGCCCATCTGCGTGAGGCGACGAACGGTGGCCGGATCCGGCCGGTCATCACGGTCTTCGCACCGGACGCCCCCGGCCGCCCCGGCCCTCGCATCTGGAACGAGCAACTGGTGCGGTACGCGGGCTACACCGACGGCGCCGGCCGGGTCACCGGCGATCCGCGCAACGCCGGGCTCACCGCGTACGCGACGGGCCTGGGGTGGCCGGGCGGTCCCGGTACGCAGTTCGACGTACTGCCGCTGGTGGTCCAGGGCAGCGACGACAAGCCCCGCTGGTTCGGACTGCCGGACGACGCCGTGCACGAAGTCCCCTTGCGTCACCCGGAGGACGACTGGTTCGCCTCGCTCGGGCTGCGCTGGCACGCGGTACCCGCCATCTCCAACATGTGCCTGGAGATCGGGGGCATCTGCTACCCGGCGGCCCCGTTCAACGGCTGGTACATGGGCACGGAGATCGGCGCCCGCAATCTCGCCGACACCGACCGCTACGACCTGCTGCCGGTCGTGGCCGCGCGGCTGGGCCTCGACACCTCCACCGACCGCACCCTCTGGAAGGACCGCGCGCTGGTCGAAATCAACCGTGCCGTGCTGCACTCGTTCGACCGGGCCGGTGTGACCATCACCGACCACCACACGGAGTCGCACCGCTTCCTCGCTCACCTGGAGCAGGAAGCCGGCCGGGGACGCCGGGTGGGGGCCGACTGGTCCTGGATCGTGCCGCCGATCTCCGGCGCCGCGACCGCCGTCTTCCACCGCACGTACGACACGGTGCAGGAACACCCCTTGTTCGTCCACCACCCGGATGCGCTCGCCCGGGCCCGGGGCGAGGAGCCGGCACCGGAGCCCGCGCATGAGCCCGACTTGGTCTAGACCGCCTGCTACCGTCGGCCGGGAAGGGCACACGACCGGCCGGCGGGAGCGCCGGACGGCGCAGCACCAGGGGAGGCCCCAGTGGAGCACGGGTACGCGGTACGGGCGTTCATCGGGTCGTTCACCTCGGCGGGCGGCCGCGGGATCGTCACGGCCGCCGTCGACCCGGCGACCGGTGCGCTGACGGAGACCGCGGCGACCGACGCCGTCGCCGACCCGTCGTACCTCGCGGCCGGTACGACGGAGAGCGGGCCGGTGCTCTACGCGGTCTCCGAGACCGAGGAAGGGTCGGTCGCCGCCTTCGACATCGGTGGCGAGGGCCCGCCCCGACCGCTCGGGGCGCCGGTACCGGTGGGCGGCTCCGGACCGACCCATCTGTCCCTCGCCCCGGGCCTGCTGCTGACCGCCAACTACGGCTCGGGCAGCGTCAGCAGTCTCCCTCTCGGCCCCGGCGGCCTGCCCGGGCCCGCCCTCGGCGTCCTGCGCCACGACGGGCGGGGTCCGCACCCGGAGCGGCAGGGCGAACCGCACGCCCACCAGGTGCTCCCCGATCCCTCCGGGCGCTGGGTGCTCACGGTCGACCTGGGCACCGACTCGGTCCGGGTGTGCGCGCTCGATCCGGCGGGCGGGGCGGCGCCGGTCCTCCACTCCGAGACCGCGCTGCCGCCGGGCACGGGCCCCCGCCATCTCGCCTTCCATCCCGCCGGGAAGCACGTGTACGTGCTGGGCGAGCTGCGTCCCACGCTCACCGCGTGCCGCTGGGACGCGCGCCGGGGAGCGCTGGAACCGCTCGGTGAGGCGTCCGTGCTCCCCGACGGGTACGACCTGCCCAGCCATGCCTCCGCCCTGGCCGTCTCCCGCGACGGGCGGTTCCTGTGGGCCGCCAACCGGGGCCACGACTCGATCGCGGTGCTCCGGCTCGGCGCCGGCGGGGACGAGGCCGAGCGCGTCATGACCGTGCCGTGCGGCGGCCAGTGGCCACGCGATCTGGTGCTCGGCCCCACCGGCAGCCGGCTGTACGCGGCCAACGAGCGCTCCGGGGACGTCACCTGGTTCGACATCGACGCCGAGACCGGTGTGCCGCACCCGGCGGGTTCGCTCGCCGTCCCGGCGGCGTCCTGCGTGGTCTTCGCCTGAGCCCTGCGGCTCCTCCCGGACCTCCCCGGCCTCCCCGGAGGCTCCGCAAGAGGGCCCTCTGCTCCCGAAGCTGCCACGAAGTGACGATAGGTCGAGGGTGATGCCCTGGGCCCACTCGGTGCCGTCCGTTTCCTCGGCGAGGATGCGGTAGACGGTGGCGACCGAGGGGCGCCGACCCTGGTTCTTGCCCGAGGTGATGACCGGTCGCGGAAGCTATCGTGAGGGGCTTTGCGCGAAAGCGGTTCTGAGGTCACCGGAGGGGCTCTGCCGCGGTGAATTCGGCGCTCAATGCGGTTGGGTCGGTGGGCGGGCTGCGACGACGCGGCGGAAGAGGGCTTGGACGGCTGTGGTGATGTCGGTGTCGGTCCGGGTGTGGTGGCAGGGGCCGGTGTAGGCGTGGGTGAGGAAGTCTGCGGTGAGTTCGGGGTCGGGGACGTCGAACTCGCCTGCCGCATGGCCTTGTGTGAGGAGGGTGACGAGCAGATCGCGGGCGGCGGTCATGGGTTCCTCGGTGCTGCCACCGGGTTCGTGGAAGAGCCGGTGGTAGAGCTCGTGGTGGTCCTGTTCGGCGGCGATCCAGGCGGCGACGAGCCCGTCGAGACGTTCGGTCCACGTCAGCCCGGGCTGCTCCAGGAGGGTGGTGGGCTGCTGGAGCATGCGGTCCCACATCTCGGCCTGGAGCGCGGCCAGGAGTTGCTGCTTGGAGTCGAAGTAGAGGTAGACCGTGCCCTTGGCGACCCCGGCGCGGGCGGCGACCTTGCTGATGGTCAGGGCTTCGTGGCCGTCGTCCAGCAGCAGTGCGGCCGTGGCGTCGAGGATCTGGCGGCGGCGGACGTCGGGGGGCTGGAAGCGTCCGGTCGGCTGGGCGGGGGCGGACCTCTCCGCGGGCACGGGCTCTCCTCGATGGTGGGGGACTGACTGGCGGCCGGTCAGTGCGTGGCCTCCAGGGTGTCATGCGGCCTGCTGGCGATCACGATCACGGGGCGGTCCTCGGCCGGCTCCTGCTCGTGGCCGGGGTGGTGGTGCACGGGCACCGGCCTGCGCTCGGCCCGCGCGATCCGCAGTCCGAGAAGGGTCAAGGCTTCGGTCAGCTCGGCGAGGGTGGCCAGGTCCCGGGGATGTCCCCAGCCGCAGGCTTCCTCGTCCCACTCGCCCAGGGCCGGGATTCCGCCCCGGGCGAGTGCGGCGGCCAGGCTGGCGAGGGTGGCGGTGCGGGCCGGGCCGCGGGGCGGCAGGACGTAGGTGCTGAGGACGAATGCCTAGGTGGTTTCGGGTCGCCAGGTGGCGCTGTCGACGATGGCGAGTTCGATCCGGTCGTCCAGGCCGCAGGCGCAGGCGGTGGCCCTGGTGCCGGCGATTGCGCGGGGTGAGGCGTCCACGCCGGTGACGTGCCGGCCGTGCTCCGTGAGGGCGTCGCCGCCGGTGCCGCAGCCCAGGTCCAGGGCCCGTCCCGGAGCAAGGCTCTCGGCCGGGGCCGGCAGGTACGGGTCGGGGGCGGCGGTGTCACTGCCTTCACCGCGGTAGACGTCGTCCCAGTCGAAGTCGGTGTGTGGTGCGGCGGGCGGGGGTGAGTGCGTGCGCTGCGTCACGGTTCCTCCTGGGGGAATGGAAACGATCGAATGACCATTGGTCAGTAATATGACCATCGGTCATTCGTTTTTCGTCAGCCTGCCCTGGAGGCACCCCATGAACGACACCGCGCAGTACGACACCGTGATCGTCGGAGGCGGCCCCGCAGGGCTCACCGCCGCCCTGGCCCTGACCCGCTACCGCCACCGGACCCTGGTCGCGGAGTCCCCGGCCGCGCCCCGCAACGCGGCCTCCCGCGGGGTCCACGGCATGATCGGGCTGGAGGGCGCCACGCCGGCCGAGGTCCGTGCGCGGGCCTGGGCCGAGCTGGACGCCTACGGACTGGCCGAGCGCCGGGACATCGCCGCCGACGACATCGCACCTGTGTCGGAGGGCGGATTCCGCACGGTGCTCAGCGACGGCACGCAGGTGCGGTCCCGGACCGTCCTGCTGGCCACCGGCGTCATCGACACCCACCCGGAAGGTGTCGAGGGCTTCGACGCGTGCTGGGGCCGCACCGTCATCCACTGCCCGTTCTGCGTCGGCTGGGAGAACGCTGAGCGCACCTGGGGCCTGGTCGCCGACGACCCCGGCTACGCCGCGATGGCCGCCACCGGATTCCGGGCCTGGTCCGCCGACGTGATCGCCATCGCCCCGCCCGGCATGGACCGCGCGGAGGAGACCCGCCGAACCCTGCGGGCCGCGGGCAGCGATCTCGTGCAGGGGGAGATCGCGCGGCTGCATCACCACGACGGTGATCTGTACGCGGTGGAGATGGCCGACGGCACCGTAATCCACAGGCAAACCCTGCTGTGGGCCCCACCGCAGCGGCAGGTCCCCCTCGTCACCCGCCTCGCCGACACCCTCGGCCTCGCCCACGACGGCGACGGCTTCGTCACCGTCGGAGCCGGCCAGCAGACCAGCATCCCCGGCCTGTACGCGGCGGGCGACCTCACCACCGCCTGGGAACAAGGCGCCGTGAACGCCGCCGGAGCCGGCGCCAAAGCCGCCGACGCCATCCACTTCGCCCACCCGGCCTGACCGCCCCGAACCACCGGAGCCCTCCGTGACCGAGCAAGACTTCACCGACTACATCGAGCGCATCGGCGACCGCACCACCCTCTACCGGGCCGTGGCCGCCCACACCGGGGCCCGCCGCGTGCTGTACCCCGGCAGCTACCTCGACCTCGCCCCCTCCCACGTCTGGCCCGACGTCACCTACCTCGACGCCGACGCCCGCGCCCGCAAAGCCTTCCAGGGCCCCGACGCCACCACCCTCGCCACCCGGCACAGGCGCCACCCCGAACAACCGCGTATCGCGTTCATACCCGGCGACTACACCCGCACCCTCGCGGAACTACCCGCGGCCGAGTGGGAACTGGTGATCTCCCTGTACGCGGGCCCCGTCTCCGAACACGCCACCCGCTGCCTGCGCCCAGGTGGCTGGCTCCTGGCCAACAACAGCCACGCCGACGCCGGTCTCGCCCACCTCGACCCCCGCTACCGGCTCGCCGCCGTCCTCCACCACCGCTCCGGCCGCTACCGCCTCACCATCGACGACCTCGACCGCTACCTGCAGCCCAAACGTCCGCCCCACCCCACCCGCGAACAACTCCACGCCGCGGGCAGAGGCACCGCCTACACCCACCCGGCCGCCGCCTATCTCTTCCGCCTCCGCTCCCGCCCGCGCGAACGGTAGACCCGACCCGGAATCCCACCAGAACCCGGCAGGTCGGCACCCCTGACCGGGTAGCAGCAGCCGGGCAGGCACCTCCTTGCCGGTCACCTCCCTGGTCGCGACGGAGGCGAACTCACCGGTGAAGCCTGTGGTGAACTCGGCCTCCCTGAGGATGTCGAGCAGGTCGATCATGCCCCACCTGCGTTCGATCTCCGCCTTCAAGGCAGTGAGGTTCTCCGGCTCCTCCTGCTTGCCCGGCGGGGAGACCTTGATCCACGGCTCGCCGCGGCGGGCGGTGTCCTCCACCCCGCCCGTCGTGCCCTGCTCCAGCGCGGTGTCCAGGCGGGCCGGCGCGTCGCGGGTCCGGGTGCGCGTGAGTCCGGGGTCGGAGGAGGCCCTGCACCCGCGACGGGCCCGTGTGCCCGAGGATCGCTGGACCCGAGCACCCGACGGGCACGCACGAAGGGCCCGCGCCGGCGCGGGCCCTTCGTGCGTGCGGAGCGGCGACCGGTCAGCGCGGCTGGACGCTCTGCGGCTGGGGCGTGATGCCCAGCGTGGTCGTGTACTGCGACAGCACCAGCTTGCCGATCGCGGGGTAGGCGCCCAGCGGTTCCGCGGCGGAGCACCCCGCCTCGGCGGCGGCGGCCTCGAGCAGTCCCTCGGGCACCTCGGGTCCGACGAGGTGCGGGGCCAGCGCGAGCTGGGCGGAGCCGGCGGTGCGCAGTTCCTCGGCCGTCGCCGCGATCGCGCCCTCCTGGTCCAGGGCGGCCGCCATGACCGGCACGGCGAGCCGCGCGGCCAGCAGCATTCCGGTGATACCGGCGGCCTGGACCGCCTCGTCGCCGCCGACCGTGGCCAGGACGATGCCGTCGGCCGCGGTGGCGACCGTGAACAGGCGCGCCCGGTCCGCACGGGCCAGACCCGCCTCGGACAGTCTCACGTGCAGGGCCTCGGCGAGCAGCGGATGCGGGCCGAGGACGTCCGTCAGCTCCGCGGTGGCCCTGCTGTCCATGACGGCCTGGCGGATCCGGCGGACCAGTGCGCTGTCCGGACCGGCGAGCAGCGGCACCACGACGGAGGCCGGGCCCTCGGGCTCGGCGACCTCGCGGCCGGCTGCCCGCGCCAGTTCGTAGCGCTCGGTGCGCAGCGCGGCGGAACGGGTCAGCACGCTCCCCAGCGTGGGGTACTCGGCGTCGTCGCCGTCGATGTAACCGATCGCGGCCTCGAGGCCGGGCAGCTCGGAACGGGCGATGCTGACGACTTCCTCGGCGAGGCTGCGTATCGCGGACGAGGGTGTGCCGGGCACGGCGAGCACGAGGGTCGGCGCGCCCTCGGGTGCCACCACGGGCTCGGGGCGGCGGTGCCGCCCGGGCTGGCGGGGTCGCGGCATTCGTACAGGGAGGCCGGATGCGGGCCCAGTGGGGGAGCTCATGGCGCCGCATGCTACTGGTTTCGCCGTCGTGCCTGCTCAGGGAGGGGGCGGTCGCGTACCGTCTGTCCGTGTTTACCCGATGAGTTCGTTAATGGTTGCCTGTCCGGGTCTGTTCGGTAAGGGTGGTTGTGAGGGCGAGCAGGAGCGGATCCTGCGGCAGCCTCAGGGTGCCGCAGGCCAGTGCGGCGGCGACGGTCAGCGAACCGGCGAGCGGATCGCCCGCCGCCGACACCTGCCGGGCGTACGGGAGTTCCCGGGCGAGAGCGTCCCGCACGGGCGCGAGGAGCGAATCGCCCATCCGGAACAGCCCGCCGGTGAGGGCGACTTGACACTCACCTGCCGATGGGGGCGGACAGACGGCCGCGGCCGCGGCCGCGATCTGGTCCGCCGCTTCGGAAAGGATCCGCGCGGCGACCGCGTCGTCCGCGGCGCAGCGGGCGACCTCGGGTGCGAACGAGGCCAGCACGGCCGGCCGGTCGGTGCGCGGGTACAGCAGACCCGGCAGCCCCGCCGCCGGTCCGAAGACGTCCTCGAGCCGTTCCAGCAGTGCCGGGGAGCCCCCCGCACGCCCGTCGTGGGCCCGCAGCGCGGCCTCCAGCCCGGCCCGGCCGATCCAGGCGCCCGAACCGCAGTCACCGAGCAGATGGCCCCAGCCGTCGGCACGGCACCAGTTCGTGAGGTCCGTACCGGTCGCGATCAGGCCCGTGCCGGCGGCGACGACCGCACCGGGACGCTGGCCGAGGGCGCCCGCGTAGGCGGTGACGGCGTCGGCGGCGAGCGCGACCTGCCGCGCACCCAGCTCCCGCGAGAGCACACCGGGCAGTACGGCCCGCAGTTCGTCGCCGAGAGACGCCATCCCGGCGGCCCCGATGGCGACGGCGACGGGCGCGTCGGCCCCTGCCCGCAGTAGGAGCCCGCGGGCCATCGGGAGCAACTGCCCCAGCAGATGGGCCGCTTCGATCCCGGAGGTGCCGGTGCGGACGGGCTCCTGGGACGCCGTGGTCAGCGCCGCCGGCGGGTCGGCGGCCGGGGCGAGGGCGACGCGCAGGCCCGAGCCCCCGGAGTCGGCCCCGAGGACCCAACCGCCCGCGCCGCCCCCGGTCATGGCAGCCGCCAGTCCACCGGCTGCGCACCCTGGCGGACGAGCAGGTCGTTCACCCTGCTGAACGGCCGGGAGCCGAAGAAGCCGTAGTCGGCCGACTTGGGAGAGGGATGGGACGACTCGACCGCAGGGAGGTCGCCGAGCAGCGGCCGCAGATTGCGGGCGTCACGGCCCCACAGTACGGACACGAGCGGTTTGCCGCGCGCGACGAGGGCGCGGATGGCCTGTTCGGTCACCTCTTCCCAGCCCTTGCCCCGGTGTGCGGCCGACCTGCGGGGCGCGGTGGTCAGCGCCCTGTTGAGCAGCAGCACGCCCTGCCGGGTCCAGGGCGTCAGATCGCCGTTCGACGGCCGGGGCAGCCCGAGGTCCGTGTGCATCTCCCGGAAGATGTTCTCCAGACTGGCCGGCAACGGCCGTACTTCGGGTGCCACGGAGAAGCTCAGCCCCACGGCGTGCCCGGGTGTCGGATAGGGGTCCTGGCCGACGATCAGGACGCGCACCTCGTCGAACGGCTGCTGGAAGGCGCGCAGCACATGCGCGCCCGCCGGCAGGTACGTCCGTCCCGCGGCGATCTCCGCGCGGAGGAAGTCGCCCATCGCGGCGATGCGTTCGGCCACGGGGTCCAGGGCGTCCGCCCACCCCGAATCGACGATCTCTTTCAACGGTCGTGCCACGAGGCGTCACTCTACTGGCCTCGCGAGGCCCTTCCTCAACCGACCGTGGCGGCCCGGACACACAGTACGTCGGGCAGATGGGAAGCCAGCTGCCGCCAGGTGTCGCCGTCGTCCGCGCTTGCGTACAGCTCGCCGTTCCGGTTGCCGAAGTAGACGCCGGCGGGGTCGGCGCCGTCGGTGCACATCGCGTCGCGCAGCACCGTGCCGTAGTGGTCCCCCTCGGGCAGCCCGTGCGACAGCGGCTCCCACGTCGCGCCCGCGTCGGCCGTGCGGTAGACCCGGCAGCGCCGCTCGGCCGGGACCCGGTCCGCGTCGGCGTTGATCGGGAAGACATAGGCGACGCCGGTGCGGTGCGGATGGGAGACGACGGAGAAGCCGAAGTCCGACGGGAGGCCCGCGCCGATGTCCGTCCATCGGGCGCCCCCGTCGTCGCTCCGGTACACCCCCCAGTGGTTCTGGAGGTAGAGCCGGTCGGGATCGCCGGCGTCCTGGGCGATCTTGTGGACGCACTGCCCGAACTCCGGGTTCGGATCGGGCAGGAAGACCGCCGACACCCCCTCGTTGGACGGGCTCCAGGCGGCGCCTCCGTCCCGGCTGCGGAAGACCCCCGCCGTGGAGACCGCGACGGTCACCCGGCGGGGGTCCCTGTCGTCGGTGACCACGGTGTGCACGGCCTCGCCGCCGCCGCCCGGAACCCATTGCGAGCGGGTGGGGTGATCCCAGAGCGGCCGGACGAGCTCGAACGTCTCCCCGGCGTCCTCCGAGCGGAACAGTGCCGCCGGCTCCGTCCCCGCGTAGACCACGTCCGGGGCTGAGGGGCCCGCCGGATGGAGCTGCCAGACCCGCTCCAGGGAGGCTCCGGTGTCCTTGGGGAACTTCACCGCGGGCTTGGCCGGTTCCGTCCACGTCGCGCCCAGGTCGTCGGAGTGGAACACCGAGGGGCCCCAGTGGGCGCTGTCCCCGCCGACCAGCAGCCGCGGCACGGTGCCGCGGCGTGTGTCGATCCCGATCGAGTACACGGCCTGGGCGTTGAAGTGGGGGCCGTCGAACTCCCACCGGCCGTCTCTCCCGTGCCCCAGGAAGAGCCCCTTGCGCGTGCCTACCGCCAGCAGAACGTCGGTCATCGCCGACACCTCCAGGACGCCGTTGTCGCGGACGGGAGCCAGTCTGCACCCACCCGCTGACAACGGCCCGCGGACGGGGCCTTCCCACAGGTCGGCCCGGCCGTGCCCGGCCCCGGTGCGCCTCCGCGCCCGGCCCGGGCCGGGCCGCCCAGAGGCCGGCCCGGACGCGCCCCGCACGGCATCGGACCAGGCGCTCGTCCACGGGCTCAGACCGAGCGGTGGTACTGGTCGGGGATCCGGACCGGCCCGCCCAGTTCGCGTGCGGCGAGCCGTGCCCAGGAGGGGCTGCGCAGCAGTTCCCGGCCGAGGAGCACGGCATCGGCCTCGCCGTTCGCGAGGACCTTCTCGGCCTGCTCCGGGGCGGTGATCAGACCGACGGCCGCCACGGGCAGCGCCGTCTCGTTCCTGACCCGGGCGGCGAACGGCACCTGGTAGCCCGGGCCGACCGGGATGCGGACCCGCGCCGCGTTCCCGCCGGAGGAGACGTCGAGCAGATCCACGCCGTGCTCCTGGAGCAGGGCGGCGAAGCGCACGGTGTCGTCGGCGGTCCAGCCGTTCTCCTCGAGCCAGTCGGTCGCGGAGATCCGGAAGAACAGCGGGAGCTCCTGCGGCCACACCGTCCGTACGGCGTCGACGACCTCGAGTGCGAACCGGGTGCGGTTCTCGAACGAGCCGCCGTACGCGTCGGTGCGGTGGTTGCTGTGGGGGGAGAGGAACTCGCCGATGAGATAGCCGTGCGCGCCGTGCACCTCGACCACCTCGAAGCCCGCGTCCAGAGCCCGGCGGGCGGCCTCCGCGAACCGGGCGGGGAACTCCGCGATCTGATCCGTGGTCAGCTCGTCGGGCACCGGGTACCCCTCGTCGAACGGGACCGGACTCGGCGCGACCGGCTGCCAGCCGCCGGAGTCCGGGCCCACCGGCCCGCCGCCCTTCCAGGGCCGGTCCGTGGAGGCCTTGCGTCCGGCGTGGGCGAGCTGGATGCCGGGGACGGTCCCCTGCTCCTTGAGGAAGCGGGTGATCCTGCGGAAGGCGTCGGTCTGGGCGTCGTTCCAGATCCCCAGGTCGTGCGGGCTGATCCGGCCCTCGGGGGCGACCGCGGTGGCCTCGACGAGGATCAGCCCGGTGCCCCCGGCGGCCCGGGCTGCGTAGTGGGCGAAGTGCCAGTCGGTGGGGACGCCCGTGTCCGGTCCCGTGGCCTCGGCGCTGTACTGGCACATCGGTGCCATCCACACGCGGTTCGGGATCGTCACGGACCGCAGGGTGTACGGCTCGAACAGTGTGCTCACGGCGGACTCCATTTCACGGCGGGGCGAAGGTGACGCTCGTACGATAGTCATCGTAGTACGGCGGTTGTCAAACTACGAAGTCTCTCGTACAAAGATGGCCGGTCCGTGCGCCGCGACCGCGCGGGTCCCGTCGTGGAGTCAGGCCGGTCCCGCGCAGCCGCCGAGCGGGTCGAGGTCCAGGTCGGCCCCGTCGAGCTTGGCGGTCAGCGCCGACAGGCGTTCCTGCAGATCGCCGATCTCCTCCAGGGAGAGTCCGGTGGCCGTAGCGATCCTGCGGGGCACGAGGGCGGCCTGCTCCCGCAGAGCGGCGCCCGCGGCCGTCGGTCGCACGGCGACCGAGCGCTCGTCCTCCGCGCTGCGCCGGCGCTCCACGAAACCGACTGCCTCCAGGCGCTTGAGCAGCGGCGAGAGTGTGCCGGAGTCCAGTCGCAGGAGGGTGCCGATCGTCTTCACCGGCAGCTCGCCGTGCTCCCAGAGCACCAGCATCACCAGGTACTGGGGGTAGGTGAGGTCGAGGTCCTTCAGGATCGCCCGGTAGACGCCGTTGAAGGCCCGTGAGGCCGCGTGCAGCGAGAAGCAGATCTGGCGGTCCAGGCGGAGGATCTCCCTGTCCGGTACGGCATCCGGTGTCGTGTTCATGGGTTCAGGGTACCTGTCTCGCGAGCAATTAAGTTGTGCACAACTTAATTGTGTGCTCTAGTGGTGGCTGTCCGGACCGCCCCACGGGTCCGGCTCCGACGACCAAGGGATGGTTCTCCATGAACGCGCTGTACACCGCTGTCGCCACCGCGAACGGCCGCGAGGGGCGCGCCGTCAGCTCCGACGGCCGGCTGGACCTGCCGCTCGCCGCGCCCGCCGCCCTGGGCGGCAGCGGCGAGGGCACCAATCCGGAGCAGCTCTTCGCGGCGGGGTACGCGGCCTGCTTCGCCAGCGCGCTGGGCCTCGTCGGCCGCCAGGCGAAGGTCGACACCGGCGACATCTCGGTGACCGCCGAGGTGGGCATAGGCAAGGACGGGGACGGCGGCTTCGGGCTGGCCGTGGTCCTGCGCGTCGAACTGCCGAGCGCCCTCGAGGGCGGGACCGGCGAGCTGCTGGTCAAGCAGGCGCACCAGGTCTGCCCGTACTCCAAGGCCACGCGCGGCAACATCCCCGTCGAGCTGATCGTCGAGTAGCCGGCGGGCGGGATCCGCCGTGGCGTTCCGGCAGGGGCGGGCGCCACGGCGGATCCCCGCCGGTGCTCGGGGCCGGCGGTCGGGCACCGCGCCCCGCGAGGCAGATCGCACCGTCCGCGTCACTGGTCGGGGCAGCGCGCCGCCAGGTGGCGGCGTCCGCGTGCTCGGTGGCGCGCCAGGTCGGCGGTACCGGCCCGCTGCGCCCTCGGCGAACTACGACGAGTTTCGTACCATGGGAGCCCCGAACCGAAGTGGAGCCTCCGTGACCACCGCCGCCGGTCCCCGCCGACTCGCCCACCCCAAGCGCGACGAGATCCGGCTCGAGGGCGTGCTCCAGGCGCTCTCCGACCCGGTCCGGCTGCGCGTGGTGCGCGAGCTGGCGACCGCCGAGTCCGAGCTGTCCTGCTCGTACTTCGATCTGCCCGTGACCAAGTCCACCTCGACCCACCACTTCCGCGTGCTGCGGGAGAGCGGCGTGATCCGGCAGGCGTACCGGGGCACGGCGAAGATGAACGGGGTCCGCCGCGACGACCTGGACGCGCTGTTCCCCGGCCTCCTCGACAGCGTCCTCACCGCCGCCGCCGGTGAGGCGGCCCGTCTCGGCACCGGCTGACCGCGCCCCGGTGCCGGCCGACCGTGCTCGCCACGGAACCACCGCGACCGCGGAACCGGCCGAGGCCGACCCCAGTCACTCCGGGGCGGGCCGAGCACCTCTGCCCGCCCGGTTCGGACGTCCTGATCCCCGTTGGCCGCCGTGCCGCGCTATGCGGCCGGGAGCCGCGGAGCCACGCCGACACCGGCCGCGCCCAGCAGCCCGTCCCAGTCGGCGATCTTCACCGAACGGCGTCCGAGTGACCGGCCCAGCACCGTCTCGGCCTCCTCGATCGCCAGCCAGCCCGGCCACTCCACCGGGCGCAGCCCCGACTCGCGCAGCACGTCCAGGGGTTCGTCCGGGAGTGCGCGGGCCGACAGCGCGGGCGCGTCCTCGAGGACCGAGGCCACCGTCTCCTTCGCGCAGGGCCTGTTCGTGCCGATCACGCCGGTGGGGCCCCGTTTGATCCAGCCCGCCACGTACTCGCCCGGGGAGGGCGAGCCGTCCCGCAGGACCCGCCCGGCCTCGTGCGGCACCGTGCCCCGGGTGGCGTCGAACGGCAGCCCGTCCAGGGGCACTCCGCGGTAGCCGACCGCCCGCAGCACCAGCTGCGCCTCGATCTCCTCGTACGCGCCCGTGCCGCGCACCCCGCCCGAGCCGTCCGGCACGGTCCGCTCGAAGCGCACCGCTGCGACCCGTCCGCCCTCGGCGAGCAGTTCCACGGGACGCAGGAAGAAACGCAGCCGGATGGTCCGCGCCCGGGCGCGTGAGGCGGCGTCGCCGGCCGTCGCCCAGCCGCGCACCACGTCGACGTTGCGCCGGTTGACCGCCGGCAGCCCCGTCGCGTCGGCGTAGCCGGGGTCCAGGGCGAGGTCGGCCGGCTCGACGCCGACGGCCGCGTCCGGCAGCGTGCCCAGCTCGCGCAGCTCCTTGGTGGTGAACTTCGCCTGGGACGGGCCGCGTCGGCCCACCATGTGCACCTCCCGCACCCGGCTGCCGGCCAGCGCGCCCAGCGCGTCGTGCGGCACATCGGTCGGCAGTAGCTCTGCCGCGCCGCGCGCGAGGATCCGGGTGACGTCGACGGCGACGTTGCCCACGCCAATGACCACCGCCGACCGGGCGCCGAGGGCGAATCCGCTGCCCGCGGCGTCCGGGTGGGCGCTGTACCAGGACACGAAGTCGGTGGCCGAACAGCTCCCGGGCAGGTCCTCGCCAGGCACTCCCAGCCTGCGGTCCTTCGCCGCCCCGACGCAGTACACGACCGCGTGGTAGAGCCGGAGCAGACGCGCCGGCGTCAGGCCGTGCGCGCCCACCTCGACGTTGCCGACGAAACCGATCCGCTCGTCCTCCAGGACCGCCCGCAGGGTGTTCTGCAGGGACTTGATCTTCTCGTGGTCGGGCGCGACCCCGTACCGCACCAGCCCGTAGGGGCACGGGAGCCGGTCCAGGACGTCCACCCGGACGTCCGGCACGAGGGACTGCTGGACGAGGGCCTGAGCGGTGTACACCCCGCTCGGCCCGGATCCGACGACGGCGACTCGAAGCACGGCTGCGCTCCTTCCGCAGGGTGCTTCCAGCATTGCACCGGGCAGGCCGCCCGGTAAGCCTCACATCGTGCGCATACGGTTGATCTCCGCCGTCTGCTGCGCGATCACGTCATTGGCCATTTCCTCCACCTGGACGTTGCTCCCCTCGGACAGCACGGTCGCCCCCATCGTCAGCGCGCCCTGGTGGTGAGTGATCATCAGCTTGAGGAACAGCTCGTCGAAGGCCCTGCCCTCGGCGGCGCGGAGCTGCGCCAGCTGCTCCTCGGTCGCCATGCCCGGCATCGCGCCGTGGTCGTGGGCCCCGTGACCGTCCGCCGCCCCGCCCTTGCCGTGTGCTGTCAGCCAGCCCCGCATCGCACCGATCTCCGGTTCCTGCGCTGCCCTGATGCGATCGGCGAGACGTTTCACCGGGGTGCCGCCGGCCCGCTCGGGTACGAGCGCCGTCATCTCCAGCGCCTGGGTGTGATGGACGATCATCATCCGGACGTACGCGACGTCCGCGGCGTTCGGGCTGTCGTCCGGCAGCTCCTTCGCGGCCTGCTCGGGGGAGAGCGTTCTCGCGGGCTCGCCCGGCTTCCCCGGAGCCACGACCGCCGCGCCGCGCTCGTCCCCGGCCTTCGCGCCGCCGGACCCCGACTCGCAGGCGCCCAGGGCGAGTACGGCCACCACGACGGCCGCGACGACTTTCGTTACGTCCCTGTTGCCATCTGTTGATATGGGCATGCCGAGGACGATACTGCCGGGGTCAGTGCATGGTTCAAGCACGGAATGGAACTAGGGGAGGAAAACGGTGACCCCGTTGCACACCACCCGCGTTCGGCGCAGACGCCTGGGCGTGGCGGCAGCCGCGGCAGGGCTGCTGGCCACTCTGCTGGCGGCCGGACCCGCGGCCGCCACACCGGACCCCGGAGACGTCCCGGCCGAGAGGAAGGTCTCGTCGGAACAGGCGGCAGCCGCCGAAGCCCTGACGAACAGTGGCGAGATTCCCGCCGTTGACGAGGTCGTTCACAGCGACAACATCCGTCATCTCGCCAACATCCCGAAGGACGCCCTCCCGGGCACCAACTCCGACCTGGCCTTCCAGGGCAGGTACGCGTTCGCCGGCAACTACGACGGCTTCCGCATCTTCGACATCTCCAATCCGCGAGCCCCGAAGACCGTCGCACAGGTCCTGTGCCCCGGTTCCCAGAACGACATCTCGGTCTCCGGGGACCTGCTCTTCCTCTCCACCGACTCCTCGCGCAGCGACAACTCCTGTGCCAGCACCAGTCAGCCGGCCACGGAGAAGTCCTCGTGGGAGGGCGTCAAGGTCTTCGACATCAGCGACAAGCGCAACCCGAAGTACGTCGCGGCCGTCGAGACCGCGTGCGGCTCGCACACCCACACCCTCGTGCCCGAGCGGCGCGTCGTGTACGTGTACGTGTCGTCGTACTCGCCGAACGCGGCCTTCCCGGACTGCCAGCCGCCGCACGACGGGATCTCCGTCATCAAGGTGCCGCGGAACGCCCCGGAGAGGTCCGCGGTCGTCGGCTTCCCGGTGCTGTTCCCGGGCGAGGGTCCCGACGGCGGCGGCAACCCCGGCGCGCCCACGAACCCGGGCGTCTCCAAGACGACCGGCTGCCACGACATCACGGTGCTGCCGGGCGAGGACCTCGCGGCCGGCGCGTGCATGGGCGACGGCATCCTGTTCGACATCCGGAACCCCGAGCGCCCGAAGGTCATCGACCGGGTCCAGGACAACGTCAACTTCGCCTTCTGGCACTCGGCGACGTTCAACCAGGACGCCGGCAAGGTGGTCTTCACCGACGAGCTCGGCGGCGGCGTGGGTGCGACCTGCAACGCGGAGATCGGCCCGAACCGCGGGGCCGACGGCATCTACGACATCGTCGGGAGGGGCGACAAGCGCAAGCTGGTCTTCCGCAGCTACTTCAAGATCGACCGGCATCAGGCCGCCACCGAGAACTGCGTGGCGCACAACGGCTCGCTGATCCCGGTGAAGGGCCGCGACATCATGGTCCAGGCCTGGTACCAGGGCGGTGTGTCGGTGTGGGAGTTCACGAACTCCGCCAAGCCGCGGGAGATCGCCTACTTCGAGCGCGGCCCGCTCTCCATGGACACCGTCACCACGGGCGGCTCCTGGTCGGCGTACTACTACAACGGCCACATCTACTCGAACGACATCGCCAAGGGCTTCGACGTGCTGAAGCTCGATGACCGTCGTACCGACGCGGCCGAGCGCGTCCGGATGCGCGAGCTCAACGTGCAGACCCAGCCGGACTACTTCGACCGCCACGACCACTGATCCGCGTCGTCGCGGTGCCGCCCCGGCGGGCGGCACCGCGACTCCCCGGTGCGGCCGCGCAGGTCCTCCGGGACAGCTCCTACTCGGTCGCCCCGCCGGAGGACCGGTCCGAACCCCCGTGCGACGTCCCACCGGACGGCTCCCCGCCCGGCGGGAAACCGAGCTCCCAGTCCAGCCCGTAACGCTGGAACAGCTCAGCGCGCAGCCGTGCGCGCGGCATCGGCGCGCCGGGCAGCGCCACCGCGAAGACCGCGCCCATCAGCAGTGCGCGCAGCAGCGGGTAGTCGGCGTCGACATCCCGGGTCCCGTACCGCTCCACCGTGTCGCGCAGCAGGAGGGCCAGGCGCTGCTGCTCGGGGCACTGGACGAACCCGTCGGCCTGCAGGATGCCCGCCATGTGCGCGCGCATCAGCACCGGCCGGTCCGCGGCGAGGCCCAGGATCGCGTCGATCGCCCGGGCCAGCCGCTCCCGCCCGTCGGAGGTGCGGGGCTCGCGCTCCAGCGCCTCCTCCAGCGTGAGGTGCATCAGCCGGTGCACGGCCGACTGGAACAGCTGGCGCTTGCCGGCGAAGTAGTACGAGACCAGTCCGCGGGCCGAACCGGCCCGGTCGGCGATGTCCCCGAGCGTCGTCGCCTCGTAGCCGCGCTCCCCGACGAGGTCCACGGTCGCCTGGAGCAGGCGCTCCCGGGAACGCCGACGGAGCTCTTCATTGACCGATGCGCTCCGCGGGGACATGCTTAACTCCTGCGTTGACTGGCTCGGAGCCAATATACTCAGCGCGACCCGTGGCGAGGCGCTCGTGTGCCTGGTCAGCGGGGTGACCGGACGGACCGGGCGACGCGGGGGATCGCCCGGTCCGATCCTTCCGTCATGGATCCGCACGGATCCCTGGAGCCGCGGCTTGCGGCTTCTGCCTCTATTGTCCGATCTCGTGGTCTCGATTCCCAGGGCCGCCCACCGGCACTTCGCCCACGGCGTTCCGGTTCACGCGCCCACGAGTCCGAGTACCGGACGCAGTCCTTCGGGCCGCTCCTCTACCGGCAGATGATCCACGAAGTGCACCGCGCAGCCCAGTCGTGCCGCCCCGCCGTCCGCGCGCCTGTCGTCGCCGACCATCAGGACGTCGCGGGGGTCCTCCCCGAGCGCCTCGCAGCCCGCCCGGAACAGCCGGGCGTCCGGCTTCTGCACCCCGTGGCGGTACGACAGCACGTACGCGCCCACGTAGCCGTCCAGCCCGTGCGCCTGGAACACCGGCCGCGGGTCCCAGCCGATGTTGCTGACCACCGCGACGCCCGTGCCCAGGCGCCGCAGCTCGCCGAGCACCTCCTCCGCGTCCGGGTACGGGCGCCACGCGGACGGGGTCTTGTGCCGCTCGTAGAGCGCGTCGTAGAGCCGGGGGTCGGGGAGCTCCACGCGGCGGGCGAGGCCCACGTAGGCGTCCCTGTGCCGCCGGGCGTCCCGGTCGCGCGTCCACCACAGGTCGGCGAGCGCCTCGGGGATCAGTTCGGGGTTGGAACCTCCGGGCAGCGCCCCGGCCGCGTCCAGCTCGCGTGCGTACCGCTCGAACGCGTCCTCGCCGACGGAGATCCCCGTCTCGTCGAGGGCGGCCCGCAGCCAGGAGGTGACGGATTCGATCCGGAAGAGCGTTCCTGAGAAATCGAAGAGCACGCCTTTGATCGCCATGGGGCGATCCTCCCGGCGTCAGGGCTCCCGGTTCAAGGCCAGCCGTTCGTACGAGCCGACCGCCACGGCGACCACACAGATCCCGAGCAGCCAGCCGGCCAGGACGTCCGTGAGCCAGTGCACTCCCAGGTAGAGCCTGGTGAAGCCCGCGCCCAGCACCGAGACCGCCGCGAGCAGGGCCGCCGTCCGCCGCAGCCCCGGTCCGGCCCCCGTCCGCGCCAGCAGCCAGAGGAGCAGCCCGCAGGTGACGGTCGCCGTCATCGCGTGGCCGGAGGGGAAGGCGGAGTAGTGGGCGGAGTCCACGGGTTCCGCCCAGACCGGGCGCTGCCGCCCCACCAGGACCTTGAGGATCTGCTGCACCGCCGATCCCAGCAGGCTCGCCGCCGCGACCCAGAGGGCCGGCAGGCGCTCGCCGCGCCACAGCAGGCCGAGCACCACCCCGACCACCAGGGCGCGCATCGTCCACGGGTCCCACACCCAGTCGCTGAGGATCCGGTTCGCCTGGGTGAGTCCCGGCTCCGCCAGTGCGGACTCGTGGAGCTCGACGGCGACCGTACGGTCGGCCGACATCAGCGGCTCCCAGCCCACGGCCACCGTCACCAGCAGCAGGACGGTGACCATGGCGGTCAGCGAGGCGGTGCGTGCCCCGGGGACCGGAAGGCCAGGCTCCGGGGCGGGGGTGCGCGGGAGCGGGGTGGAGGTGGGGGTGGGGGGACGCATGGGAGGGATCCTGCCCCCGATACGCCCTGCTAGTGCCGCGACCGGCCGGGTTCACCGGGTCGCGGCGCCGAGCTGAGTTGTCACGTCACCCGAGTGCGTCCGGTGCGTGGGCGCTCCTCCGCGGTGCGACGCACCGCACCGGACGCCGCGACCTTCCCGGCACCCCCGGGCACGGTGCTGGTCATGTCAAAGCGCTCAGACCCGGCACGAATGCCACCAGCAGCGGTACGACGGGCACCATGACCGCGGCGGCGGTCAGCCGCAGCCGCCTGCCCGCGGTGAGCCGGGGCACCGGGGCCAGCAGGCGGTTCACCCGCTGGTGCAGCTGGGCGTCGGGCGCCGGGCAGGGACCGAAGACTCCGCGGTGTTCGTTCAGTTCGACCAGCGCGAGGGCGATCGTCAGCCGCCCGAACCGGCGCGAGGCCACGTCGTCCGCGGCCAGCTCGACCAGCCGGTGCATCTCGTCCCGGAACGCGGCGAACACCGGGACCTGGGGAAAACCGTTGGCGAGCGCCGCCGAGCAGTGCAGCAGCCAGTCGTGGCGCGCTCTGGCGTGACCCTGCTCATGAGCCAGCACCGCGTCGAGTTGACGGCCCTTCAGTCGCCGCAGGGCGGCCGTGGTGATGACCAGCTGGGGCGCGGCGCCGGGCAGCCACCACGCGTCGGGGCGCTCGCCCTCCAGCACCACCAGCGGATCGTCGCCCGGATCCTCTCCGGGCAACAGGGGGGCGCGCACGAGGAGTTCCGCCCTGCGCCGCTTGCGTCGCGCGTGCGCCCGGTGGATCTCCCGGGTGAGCATCGCGCCGCTCCACAGCCCTCCGCACGCCAGTACGACGGCCAGTACCGCCGACCACGGACCGCCCGCGCCCAGGGCATATGCCTCGACGACCGCGCTCGGTGCGGGCGCGAAGACCGGCCCCCGCACCGCCTGCCAGGCGGCGGCCGCGCTGATGGTCATGGAGAGGCCGAAGCTCAGCAGCACCGCAGCGACCACGCACTGCCACACCCACAACGCCACCACCGGCTCGCGCTCCGGCCAGTCGGCCCGGGACATCAGCCGCGGCGCGACGGCGGCGGCCAGTGCGCCGAGTGACAGCAGCGCGAGGGAGACCATCATGGCACCAGACTATGAGCGGCCTGCTACTCGCAGGTATGGCTTCAGACGGCAAGTGATGTACGCCACGGCCCGCCCCGGGGCGCTCAGACGGAGAGAAGCATGGCGACCATGGCGACGCCCATCGAGACCCGGCACGCCAGGGCCAGCTCGGGACGGGCTCCCCAGGCCGGGGGAGGGCCGCCGGCAGGCGCAGCCGCGGGCACCAGCCGGGCGCCCGTGTGCAGGACGAACACCGTGAAGTAGACGAGCAACGCCCCCGTCACCAGCGGCACTCCGCCGGCACCGGGCGCGCCGTGCTCCCCGTGGCCGCCCGCCGCGAACGGGGACATGGTCACCGCCATGTACACCATGGCCAGCGAGCCGACCAGATGGTGCAGATGGTGTGCGCCGGCGCGGGAGGCCCGAGTGGCCCGCAACGCCCGCAGACCCACCGTCCCGAACAGGACCGCGTACGGCAGCCATGCCCACTCCGGTGCCGGTGCCACGGCAGCCGGCACGGCCATCGCGGCCATCCCGAACCCCATCAGGGCCTCGTCCGTCGCCGCGCTGCGCGCCGGGCCCGCACAGCAGCGCATCCGCACGACGCAGTACGCGCCGGACATCGCGCACAGCGCCACGAGCAGCCAGCCCGGCACCGCCGGTCCGTGCACCGCCCACCTCCCCGCTCGACGTGTCGAGCAGGGCATGCCCCGCCGGGGCCCGGCGCATACGAGCGCACGGGTGTACGCGGGGCGCTCGCGGAGGCGGTGCGGCCGCGCACACCGCCCGACGAGTCTCCCTCGCCCCGCGTCCGGGACGGCTCTGCCCGCGGCGCGGGAGCGGAATCGTCCGCCCCGCTCAGGGCCGGCGGCGCAGTGGATGGTCCTCGGGCACCTCGACCACGGCGATCCGCACCCCGTCCGGATCGGTCAGCCACATCTCGACGAGCCCCCAGGGCTCCCGCCGCGGCGGCCGTTCCACCTCGGCCCCGTGCGACAGCACATGACCGTAGGCCGCCTTGGCGTCCGACACCTGGAGCCACAGTGCGAGGCCCGGGCCGGGCGGGGTGTCGGAGCGGCCGGAGACCTCCAGGAACCCGCCCCCGAGGAAGTAGACCGTTCCGCGGTCCTGGCCGGTGCCGAATTCGCGGTAGATCTGCAGGCCCAGCACGTCCTCGTAGAACCGTCGGGACCGCTCGGGATCGGTCGGCCGCAGCAGGATGCGACTGCTCAGCACGTGCATCATGGTCTCCACCGTAGACCGCCGGTGCGCCGCGCCGAGGTCGGGCGGACCGCGCGTCCGCGGCCGACCCGCCGCGACCGCCGGCGAAGAAGAGGAGAACGGAGAACCGCCCCATGGAGACCGCCCCGCCCCAGCACCCGGTGCAGCTGTCCTTCCGCGACGCGACCGATGCCGACGTGCCCGCGCTGGTCGAGCTGATCGAGTCGGCCTACCGCGGGGACTCCAGCCGTGCAGGCTGGACCACCGAGGCGGACATCCTGGACGGACAGCGCACCGACCCGGAAGGCGTGCGCCAGGTGATCGGGGCGTCCGGCAGCAGGCTGCTCGTGGTGCGGCGCGACGACGAGCTGGTGGCCTGCTGCCAGCTCGAACACCGCGGCGACGCGGCGTACTTCGGCATGTTCGCCGTGCGCCCGGGACTCCAGGGCGGCGGGCTCGGCCGACTGGTCATCGCCGAGGCGGAGCGTCTCGTTTGCGAGGCGTGGGGCGTCACCGAGATGCACATGACGGTGATCTCGGTGCGCGAGGAGCTCATCGCCTGGTACGAGCGGCGCGGATACCGCCGTACGGGCCGGATGACCCCGTTCCCGTACGGCGACGAGCGATTCGGCGTTCCGCGCCGCGCCGACCTGCAGTTCGAGCTGCTCGTGAAGAGCCTGGACGGCTGAGGCGCGACCGCCCGCGACACGTCTGCGGGACCTCGGACACCGGACCGGGTGCGCGGAGGGCGTTCCGCCGCCGCGGCCGTCAGGCCGTGAAGCGGCCGGTGCGCCGGATCTCCGGGAAGTCGGTGGTCGCGCCGTCGAGTTCGAGGGCGCGCACCAGCCGCAGGTGGTCCTGGGTGTTGACGACCCAGCCGATGACCCTGAGCCCCTCGTCGTGGGCGTGCTCCACCGTCTCCAGCGTGAGCCGGCGGATGTTCAGCGCCAGCGTCGGGGCGCCGGCGGCCTGCGCGCGCTCCACGATGTCGCTGCCCCACCGGCTGGCGACGAGGGCCGTGCGCACGCCGGGCACCAGCGCGGCGATCTCCCTGACGGCGTCGTCCTGGAACGAGGTGACCTCGATCCGCTCCGCCAGATCGCGCTTGACCATCACGTCCGCGAGCACCCGTGCCGCGGCTGCGTCCTTGATCTCGACCTGGAGCGGCGCGCTCACCGCTTCCAGGACCTCCTCGAAGATCGGGACGCGCTCGCCCTGACCGGCGTCCAGCTCCCGCAGTTCGGCGAGGGTCTTCTCGGCGATCGGTCCCGTGCCGTCGGTCGTCCGGTCCACATCGGCGTCGTGCATGACGACCAGTGCGCCGTCCTTGCTGAGATGGAGGTCCAGTTCGATCGCGTCCATGCCCGCGCGCTCCGCCCGGACGAAGGAACGCAGGGTGTTCTCCGGTTCGACACCCATGACCCCGCGATGACCGATGGTGAGGAAACTCAAGATCTTCTCGCTTCCGTCGATGTGTCGGGCTCGGGCCGTTCTTGTTGCGGCTCGCACGCGGTGGCTCCCGCTCCGCGCGGCACGGCCGCAGCCTAGTGGCCTGCGCCTCGGCCGCACCCGGTCGTGCATGAGGTGCCCGGCTTGGGGGAACGCGTTCTCCCGGCGCTTCGCCCCGTGGCGGGCTCACTCGTGCGTGGGCGAGTCTTCCGGGCCTTGACGGCACCACCGGGCCGAAGTCGGCCCGGTGGTGCCCCCTGCCCGACGCTCCGCAGCCATCGTCTCGAATGGCCTAGGTCACAGAAAAATCTGCGGTGACCATGGGGGTGAGGCAGGATAATTTCCCAGGGTTCCCCCTTGTACGGGAGAACCGGGCATGGATACGGTGTCTTGACGCGAGGTTCTCCCGTGGAGGAAGTGACATGACGGAAATTCTTGTGCAGAACGCTGCGACGGACGCGGCGACGACCATGGCGGTGGTCGAGCATCCCGTGTGGCAGACGCTCAAGGACGCCGTCGAGGAGATCAGGTCCTGGCAGTCCGAGGACGGTTCCATCGACTTCGGAGCCGAGGGTGCCCCGGTGCGCGCCGCCGCCGAGTACGCGGTCGAGCGGGTGACCGCCGCCGTGGAGGAGCTCTCCCCGCTGCTTCCGCACGACGCCGCCTACCATCGCGCGCTCGTCGCCGACCTGCGCAAATGGGCCGACGGTGCCTTCGGCGTGCCGGACTTCCTGGACTCGCTGCTGGCCTTCCAGCCCGCCGCCGACCGGGTGGACGGCCTCCAGCATCTGGTGGTCTTCCCCATGTACACGCAGAACGGAAACCCGGACCGCAACCTCGAGGCCGTCGTCCTGCGGATGGTCTGGCCGGAGTGGCTGGCCGAGCTGGAGGCGACCCGCTACGACAACCCGCTCTTCTGCGGGATCACCTTCGAGGACTTCACCGCCGGCTACGACACCAACTCGGCCGTGCTGTTCCCCGAGACCATAGCCGTGCGTGAAGCCCCCGAGCGCTTCAGCTGGGGCGGCATCTTCTGCGACCGCGAGGCCGCCCGCTTCCGCCGGGTGACCGAGGCCGCGGTGGAGATCCTCTCCATCGACCTCCCCGAGGACGTGGCCTCGATGGTCCACGACCAGGAGCGCTGCGAGAAGGCCTTCGTCCTGTGGGACATGATCCACGACCGCACCCACAGCCACGGCGACCTGCCGTTCGACCCCTTCATGATCAAGCAGCGCCAGCCGTTCTGGATGTACGGCCTGGAGGAACTGCGCTGCGACCTCACCGCCTTCAAGGAGGCCGTGAAGCTGGAGGCCGAGGGCAACGCACACGGCCGTGACGTCCAGTACGCGGTGCTGTTCGACCGGATGTTCCGCTTCCCCGTCACCGGCGACCGGGTGCGCAACTACGACGGCCTCGGCGGCCAGCTGCTCTTCGCGTACCTCCACAAGCACGACGTCGTGCGCTGGACGGACAACACGCTGAGGATCGACTGGGAGCGGGCCCCGCAGGTCACCAACCAGCTCTGCGCCGAGATCGAGACGTTGTACCGCGACGGCATCGACCGCCCGAAGCTCGTCCACTGGTTCAAGGCCTACGAGCTGGTCGCCACCTATCTCGCTCCGCACCCGGGCTCCCGCTGGGCCAAGGGGCCCGACGCCCTGGACCTGAGCCAGCCGCCGCGCAAGCTCGTCGACGACGTGCTTCCGGACGAGTTTCCGCTCAGCATGTTCTTTGAGGCGCTCTCCAAGAAGCTGAAGGGCGTGATCGCTTCCACCAAGGGCATCACGGCCCGGTCCGCCGAGCGAGTCGCCGCGTGAGCTCTCGGACGGAGGAGACCAGCACCATGAATGCGAACGGAAACGGGGTCCTCGACGGTGCGGTGATCGCGGTCGCGGGCGCAGCGGGTCCGGCGGGCCGAGCCACCCTGCTCCGCCTCGCCGAGGCGGGCGCGATCGTCGTGGCGTCGGACGCGGACACCGAGCGGCTGGCGCAGGCGGTCGACGAGGCGCGGTACGCGCACGGCGGTGCGACCGTCACCGGCGACACCGTCGACCTGCTCGACCCGACCGCGACCCGGGAATGGGCCGCGCAGACCGAGAAGGAGTTCGGCCGCGTCGACGGCCTCGTCCATCTCGTCGGCGGCTGGCGTGGCAGCGCGACCTTCGGTGAGACCGACCCGAGCGATTGGCAGCTCCTCGAGAAGCTGCTGATCCGTACGGTGCAGAACACCTCGCTCGCGTTCCACGAGGCGCTCAAGCGCAGCGACAGGGGCCGCTTCGTACTGGTCAGCCAGTCCGGGGCGGCGAAGCCCACCGAGGGCAACGCCGCCTACGCCGCCGCCAAGGCCGCTGCGGAGGCCTGGACCCTGGCGCTGGCGGACTCGTTCAGGAAGGCTGGGGGCGAGGAGGGCCCGCGCACGGCGGCTGCCATCCTGATCATCAAGGCGCTCGTGCACGACGCGATGCGCGCCGAGCGCCCGAACGCCAAGTTCGCGGGCTTCACGGACGTCAAGGAACTGGCCGAGGCCATTGCCGGAGTCTGGGACCGGCCCGCCCCGGAAGTGAATGGACAGCGCCTGTGGCTGACCCCCGAGCCGTGATCCCGCCGAGAACCGACGCCCGCCGGCACCACGACCCCCACGTACGGGGATTCGCCAGCGACAACTACGCGGGCGCGCACCCGGAGGTGATGGCCGCCCTCGCCCTGGCCAACGGCGGCCACCAGGTCGCCTACGGGGAGGACGAGTACACCGACCACCTCCAGCGGATCATGCACAGCCACTTCGGCTCCGGCGCCGAGGCGTTCCCCGTCTTCAACGGCACCGGTGCCAACGTCACCGCGCTGCAGGCGCTCACGGACCGGTGGGGTGCCGTCGTCTGCGCCGAGAGCGCCCACATCAACGTGGACGAGGGCGGCGCTCCGGAGCGGATGGGCGGGCTGAAGCTGCTGACCGTACCGACCCCGGACGGCAAGCTCACCCCCGAGCTCATCGACCGGCAGGCCTGGGGCTGGGAGGACGAGCACCGCGCCATGCCGCAGGTCGTGTCGATCACCCAGAACACCGAGCTGGGCACGGTCTACACGGTGGACGAGATCCGCGCGATCGTCGACCACGCCCACGGGCTCGGGATGAAGGTCCACCTCGACGGTGCGCGGATAGCCAATGCCGCGGCGTCGCTGGACGTGCCGATGCGCGCGTTCACCAACGCCGTCGGCGTGGACGTCATCTCGTACGGCGGCACCAAGAACGGCATGCTCTTCGGCGAGGCCGTCATCGTGCTCAACCCCGACGCCGTCAGCCACATGAAGCATCTGCGCAAGATGTCGATGCAGCTCGCATCGAAGATGCGGTTCGTGTCCGTGCAGTTGGAGGCCCTGCTCGCCAAGGACCTGTGGCTGCGCAACGCCCGGCACTCCAACGCCATGGCACAGCGGCTCGCCGAGGGCGTCCGGGCGGTGGACGGGGTGGAGATCCTCTACCCGGTGCAGGCGAACGCGGTCTTCGCCCGGCTCCCGCAGGAGGTGAGCCGCAGGCTCCAGAAGCGCTTCCGCTTCTACTTCTGGGACGAGGCGGCCGGGGACGTCCGCTGGATGTGCTCGTTCGACACCACCGAGGACGACGTGGACGCCTTCGTCCTGGCGCTGAAGGAAGAAATGGCGGGCTGATTCCGCCGGTGCGGTGGCGTCGAACCCGGTCGTCGCACCGGCGCCCTCGGCCGCATGGATGTGCGACCGGTTGAAAGTTCATTGACTATCGGCCGGTCGCATTTCCGTGCTTGCGCGTCATGGAGCTGATCCAGCAGGTCCCCGGGATCTCGGCCGGCCTCGTCGCCGGCGACGTCGTCGGTCACGGGCCTGGCGGGCGAAGTCGGGATCGTCAGGGCGCGTCGACGCCCACGGCCTGGTCGACGGACCCGGCAGCGAGGCGGGTTCGGCGCTTCCCGGCGACGCCGCGCGGCGCGCGGCGGAACGCGTCTCGACGGCCGCGCTCCGCACGAGGACCCGCGCACGGCCGGCGGGACGCCTGCAGTGCTTCGGGGCCGAGCCGTCCCCTGCCCACGGCTTCGCCGAGGCACCGACCGGGCGCGCCCTGACCGGTGCCGAACATGTCACGGCGGCGGGGCGGAACCCGCCGAGTCGCCGAGAAGCTCCGCCCCCGGCCCGGATCGCGGTCCGTACGGCCGGTGACGCCCCCGTGCTTCCGTGAGCCCCGTGGCGGGGATCCGGGTCCGGTCCCTGCGGCCGCGGGGAGGCCCACACGGAGGGAGGCCCCGCGGCAACCCGCTCAGTGTGCCTCGCGGACCTCGGCCGGCGTCGGGGCCGTACCGCCCAGGTGCGCGGGCACCCACCAGGTGTCGGAGGCGTCCTTGGGCCGCACCGGATAGGCGCGCTGTGCCGACTCCAGCAGTTCCTGCACCCGTTCCCGCAGCCGGCGGGTGATCGCCCCGGCGTACTGGTCCGTCGGCGCCTCCATGGCCTCACCGACGCGAATCGTCACCGGGATGTGGCTGCGCCGGAGGTTCTTCGGCCGGCCCTTGGTCCACAGCCGCTGCGTGCCCCACAGGGCCATCGGGACGAGCGGTACGCCGGCTTCCTGGGCGAGCCGCGCCGCGCCGGACTTGAAAGCCTTCAGCGTGAACGACTGGGAGATCGTGGCCTCCGGGAAGACGCCGATCACCTCGCCCGCGCGCAGCGCGTCCAGCGCGTGGGCGTACGCGGCCTCGCCCTGGTTGCGGTCCACCGGGATGTGCTTCATCCCGCGCATCAGCGGACCCGAGACCCGGTGCCGGAACACCGACTCCTTCGCCATGAAGCGCACCAGGCGCTTCTGCGGCAGCGCGGCCAGGCCGGAGAAGATGAAGTCCAGGTAGCTGATGTGGTTGCTCACCAGCACCGCACCCCCCGAGCGCGGGATGTTCTCCGACCCCTGGCTCTCGATCTTCAGGTCGAGCGCCTTGAACATCGCGAGTGCGGCGCCGATGACCGGCCGGTAGACGAGCTCTGCCATGTCGGGAGAGGCCCTTCCTTCTGTGTCCCGGGGAGGGTTCTCCCAGCGGAAGTTACGCAGCCGTAGGTTTTCGGCATTGGGCAGATCGTGCCCCATGTGCGGCGCTACGGCCAGTCCCCGGCGCGTCGTACGGCGAGATTCTCGTCACGTCGTGTCACCTGCACCGGTCACGGCGCCCGCGGCGCAGCGCGGTACCCGACGGGTCGGCAGCGCCCGGGCGGACGGGCGGCGGGCTGGGCGCGAATACGGTGGCGCCGAAGCCCGGCCCCTGACGTCGGCGTGGTCCGTGCCGCCCGGGGTTCCGCCGCGGGGCGCGGGGGTGGGAGCGCGGGAATCATCGTGGTCGTGTGCGTGCTGTAGGGAAGCGACGACGGGACCCGTGGTGCGCGGCGGTCCTCGCGGTGGCGGGGCTTACGGGCTGCAGCACCGGGGGACGAACGGGAGGCCGAAGGGTGCGCGGGAAGGACGTGGAGCGCCGGCTCGGCGCGGCCGAACTGGGTGCGGAGCTGGGGGAGAGGGCGACGCTGGTGCAGTTCTCCAGTGCCTTCTGCCGGCCGTGCGGGGCGACGCGGCGCACGCTCGCACAGGTCGCGGACATGGTCGACGGTGTCGCCCATGTGGAGATCGACGCGGAGGAGCGGCTCGCGCTCGTGCGCGAACTGGACATCCTGAGCACGCCCACCGTGCTGGTGCTCGACTCCCGCGGCCGGATCGTGCGGAGGGCGTCCGGGCAGCCCCGGAAGGCGGATGTCATCGCGGCCCTCGGTGAGGCCGTCTGACGGCGCGGAACCGGCGACGGCCGGGTGACGGTCCGTGACGCAGCTCGCATCTGACCGGGCCCACTTGACTGCACGCACCGGCAATCGTCAGTCTGACGATGTGCCAACAGAACTCCTTCCCACCGGCCGGAAGCAGCAACGGAACACCCCGGCCCACGACGCGAGCGCTCGCTGTCCGGGTGTCTGAGCAGCGACGACCCCGACCGAACTCCTCGCAGAAGGACCCTTCCATGGTGGCCACGCCCGGCCTCGGCACTCCTCGACTCGCATCCCCCGACCTGCTGCGCTCCGTCTTCCGCCGCCACGCGGCCGGAGTCGCGGTCATCACCGCGCACGGCGACCGTCCCGTCGGATTCACCGCCACCTCGCTCAGCTCCGTGGCGGCCGAGCCGCCGCTGCTCTCGTTCGGCATCGGCACCGCCTCCTCCAGCTGGCAGGTCGTCGCCGAGGCGGGGTACGTCGGGGTGCACATACTCTCCGAGGAGCAGCGCGAGCTGGCCGCCACCTTCGCCCGCAGGGGTGCCGACAGGTTCGCCGCGCCCACCCGATGGCGTAGCGGGCCTGAGGGTGTCCCGCTCCTGGACGGCGTGCTGGCATGGCTGGTCTGCCGGGTCGTCGCCCGGGTGCCCGCGGGGGACCACCGAGTGGTGATCGCCGAGGCGGTCGCCGGCGACCCGGAGGGGACCGGCCGTCCCCTGCTGTACCACCAGGGTCGCTTCAACGCGTTGAGGGACTGAGAGATCCCGGTTACGCAGCGTTGGCAAGGTCACAGTTCCAAGCGCTTGCTCACTGGGTAATCAGTGGATGTACTGGCGAGTAATATTTCGTTCGGAGCGCCGGTCGCCCCGACCGGAAACCCCGCCTTCAGGCGCCTATGCTGCCTGCACAAGGCAGCTCAGTAATGACGATGCAGTAGGAGAGCCGGCGTGAGCTTGAGGATCGTTGTCTGTGTGAAGTACGTGCCCGACGCCACCGGCGACCGGCACTTCGCCGATGACCTGACCGTCGACCGCGACGACGTCGACGGTCTGCTGTCGGAGCTCGACGAGTACGCCGTCGAGCAGGCGCTGCAGATCGCCGACGAGGCGGACGACGCCGAGATCACCGTGCTGACCGTCGGCCCGGAGGACGCCAAGGACGCGCTGCGCAAGGCGCTGTCCATGGGTGCCGACAAGGCCGTCCACGTCGAGGACGACGATCTGCACGGCACCGACGTGATGGGCACCTCCCTGGTCCTGGCCAAGGCGATCGAGAAGACCGGCTACGACCTGGTCGTCTGCGGCATGGCTTCCACGGACGGCACGATGGGCGTCCTTCCCGCGGTCCTGGCCGAGCGGCTCGGCGTCCCGCAGGTGACCCTGCTGTCGGAGGTCTCCGTCGAGGACGGCACCGTCAAGGGCCGCCGTGACGGCGACACCGCTTCGGAGCAGCTGGAGGCGTCCCTGCCGGCGGTCGTGTCCGTGACGGACCAGTCGGGCGAGGCCCGCTACCCGTCCTTCAAGGGCATCATGGCCGCGAAGAAGAAGCCGGTGGAGTCGCTGGATCTGTCCGACCTCGACATCGAGGCGGAGGAGGTCGGTCTGGAGGGTGCCTGGACCGCGGTGGACTCGGCGGCCGAGCGTCCGGCCCGGACCGCGGGCACCATCGTCAAGGACGAGGGCGAGGGCGGCAAGCAGCTCGCGGAGTACCTCGCGAGCCAGAAGTTCGTCTGAGCTTCGGTCACCACCCCAACCGCCCCGCATACTTCGCAAGCAGGAGAGAAGAAGTCCCATGGCTGAAGTTCTCGTCTACGTCGACCACGTGGACGGCGCCGTCCGCAAGCCCACCCTGGAGCTGCTGACGCTGGCCCGCCGCATCGGCGAGCCGGTCGCCGTCGCGCTCGGCTCCGGCGCCGAGGCCACCGCCCCCGCCCTCGCCGAGCACGGCGCGGTGAGGGTCCTGACCGCCGACGCGCCCGAGTTCGCCGACTACCTGGTCGTGCCGAAGGTGGACGCGCTGCAGGCCGCGTACGAGGCGGCGTCCGCCGGCGGTTCCCTGGCCGCGGTGCTGGTGCCGTCCTCCGCCGAGGGCAAGGAGATCGCGGCCCGTCTGGCGCTCCGCATCGGCTCCGGCATCATCACCGACGCGGTCGACCTGGAGGCCGGCGACGAGGGTCCGGTGGCCACGCAGTCCGCGTTCGCCGCCGCCTTCACCACCAAGTCCCGCGTCTCCAAGGGCACCCCGGTCATCACGGTGAAGCCGAACTCGGCCCCCGTGGAGGCCGCCCCGGCCGCCGGCGCCGTCGAGGCGCTGGACGTCACCTTCGGTGACAAGGCGACCGGTACCAAGGTCGTCTCCCGCACCCCGCGCGAGTCGACCGGCCGCCCCGAGCTGACCGAGGCCGCGATCGTGGTCTCCGGCGGCCGCGGCGTCAACGGCGCCGAGAACTTCTCGGTGATCGAGGCGCTCGCCGACTCGCTCGGCGCGGCCGTCGGCGCCTCCCGCGCCGCCGTGGACGCCGGCTGGTACCCGCACTCCAACCAGGTCGGCCAGACCGGCAAGAGCGTCTCCCCGCAGCTGTACATCGCCTCCGGCATCTCGGGCGCGATCCAGCACCGGGCGGGTATGCAGACCTCGAAGACGATCGTGGCAGTCAACAAGGACCCCGAGGCCCCGATCTTCGACCTGGTCGACTACGGCGTGGTCGGCGACCTCTTCGAGGTCGTCCCCCAGCTGACCGACGAGATCAAGGCCCGCAAGGGCTGAGTCGGGCAGCACGCCCGTTCGGGGCCGCGCGGTGAAGTCACCGCGCGGCCCCGCGGCGTTCCGGGGGACCATTGACGCAGGTCAGTCGCCCCCGATAGCTTCACTATACGGATTATTGATTCCGTCAGACGGAATGACGTGAGCGTGGAGGGTGCCGAGATGGGCCAGCAGGAGAAGGTGTCGACGAGCCTCGCCGGCGCGGTCAGCGAGGAGATCAGCACCTCCCTCGCACCGGTGGACGCCGAACTCGCCCGCCGGTACCCGGGAGACCCCGGCACCCGCCAGCCCGTCCACACCGTCTACGTACCCGGCGACGCCTTCGGTGCCGGAACCATCCGCTCCTGGGGCGACCAGGCGCTCGCCGCGCTGGACGAGCACGCACCGGACGCCGCGACCCTCGCGCGGGTGCTCGGACTCCCCGACGACCTCGCGGAGTCCGTGTACACCCGGGTGCGGGCGAAGCTGGAACGCGAGCCCGTGGAGGACCTGCGGGTCGACTTCGAGGACGGCTACCACGGCCGCGACGAGGACGCCGACGCCGCCCGTGCCGCCCGGCTGGTCTCCGAGGCGTACGCCCGGGGTACTTCGGCCCCGTACACGGGCATCCGCATGAAGTGCATGGAGGCCGCCGTACGCGACCGCGGGATCCGCACCACCGACGTCTTCCTGACCGGCCTGATGGAGCACGGCGGTCTGCCCGGCGGGCTCGTCCTCACCCTCCCGAAGGTGACCTACGCGGAGCAGGTCACGGCCTTCGTCAGGCTCCTCGAGGCCTTCGAGAAGGCCCATGGACTCGACGCCGGCCGCATCGGGTTCGAGATCCAGATCGAGACCAGCCAGGCCATCCTCGCCGCCGACGGCACCGCGACCGTCGCCCGGATGATCGACGCCGCCGAGGGCCGCGCCACCGGGCTGCACTACGGCACCTTCGACTACAGCGCCTGCCTCGGCGTCAGCGCGGCCCACCAGGCGAGCGACCATCCGGCCGCCGACCACGCCAAGGCGATCATGCAGGTCGCCGCCGCCGGTACCGGCGTCCGGGTCTCGGACGGCTCCACCAACGTGCTGCCGGTCGGCGGCACCGACCACGTGCACGAGGCCTGGCGGCTCCACTACGGGCTGACGCGCCGTGCCCTGGCCCGCGCGTACTACCAGGGCTGGGACATGCACCCCGGCCACCTCCCGACCCGCTACGCCGCCGTGTTCGCGTTCTACCGCGAGGGCATGGAGGCCGCGGCCGCACGCCTCGCCGCGTACGTCGCCCGGACCGAGGGCGACATCATGGACGAGCCCGCCACCGCCAAGGCGCTCAGTGGCTATCTGCTGCGGGGCCTCGACTGCGGTGCGCTCGACGACGCCGAGGTCGCGCGTCTCACCGGCCTCACCCGGGCCGAGCTCGACGCCTTCGCCCGGCCGCGCCGCGGCGATCTGACGGCCACCGCGCAGTAGTCGCGGGAACGGCCCCCGCCGCCCACAAGGAGGTTCGACGGCAGAGTCCGCCGCACCGGTCGCGACCGGCCTCCGCAGGGGTCGGCGGGGTCCGGGCCGACCGGACGGACCGTCAGGCGCCGGGGGGTGGCACCTCGCCCGAGCCCCGGGCCAGGAGTTCGGTCGTCAGCTGCACGCGTGCCGGCGCCTCGGACACCCCGTCCAGCCGGCGGAACAGCCGCTCGGCGGCGGTACGGCCGAGCGCGGCGGCATCCTGGGCGATCACCGTGATGCCCAGCAGATCGGCCAGTTCGATGTCGTCGAAACCGACGAGGGCGACCGGGGTCTCCCGGCCCGCCAGCAGTCGCACCGCCGTCACCGTCACCCGGTTGTTGCCCGCGAACAGGGCGGTGACCGGCTCGGGGCCGGAGAGCATCTCCTCCGTCGCCGCCGTCACCCGCGCGGGGTCCGTCGAGCCCAGGGACACCCAGCGCTCGTCCACCGGCAGCCCGGCGTCCTCCATCGCCGCCCGGTAGCCCCGCAGCCGTTCCACGGCGGTGTGGATGCGCGGTTGGTCGCCGATGAACCCGATCCTCCGGTGCCCGTGCGCGATCAGGTGCGCGACGCCCTCCCGGGCGCCGCCGAAGCTGTCGGAGAGCACGACGTCCGCGTCGATCCGGCCGGCGGGCCGGTCCACGAACACCGTCGCCACGCCCGCCTTGATCTCGGGCTCGAGGTAGCGGTGGTCGTGACCCGCGGGGATGACGATCAGACCGTCCACCCGGCGGGCACACAGCGCGAGCACCAACTCCTGTTCCCGGTCGGGATCCTCCGCGCTGGAGCCGTTGATCAGCAGTGCCCCGTGCGCCCGGGCGACCTCCTCCACGGCCCGGCTCAACGGCCCGTAGAACGGGTCGGCCAGATCCTCCAGCACCAGCCCGATCGAGGCGGTACGGCCCTTGCGCAGCACCCGCGCGCTGTCGTTGCGACGGAATCCCAGTGCCTCGATGGCCTCCTGCACCCGGCGCTCGGTGTCCGGGGTGACGCCCGGCTCGCCGTTCACCACGCGCGAGACCGTCTTCAGCCCGACTCCGGCTCGCGCGGCCACGTCCTTCATGGTGGGCCGGTTGCCGTAACGGGTGTCGGTGCGGCGGGCGAACTCGGCCACGATGCGCTGTCCTGTCGTCGTCGGGAGTGCCCGTCCGGGCGCCTGGCGGATACTGCGTGCGCCCGGTTCGGGGCTGTGCGAGGGTGTGGCGTCGAGCATAGGCCCTGGACAACGTTGTCAGGGGAATGGAGACTGGTCGGAGAAGCAGCTGGTCCGTCCCCGGGAGATCGCACACCGATGCATAACGACCTCGTCGCCGCGCTCGACATCGGCGGTACCAAGATCGCCGGCGCGCTGGTGGACGGCAGCGGCCGGATTCTCCTACGGGCGCAGCGTCCGACGCCGGCGCGCGAGGACGGCGAGACGGTGATGCGCGCGGTCGCGTCGGTACTCGGCGAGCTCTGCGCCTCGCCGATCTGGCTGCACGTCACCGCGGTGGGCATCGGCAGCGCGGGTCCGGTGAACGCGTCAGCGGGCACGGTCAGCCCGGTCAACGTCCCCGGCTGGCGTGGGTTTCCACTGGTGGACCGGGTGCGTGCGGCCACCGGCGGGCTGCCGGTGGAACTGGTCGGCGACGGTGTCGCCATGACCGCGGCCGAGCACTGGCAGGGCGCGGCACGCGGATACGACAACGCCCTGTGCATGGTGGTCTCCACCGGCGTCGGCGGTGGCCTCGTGCTCGGCGGCAGGCTGTACCCGGGGCCGACCGGGAACGCCGGTCACATCGGCCACATCAGCGTCGACCTCGACGGCGACCTCTGCCCGTGCGGGGCGCGCGGTTGTGTGGAACGGATCGCGAGCGGCCCGAACATCGCCCGCCGGGCCCTCGAGGGCGGCTGGCGTCCCGGCCCGGACGGGGATTCCTCGGCGGCCGCCGTCGCCGCGTCCGCCGCCGCGGGCGATCCGGTCGCGATCGCCTCCTTCGAGCGGGCTGCTCAGGCCCTGGCCGCCGGAATCGCCGCCACCGCCACGCTCGTCGAGATCGGTATCGCCGTGGTGGGCGGGGGAGTGGCGGGTGCGGGAGAGGTCCTCTTCGCCCCCCTGCGCAGCGCGCTGCGCGACTACGCCACCCTCTCCTTCGTCAAGGACCTCGTCGTGGCGCCGGCCCTGACGGGCACCGACGCCGGTCTCCTCGGCGCTGCCGCCGCGGTCCGGCCCGGCCCGCGCGGCCAGGCGGAGGCAACGGCGGCGGGCTGAGGACCGGGGCGGCGGCGACGCCGGGCCGAGCCGGACGCGCCGGCGGGCGAACTCCGCCGCGGCGCCGAACCGCGGTCCGCAGCCGGGGGGTTCGGCGCCCGCGTCCGAGGCACCGGGGTCCCCGGGCGAACCAGGTTCCGCCAGAGGCCCGCCGTTTCACGGCCGGTGGACGACCGCCGCCGGGTGTGCACCACCGCCGAGCGGCGGCTGGGTGGCTCCGGGAGTCGGCGGGTACACCGCACTGCCCGGCGGTGAGGCGTGCGAGGCGGCGTCCGGTACCGGGGATGCGTCATCCGGTGACGCACCGGTCCGGCGGGCATGCCGCGGTGCTGTGCCGGAGGAACGCTCCGGCACAGCACCGCGGCATGCCCGGGTCGTGCCGGATCAGTTGCCGTTGCCGGGATAGTCGTTGTCGTCGTCCTGGGCCTGGGTCAGGGGCACCGCGATGTCGACCACCTGGACCGGGAACGCCTGGCCGACCCTCGTGGNTGCCGGATCAGTTGCCGTTGCCGGGATAGTCGTTGTCGTCGTCCTGGGCCTGGGTCAGGGGCACCGCGATGTCGACCACCTGGACCGGGAACGCCTGGCCGACCCTCGTGGCCTCACCGGTCAGCAGATCGACCCGGTAGAAGCCGGTGGTGCCGCCGTTGGTCTGGAGCGAGGCGAAGCCCTGGTTCGTGGCCTTGGCCGAGGAGTAGATGTCGAATCCGGCCGGAAGGCCGGCGTTCATCCCCAGATCACCGGTGGACTCGAGGACGCCGGTGTTCGGCGGGGACACGACGCCGACCTGGTCGCCGTTCGCGTCGATGACGAACAGCGTGGTGTCGGTGGCCGGGGCCATGTCGTTGTTCGTGTAGGCCGCGCCGGCCACCCCGAGGACCGTGAGGTCGGTGTCCTCCTCGGTGTTGCCGTCCTCGACGTGGTGGCGGAGGTTCTGGCCGGTGTTGCTGACGATCCGCAGCCGGTTGGCGGAGGCGCTGAAGTCCACGCCGAAGTGGGTGCCCTCCAGCAGGACCTCCAGCCGGTGGAGCAGGGTGGCCGCTGCGGTCTGCGCATTGATGGTGTACACGCCGCCGGCGTTGCCGACGCCGTACAGCTGGCCGTCCTGTGCCCGGTAGTCGATGCCGACCAGCGTCGTGTCCTCCTGCAGTCCGGTGACCGCGCCGATCTCCTTGACGTCCTGCGGACGGTTGGCACGGAACTGCACGAGCCTCTGGTCACTGGTCAGACCCGTAACGGTCAGACTCTTGCTGCCGCCGCCGTTCTCGTTGCCTCCGTCTTCCATGCCGACGGCGGTCGCCGGCGCGGCTGTGGCGATCGAGGCCGCGAGGGCAAGAGCGATTGCTGCTGCACGCATAAGATCTCCGAGCTCTCTTCGGACGCCCCCATCCGATGAGGCGTCAACACGCCGACGATAAGCATGTAAATCACCGTATAGCGCTCTGAATAGACCCATAAGGCGTCGCCCGCTGCTCCGACCGAGGGAACGCGATCACCGCGTGTCGGGCCCTCGCCGGGCGTGGCGAGGACGGGCGTCGCGCAGGCCCGTCAGAGGCGTCCGCCGGTGGAGTGACCCGCCGGCCGGTGTTCAGCCGCCTTCCGAGGGAAGGGCCGGTCGGCGTCCGGAGTCGCACGAAACGCCGACGCCGTGGCCGGCTGGGCGGCGATCCCCGCGCCGGCACCCTTCGGCGTTTCGTGCGGTGTGGAGGTGAGGCGTCGGGACGTCCTCCCGTGCTCACGCGAAGGCGTGCAGGGTCACCGCGGCACGTGGTGGAGCAGCGGGCGCCGCTTGAGCGCGGATACGCCCCCGCGCCGCGCCGAAATGCCCCGTGCGGGGGTTTCCCGGGCCCCGACCTGCGGCATCAGGGTCATGGGCACGACAGAAGGGGGTGCGCGCATGGCCTGGTACCCAGGCGCCACCAAGTACGAGCTACAGCCAGAGTCGGACGGTCAGCCGGCCATCCGGCCCACCCAGTTCATCCTGCACAGCATCGCCGCGCCGTGGACCGCCCGACGGCTCTACGAATACTGGAAGTCCACCAACCTCGAGTCCCATTTCGGTCTCGGCTACGAGGGCGACCTGGGCCAGTACATCGGCACCGAGACCCGTGCCGACGCCAATGCAAGCGCGAACCGGCGCCCGGACGGAACCGGCGCCGTCAGCATCGAGACCGCGTCGAACACCAAGTCGTCGGACCCGTGGACCGATGCTCAGGTCGAGCAACTGGTCCGGCTCGGGGTGTGGCTGCACCAGCGGCACGACATCCCGCTCCGTATCTGCCGCAGCCACGACGACCCCGGCTACGGCTACCACCGTCTGCACTCCGCCTGGGCGGTGTCCGGCACCGCCTGCCCGGGGGACGCCCGGGTGCGCCAGTTCAAGAACGTCGTCTTCCCCGGAATCGTCGCCCGCGCGACCGGACAGAGCCCGCCCCAGGAGGCCCCCGACATGCCGTCCATGCTGAATGAGTCCAACTCCGTGGACGTCGCGCTCCGTTCCGGTGTCTGGACGGGCCTGGCCTTCACGGACGCCGTCCTGCACTCGGGGCCCCGGCGCCACTCGACCCTGGTCCATCTGCTGTTCGCCGACAACACCCACGAGGAGGCGCGGATAGAGGGCCGGTTCTACCTGACCGACACCGCGGGCCGAAACCCGTCCGCGTACCTCACCGTCACCGGAAAGGGACCCGGCGGCCACCAGTTCCAGTGCACCGCGGACGTGCCCAAGGGCCGCCATCTCCGGTTCGAGGTCCGGGCGACCACACCGGACGGGTCGTCGGTGCGACTGCTCCACCGCGTCGTCTCGGGGCCGTACTGGGCCCTGTGACCCCGGGCGACGGGCTCAGCGGGACTCGGCCCCCTGCTGCGGGATCACGACGAGGAACGCGTCCGTGTCCAGATCCATGACCACCTCCGCCGGGACGCCCTCGTCCCGGCGCCTCCGCGCGAACTCCTCTGCCGGTCGGCTCCCTCGCGGGCCACCGGCGGGAAACGTCTCCAGCACCGTTCGGCGCATCCCGCACCCCCTTGCTCGTCCGTGATCCCCAACGAAGCTCCGTCCGGATGTGTTACGGCCCGGGCCCGCGCGGCGGGCGCGACGCTTCCGGAGTGACGTTTCCGTGGCAGGGTGTTGCGGGCAGTCCACAGGGGGCTACGGAGGAGGGGGAACCGTGATCGTCTGGATCAACGGTGCGTTCAGCGCGGGCAAGACGACCACTGCTCGCGAGCTGATCGATCTGATCCCGAACAGCACGTTGTACGACCCCGAGGTGATCGGCGTGGCGATGCGGGCCCTACTGCCGCAGAAACGACTCGCCGAAGTGACGGACCACCAGGACCTGCCCATCTGGCGCCGGCTGGTCGTGGACACCGCGGCCGCGCTGCTCGCCGAGGTCGGCGGGGTGCTGGTGGTTCCGATGACTCTGCTGCGGCAGGAGTACCGCGACGAGATCTTCGGCGGCCTCGCCGCGCGCCGGATCCCGGTCCGGCATGTGCTGCTCCGCCCGGACGAAACGATCCTGCGCTCGCGGATCGCCGCCCGTGAGGAGCCGTGCGCTCCCGGGGAACGCCCGGGGGAGGACGACGCGTACGACCACATCGAGCGCTACCGCGCCGCCCTCGCCTGGCTGACCGCCGACGCCCACGCCGTCGACAACTCGTGCCTCACGCCGAGGGAGACCGCGGAGACGGTCGCGGAGGCCGTACACTCCGGCGCGGCCGGAGTCAGCGACATCGTGCAGACGGCGGAACCCACGGCCGAGACCCTCGCCGCCGGAGTCCTGCTCTTCGACGAACAGGACCGGGTGCTCCTCGTCGACCCCACCTACAAACCCGGCTGGGAGTTCCCCGGCGGGGTCGTCGAGGCGGGCGAGGCCCCGGCACGCGCGGGGATCAGGGAGGTCGCCGAGGAGATAGGCATCGAGCTCGGTGCCGTGCCGCGGCTGCTCGTCGTCGACTGGGAGCCGCCCCGGCCACCCGGGTACGGAGGGCTCCGGCTGCTCTTCGACGGAGGGCGGCTCACCGGCGACGACGCGGCCGAGCGGGTGAGCCTGCCCGGGGCCGAACTGAGGGACTGGCGCTTCGCATCGGAGGAGGAGGCCGCGGGGATGCTGCCCCCGGTCCGCTACGAACGGCTGCGCTGGGCCCTGCGGGCCCGGGAACGCGGCACGGTGCTGAACCTGGAGGCAGGCGTGCCCGTCTGACGAGTACGAGGCGCGGCGTCCGGTGCCGTCCGGTGCGTCGAGCCGGTCGGTCGCCCGGCTCGACACACGTCCACCGGGCGGCCCGGCCCACGGCACGTGCGCGCGGGCTCGCGCCCGGAAACGACCCGTGCCGCGCCGGCCGGGCACCGTCCCGCGTCGGGTCACGGCGTGACCTCGCCCGCGCCGCTCAGGACGGCGGCCGCGTCCTCCGCGAGCGGGTCGCCGTGCCCGAAGCACACCGTGGACGGCGCCAGGGACGCCAGCCGCCGCACCGAGTCCACCGCCCGCTCGCGGTCCACGTTGAAGACGCCCGGCATGACCCGGCCGACTCCCGCGACTGCGTCCCCGGTGAACAGGACGCCGTGGCACGGCAGATGGACCGCCACCGAGCCGTCGGTGTGGCCCGGTACGTGCACCACCCGGGCCCCGCCGCCGAAGTCCAGCTCGTCGCCGTCCTCCAACTCCCGGTCCACCCGCACCGGCGGCGCCACCGGGACCGTGAGGGCGTGCTCGTACAGAGAGCGTTCCCAGTCCAGCAGCACCGGTTCGGGCACCGGCGCCGTGCCGCGGATCACCGGAGCGTCCAGCCGGTGGGCCATCACCTCGGCTCCGAACCGGTCGGCGAGTTCTCCCGCGGCGCCGATGTGGTCCCGATGGCAGTGCGTCAGCACGATCCGGCGCAGCCCCGCCGGATCGGCGCCGAGCGAGCGGACCGCCCGTTCGACGCCCGGTGCGGCGGTCACGTCCCCGGCGTCGATCAGGGTGAGTTCGTCCCCGTCGCGCCACAGGAAGGCCTGACCGATGCGGAAGCGGAACATGTGCAGTTGCGGCAGTACCTCGATGACGTCCATGCGGCGAACGTACGCGGTGACGGCCCGCTGCCACCCCGGTCCACGCTCTCGGCGAACTTCGCCGAGAGCGTGGACCGGGGTGGCCGGCGGTGGTTCCCTATGCTCGGCGGGAGCGCGCGTAGTTGACCAGGAAGTGCGCCTCGGCCACGGACAGCCGCTCCAGTTCCTCCGGCGAGACGCTCTCGTTGACGGCGTGGATCTGGGCGTCCGGCTCGCTCAGCCCGATCAGCAGGATCTCCGCCGACGGGTACAGCTCGGCGAGCGTGTTGCAGAGCGGGATCGAGCCGCCCATGCCCGCGGCCTGCATCTCCTGGCCCGGGTAGGCGATCCGCATGGCCTCGGCCATCGCCGTGTACGCCGGGCTCCGCACGTCGGCGAGGAACGGCTGGCCCTGGCCGACCTGCTCGACGCTCACCCGGGCGTTCCACGGCGTGTGCTTCTCGATGTGGGCGAACAGCAGCTTCGTCGCCTCGGCGGCGTCCTGGCCGGGCGGTACCCGCAGACTGATCTGCGCGCGGGCGCTCGCCGGCACCGAGGGGGTGGCGCCCGCGACGGGGGAGCAGTCGACGCCGATCACCGTGACGGCCGGGCGCGCCCAGATCCGGTCGGCGACCGTGCCGTCGCCGATCAGGTCCACACCGTCGAGGACCTTCGCGTCCTTGCGGAAGTCGGCTTCCGGGTACTGGAGTCCTTCCCAGGCGGTGTCGGCGTCGAGCCCCTCGATCACCGTCGAGCCGTCCTCGGCGCGGAGCGAGTCCAGGACGCGGATCAGCGCCGCCAGGGCGTCCGGCGCGGCGCCGCCGAACTGCCCGGAGTGCAGATTCCCCGCCAGGGTGTCGATCGTGACCCGGACCATCGTCATCCCGCGCAGCGTCGCGGTGACGGTGGGCAGTCCCACCCGGAAGTTGCCGGCGTCGCCGATGACGATCGTGTCGGCGGCGAGCAGATCCGGATGCGCCTCGGCGTACCGCTCGAGGCCGCCGGTGCCCTGCTCCTCGGAGCCCTCCACAATCACCTTGACGGAGACGGGCACCCCGCCGTTCGCCTTGAGGGCGCGCAGCGCGAGCAGGTGCATGATGAAGCCGCCCTTGCAGTCGGCGGCGCCGCGCCCGTACCAGCGGCCGTCGCGCTCCGTCAGCTCGAACGGGGGCGTCACCCACGCCGACTCGTCGAGCTTCGGCTGCACGTCGTAGTGCGCGTACAGCAGCACGGTGGGGGCGCCCTCGGGGCCGGGCAGGAAGCCGTACACGGACTGCGAGCCGTCGGGGGTGTCGAGCAGCGCCACGTCCTGGCAGCCCTCGGCTCGCAGCGCCTCCGCGACCCAGTTCGCGGCGGCCTCGCACTCGCTCCCGGGGGCCACCGCCGGGTCCGCCACCGATTCGAACGCCACCAGTTCCGCGAGCTCCGCCTTCGCGCGGGGCATCAGGGACGCGACGGTCTCGGCGATCGGATTGGCGGTCATGGGCACGCTCCTTGTGGGTGCGACGTTGTGTGTAGTGCGAAGGTACGGCGATCCTCCCACAGCGTGACGGGCGGTGGCCGCGCCGTAGGATGCCGTGGAGACCTTGGGCCGAGCGACGGATCGGGAGCAGAAGCACATCGTGAGCAGCGAGAACGCAGATGCCGTCAACGGGCGGGACGAACCGGTGTGGGACGTCGTCGTGGTCGGCGCGGGTCCCGCGGGAGCGTCGGCGGCCTACGCGGCCGCGGTGACCGGCCGACGGGTGCTCCTTCTGGAGAAAGCCGAGCTGCCTCGCTACAAGACCTGCGGCGGCGGGATCATCGGTCCCTCGCGGGACGCACTGCCGCCAGGATTCGAACTTCCCCTGAAGGACCGGGTGCACGCGGTCACCTTCTCGATGAACGGCAGGCTGGCCCGTACCCGGCGCTCGCGGCGGATGCTGTTCGGGCTCATCAACCGCCCGGAGTTCGACGCCGCTCTGGTGCAGCACGCGGAGAAGGCCGGCGCCGTCCTGCGCACCGGTGCCACCGTGTCCCGGGTCGAGCAGCACGGACCGGCCGTGCCCGACCGCCGCACCGTCGCGGTCGTGCTCGCCGACGGGGAGACCGTCCTCGCACGCGCCGTGGTCGGGGCGGACGGCAGCGCCAGCCGCATAGGAGCGCACGTCGGGGTGAAGACGGACCAGGTGGATCTGGGCCTGGAGGCGGAGATCCCCGTGCCCTCCACTGTCGCGGAGGACTGGGCGGGCCGGGTGCTCATCGACTGGGGCCCGATGCCGGGGAGTTACGGCTGGGTGTTCCCGAAGGGCGACGTACTGACGGTCGGGGTGATCTCGGCCCGTGGCGAGGGCGCCGCCACCAAGCGCTATCTCGAGGACTTCATCGCCCGGCTGGGACTGGCCGGGTTCGAGCCGGCGGTCTCCTCCGGGCATCTGACCCGCTGTCGCAGTGACGACTCGCCGCTGTCGCGCGGGCGGGTGCTGGTCTGCGGTGACGCGGCGGGACTGCTGGAGCCGTGGACCCGGGAGGGCATCTCCTTCGCGCTGCGCTCGGGCCGGCTTGCCGGGGAGTGGGCGGTGCGGGTCGCGGAGGCGAACGACGCGGTCGACGCCCGCCGCCAGGCGCTCAACTACGCGTTCGCCATCAAGGCGGGGCTGGGTGTGGAGATGGGCGTCGGCCGGCGGATGCTCGCGGTGTTCGAACGGCGTCCGGGAATCCTGCACGCGGCGATCACGGGTTTCCGTCCGGCCTGGAAGGCGTTCTCCGACATCACGCGCGGAGTCACGACGCTGGCCGGCATCGTGCGGACGCACGGGGTCGCCCGGCGCGCCCTGGAGGCCATGGACCGCTCCCGCCCCGTGCCGCCCGCCCCGCGGGACCGGGCGACGGACGCCGCGGGTGGGGACGACGGGGCGGACGGAGCCCCCGTCACGCCCTGATCGCCGGCCGTGCGGTGATCACCGTGCGTCGCGCCGTCCGGGCGTGACGGCCTGCGGCCGGGGGCACTCCTTCGTGTGGGGCCCTCCGCCCGGGGACGCCGCTCCACCGGCGATCACCTCTCCACGGCGATCAGGAAGACCGGGTGGTCGGCGGCGGCCGCCAGGATCTCCTCGTCCGATGACTTGGCGGTCACGCCCTTGAAGTACTGGTTGACCTCCCAGCCCCAGCGCTCCAGGTAGGCGCGAAGGACGGGGAGCTTCTCGGCGGCGTCCATGACCTCGGTGGCGGTGAAAGCACGGACCGTGCGGCCGACGCGTAGCTCTCCGCCGCCCGCCGCGCGCATGTTGCGGACCCACTGGGAGTGGCCGCGGGCCGAGACCAGGTACTGCCGACCGCCGTGGCTGTGCGGATTGACCGGGATGCGCTGCATCCGGCCGCTCTTGCGCCCCCGCACGGAGAGCTCGGCGGACCCGAGCAGGCTGACGCCGTGCCGTGCCAGCCGGCCGACGAGGTTGTTGAAGAGCTGAGCGACCGGTCCGGCCTTGATGTAGTGCGGCGACGACGACATGGCGAAGACCTCCGTGGACGTGACTCCGGCCGGGCACCGGATCCGGGTGAGAGCACTGCTCTCGCTTGAGAGCAGTGTGCACGACGCTCGCCCGTCGATTCAAGAGCAGTGCTCTCGTTGTTGGTCGGTGCTCTCGGTCGTGGCACACTGCTCCCCATGAACAGCGAGCACCGCACTGGCCGGTCGGGCGGCACCGGCCCCGCAGTCCGGGGAGCGAGGGAGCGGGCCCGCGGTGAGATCACCGCGGCCATCAAGGTCGAGGCGCGCAGGCAACTCGCCGCCGACGGCGCCGCGAAACTCTCCCTGCGCGCCGTCGCCCGGGAGCTCGGCATGGTCTCCTCGGCGCTCTACCGCTACTTCCCCAGCCGGGACGAACTGCTCACGGCGCTGATCGTGGACGCGTACGACTCGGTCGGCGCCGCCGCGGAGAAGGCCGCCCGTGCCGACGGGGACCCGCTCACCCGCTGGGTCGCCGTCTGCGTCGCCGTCCGCGCCTGGGCCCTCGGACACCCGCACGAGTACGCGCTGATCTACGGCTCACCCGTACCCGGCTACGCCGCCCCGCAGACCACGGTCGCTCCCGCCTCCCGGGTGGGCCTCGCCCTCGTCGGCATCGCGCGCGACGCACACCTGGGGCCCGGCACCGCGCCGCCCGGACTCCCCGAGGAGATGCGCCCCGAGGCCGGGCGGATGGCGGCGGACCTCGCCCCCGGACTGCCGCCGGAGCTCGTCGCCTCCCTGGTGGCCGCCTGGTCGCAGCTCTTCGGGCTGATCTCCTTCGAGGTGTTCGGGCAGTTCCACCGGATCGTGGAGGACAGGGACGCGTTCTTCGCGCACGCCGCGGCCCGGATCGGCCGGGAGGCGGGGATCGCCCCGTCCGCCGAGAGCCGGGGCTGACCCCGGCTGGTACGGCGCCTCCGGGTTCCTCGTGAAGGACGCCGAGCCCGAGGAACTGCTGCGTGCGCCACGGGCGGTGGTGGCGGGCGACGCCCTGCCGCCGCCGGGCGTGGCGCTTCGGCTCGTCGCCGGGTTCGCGGCCCGCTCCAAGGGTCCCGCCGGGACCGGGGCTGCCGGGGCGCTTTCCGAACTCATCGAGCGGGAACCGCAGGTGATGGCCCGCGTCGGCGTCGGGCTGACCAGCGAGGGATCGCCCGCCGCCCCGTTGCCGCCCGCTCACGGGCCCGGACTCACGTCAGCGGGGCGACGGTGACGCAGGGTGCCCGGGACCGCGCCCGACTCGTCGTCCTCGCCTACGAGTCGGGGCCGGTCCGGCCGGTCCGGCCGGTCCGGCCGGACCGGCCGGGACGCCTGGGCGGATCAGGGTTCACCCGGCCCGGTCCGGTCGGTCCGAGCGGGCCGCACCGGTTGACCGGATCGGCCGGTCCGGCCGGCCTCGCGGGAGAACCGCCGCAGCACCGTCACCACCCGCAGCGGGAAGACCAGCGCCGCCGCCGCCACGGCGGCCGGGATCAGCCCGCGCTCGACGGCGTACGGCATGGTGAACACCAGCTTCGGTCCCGCGATCGCCCCGAACACCACCGCCGCCGCGAAGGCCGCGCTGAGCAGCGCGTAACCGATCTCGACGGTCATCTCGTCCCGCTGTGCCTGTGTGCGTTCCCCCATGCGGGAAGTGTCACAGGGCGTCGGTGAGCGGGCAACTCCCCACACCCGCCGCCCTGGTGGACGCCCCGTCGGGCGTTCGGCCGGCCACCGCGGCGCAGCGGGCGCGAGGTCGATCCGGAGCGACAGCGCGTAGCCGGGCACCAGGACGGGCACTCAGGTGGTCCGTGCTCGCCTCTCGGCCGGCTCTCGGCCCGCACGGTTGATGTCCACGCGTCGCGCCCGCCTCCGCATCGGCACCCCCTCCGCGTCAGCTCGGCTCGCTCCGGCACGGCTCCGCTCGGACGGGCGCCGAGACGGCGAACGGCCGCCGGTTCTCGGCCCGTTCCTCCGCGGCCGTTCCCGCCGGGACCCGGCGGACGGCGTAACCGATCACCGAGGCCGTGGCGGCGAGCGCGGCCACCGTCGTCAGTGCCACCGGCAGCGAGAACCAGTCGGCGAGGAAGCCGATCGCCGGGGGTCCCAGCAGCATGCCGCCGTAGCCCAGGGTGGAGGCGGTGGCCACACCGCCCGGCCCGGCGAGCGCGCCGGCTCGCGCCACCGCGACGGGGAAGATGTTCGCCAGTCCGAGTCCGGTCACGGCGAAGCCCAGCAGGGCCGGCCAGACCGTCGGCGCCAGCGAGCCGAGCAGCATGCCGGCGGCTGCGGTCGCCCCGCCCGCGACCAGTGTCCGGGTCTGGCCGAGCCGCTCCAGCAGCGTCGTGCCGGAGAGTCGTCCCGCCGTCATCGCCAGGGCGAACAGCGAGTATCCGGCAGCCGCCACCCCCGCGTGCGCCCCGAGATCCTGCTCCAGGTGGAGCGCTCCCCAGTCGGCCAGCGCTCCTTCGCCGTACGCGGTGCACAGGGCGATGACGCCGAAGACCGCGACGAGCCGCCGTGTGCGGCGGGAGGGGTGGACCGGGTCGTCCCCGAGGTCGCCGGGGGACGCGGTTCGGCCGGTGCTCTCGTGGACGGCGGGAGAGGGGTGCCGCAGCAGCACCGGTCCGGCCGCGGCGGTGACGGCGAGCCCGGTGACGGTGAGGACGAGCAGGTGCGAGGAGGCCGGAAGGCCCGCGGCCACCAGTCCGCCGAGGCCGGCGCCGATCATGCCGCCCAGGCTGAAGGCCGCGTGGAAGCCGGGCATGACGGGCCTTCGCAGCGCCGCGACCAGGTCCACCGCGACGCTGTTCATGGCCACGTTGATTCCGCCGTAGGCAGCGCCGAACACCAGCAGCACCAGGCCCAGGCCGAGCGCGGAGTGGGTCCGTGCGGGCAGCGCGATGCCGAGCGAGAGGAGGACCGCGGCCGCGACGGTCAGCGGCCGGCTTCCGAAGCGCCGGCACAGGCGCCCGGTGAGCGTCATCGTCACCACGGCCCCGGCGGACACGCCGAGGAGGGCGAGGCCGAGGTCGCTCGCCGACGCGCCGGTCTGCTCCTTGATGGCGGGGATGCGGACGACCCAGCCCGCGAAGAGGAAGCCGTCGAGGGCGAAGAAGACGGTGAGCGCGATCCGGAGCCGGGTGAGGGAGCGGGACGAGGATGGTTTGTTTAGTAGCGGCACAAAGTGAGGATAGGGGCTGCCGCCGCACCCGCACAACCGCGCCGACCGGCGGGGCCCACGGGCGGGGACCGGCTCACTCCGAGCCGGGCCACGCGCGGGGGGCGGCGTACGGAAGCCGCCTCCGTGCTCGCCCGGGGAACCGTCCTCCGGCCGCACGGCGGTGCCCCGACGGAGCGTCCCCCCGTCTGCGGGATCATGGGAGACTTCGCCCATGAACGGCAAGGCGACGAGCACCCGGACGCGGCTGGAGCGAGGCCGCGGCGCCCTCGGCCCCGCACTGGAACTGGTCCACACGGGCCGCGCGCCCACCCGGGCCGTGCTGACCGCCGAGCTGGGCGTCACCAGGGCCACGGCCGGTGCGGTCGCGGCGGAACTCGAGGCGCTCGGTCTCATCCGGGTGGACTCCCGGCCCGGAGCGGCCGCCGGTTCCCAGGGCCGTCCCTCCCACCGTCTCGCCGTGGACGAGAACGGCCCCGTCGCCCTCGCCGCCCAGGTGCACGCCGACGGGTTCCGGGCCGCGCTGGTCGGACTCGGCGGCACGATCGTCGCGACGGCGCCCGGCTGCGTCACGGTCTCCGCCGATCCCGCGCAGGTGCTCGGCGAGGTCGTCGAGGCGGGCGCGGAACTGCTGGAGGAGACCGGCCGCCGCTGCGTGGGCGCCGGGCTCGCCGTGCCCTCCGCCGTCGCCGAGCCCGAGGGCACCGCCCTCAACCCGCTGCACCTCGCCTGGCCGGCGGGCGCTCCGGTCCGCGACATCTTCGCCGACTGCGTGCAGACGGCCGGTATCACGGGACCCGCCTTCACCGGCAACGACGTCAACCTCGCCGCCCTCGCCGAGCACCGGCACGGTGCCGGCCGCGGAGCCCAGCACCTCCTCTGCGTCGCCACCGGGCACCGTGGCGTCGGCGGCGCGCTCGTCCTCGACGGAAGACTGCACACCGGCAGCTCGGGCCTGGCCCTGGAAGTGGGCCACCTCACGGTCAACCCCGAGGGGCGCGCCTGCCATTGCGGCAGCCGCGGCTGTCTCGACGTGGAGGCCGACCCGCTCGCGTTCCTCACGGCGGCCGGTCGCGACCCCGGCCCCGAGGTCTCCCTGCTCCAGCAGGCCAGGGACCTGCTGCGCAGGGAGTACGACGACCCGGCCGTGCGGGCGGCGGCCGAGGAGATCGTCGACCGGCTGGGCCTCGGGCTCGCGGGGCTGGTCAACATCCTCAACCCCGACCGCATCATCCTCGGCGGCCTGCACCGCGAACTGCTCGACGCCGATCCGGAACGCCTGCGGGCCGTGGTCGCCGACCGCAGCCTGTGGGGCCGGAGCGGCAGTGTGCCCATCCTGCCGTGCACCCTCGACCACAACAGCCTGGTGGGCGCGGCGGAACTGGCCTGGCAGCCGGTGCTCGACGATCCGCTGAGCGCGGCGGCGCAGGCGCCTTTCGTGAGCGCCCGCGAACCGTGAGGCCGGTGTGCGGCGTCTGGGAACCCCGGCCGTGGAGTCCGCTCCGAACGCCCGCCGGGCGTTGCGTCCGGGACGTTCGGGACGCCGGAGACCGGCATCGGGGGCGTCCGCGACCCGGTGGTGTCGGGGTGTCCGGGGCATCAGGGGTGTCGGGGCCATCAAGGGTGTCGGGGGCGGCCCTGCCGCCGGCTGTCCCGCTCCGGCGACGGGCCGACGGCCGGGCCTTCGGGCCGACAGCCCGCCGCGCCGCGGGCGGTCGCCGCAGCCACGGCCGACCCGCCTGTGACCCAAGGGAATTCGGATGCGACCCGCGGACCGGTCGCCGTACGGTCCACGGCATGGCCGACGACGAACTCCCGCCCCGCCTGACCCACCTCGCCTTCCACGGGCCGCTGTCCGAGGAGCGCGCCGACCGGCTCGTTGCGCGACTCTCCCGCCGGGAACCGGCCACCGTGCTCGACATCGGCTGCGGCTGGGGCGAGCTGATGCTGCGGCTTCTGGAGGCGGCGCCCGGCGCCAAGGGCGTGGGCATCGACCTGAACGGGGACGACCTGGCCCGCGGACGCCGCAACGCCGCGGGGCGCGGGCTCCTCGAACGCGCCCGGTTCCTCGAGGAGTCCGCCACCGGCACCCCGCACGGGCCGGCCGACGTCGTGCTGTGCGTGGGCTCCGGTCAGGCTCTGCTCGGTCCGGACGGCACCGGTGCCTCCGGGACGCTCCCGGCGACCACCGCCGCGCTCCGCGCGCTGCGTTCACTGGTCACCCCGGGCGGGCGCGTGCTCTTCGGCGAGGGCTTCTGGCAGCGTCTTCCCACTTCGGAGGAACTGGCCGCGATGTGGCCGGGCGCCCGGGCCGACGACCACCTCCTGCTGGCCGAGGTCGCCGAGGCCGCCATCGCGGCCGGATTCCGTGTCGAGGCGATCGAGACCGCGGGCGAATCGGAGTGGGAGGACTTCGAGTCGGGCTATCTTGCCGACGTGGAGGAGTGGCTCGCCCGCCACCCGGAACACCCGCTCGCCGGCGGCACCCGCGAGCGGGTGGACCGTCACCGGGCGAGCTGGCTGCGCGGTTACCGGAACGTGCTGGGCCTTGCCTACCTCACGCTGATCCCGGTCGCCTGACGCGGCGTACCCGTACCCTCCGGGCGGTACGCACACCGCCGCAGGCCGTACGACGACCCGGACGCCCTCCCGGGATGACGCTCGTGTTCGGGACGAGCAGTTCGGGCCGAACGCGAGGGGCGGCCCGGTCTGACGCCCGCACCCCGACCGGCCGCCCCGGGCTTCCGGGAGGGCCGGTCGGGACCCGGCCTGGTCGTCGGCCGGAGCCGTCCCGGAGCGTAGGTTCAGGTCGCCACGGCCGCCCGCACCGGGGCACGTTCCCGCGGCTCGGCCTCGACGACGGGGAAGGGAGTGGCGGCCGCGCCGAACACCGCGGTGACGGCGTACGGCGACGGTGCCGCCGGCGTCGGGAGCGCCGTGGGGAGCGTGAACCAGACGACTTTGCCCGCGTCGCCCTTGGGCAGCACGCCCCAGCTCTCGCTCACGGCCTCGATCAGCGCGAGTCCACGGCCGGTGGTCTCGAGCGGTCCCGCGGACCCGAGCATCGGTATCCGGGGGTCGTGGTCGTGCACCGAAACGGTGAGCCGGTCGAAGAGCAGCTCCATCTCCACGGTGCACAGTTTGTCGGGCTGTGCGTGCCGGTGGACGTTGGTCAGGAGCTCGGTGACGCCGAGAGCCGCCTGGTCGATCAAGCGATCGAGCTGCCAGTAGCGCAATTGCGCCGACACGATTCTGCGGACCTGACCGATCCGCGACGGAAGAGCCTGGAGCTCCACCGTGCAATGCCTGCTTGCCTCGCTGATCACGGCTGCGACTCCCCGAATGAGGTCCGGAAGAAGACGAAGGATCGGATCCAGCAGTTGGCTGCTGCCTGCTGTATGCGCCGGCGGGACGGGGTCACAGTGTCACCGCCGGTGAACCCTGAGTGATGAGTCAAGAGTGAACCCGGCGTGACACCTCCGCAACTCCGCGCACACGCGGCGCAGGTGGGGGATGGTTCGGCGGCTCAGCCCGAGCCGCCTCCGGCCTTGCGGAGCACCTCCAGGAGGCGGCCGGTCAGCGCCTCGTCGCCGAGTTCCCGCCGGGCTCCGTTCAGCGTCAGCCGGTAGCGGGTGCCGTTGACCGTGGCGACCGCGATGTCGCTGCTTCCCGCGAACCAGGGCCTGCCCACCCTGACCGCCTGCACGGGCGCGCTGTCGATGACCCGTCCGTAACTGGTCAGCAGGGCGAGCTGGCCGCCCTCGACCAGGACCTGACCGGCCGTCGTGAGCGAGCGTGGCCACCGCTCGATCCGCACACCCGTAGCGCTGAACTCCGGCTCCGGCATGGCTGCCGTGAACTCCGCATCCGACATGGCCGCCCCCTTCGCGCCCGCTCCTGCACCTCAGTCTGCACAGGCACCCGCACGGGCACCAGAGCGCTTCCCCGCCGCTTCCACAAGCAACCCCTATGGAAGCCCAAAGGTAACGTTTGTGCAGGTGAGGGGCATATCGTGGACAGTGGGAAGCGTTGGCCTGACAGTGAGGAGCGGGGCGCATGACCACCTACGAGGCGATGGCCACCGTCGATGTGGACCGCAGCGATCCCGAGTACCGGGCCTGGCTGAAAGAAGCGGTACGGAAGGTGCAGGCCGATGCCAACCGCTCGGCCGACACCCATCTGCTGCGTTTCCCGCTGCCCGAGTCGTGGGGCATCGATCTCTACCTCAAGGACGAGTCCACCCACCCGACGGGGAGCCTCAAGCACCGGCTGGCACGTTCGCTGTTCCTGTACGGGTTGTGCAACGGCTGGATCCGGCCGGGCAAGCCGGTCATCGAGGCGTCGAGCGGCTCGACCGCCGTCTCCGAGGCCTACTTCGCCAAACTGATCGGCGTGCCCTTCATCGCCGTGATGCCGCGCACCACCAGTGCGGAGAAGTGCCGCCTCATCGAATTCCACGGAGGCCGGTGCCACTTCGTGGACGACTCGCGGAAGATGTACGAGGAGTCCGCGACCCTCGCCGCCCGGACCGGCGGTCACTACATGGACCAGTTCACCTACGCCGAGCGGGCGACCGACTGGCGCGGCAACAACAACATCGCCGAATCGATCTACCAGCAGCTGAGGTTGGAGCGCTACCCGGAGCCCGCTTGGATCGTGGCCACCGCCGGTACCGGCGGCACCTCGGCGACCATCGCCCGCTACGTCCACTACATGCAGTACGACACCAGGGTCTGCGTCCCCGACCCGGAGAACTCCTGCTTCTTCGACGGCTGGACCCGAGGTGACGCGCTGGCCACGAGCGACTGCGGATCACGCATCGAGGGCATCGGGCGGCCCCGCATGGAGCCGAGCTTCGTGCCCGGAGCCGTCGACCGGATGATGAAGGTGCCCGACGCGGCGACCGTCGCTGCCGTGCGGGCCCTTGAGAAGGTCATCGGCCGCAAGGCCGGCGGCTCCACCGGCACGGGACTGTGGAGCGCGCTGAAGATCGTCGCGGAGATGGTGGCGGCGGGCGAGCAGGGGAGTGTCGTGACCCTGATCTGCGATCCTGGCGACCGCTACCTGGACAAGTACTACTCCGACGACTGGCTGGCTGGGCAGGGGCTCGACATCGCCCCCTACACCGCCGCCATCGAGGAGTTCCTGCACACGGGGGTCTGGCCCGGCTGACCACCCCCGGACACGGCCGACTCCGGCCCGGCCGATGGGGCCCGGACGGCGGGGGCGTTCGCCGGACCGCGGCCCGGCATGTCCGCGGAACACCGGCGTGACGACGCGAACGCCGGCTCCGTGGGCCCGACGGGTACGGGTGGGACCGTCCCCGCCGCCGCGCTGTCTCCCGCACCGCTCCCGGCGTCAGCCGGTTACGCAGGGGGCGAGGTGAGCCGCCGGTCCAGGTTGCGTACCGCATCACGGAAGGCGCGGCCCACCGCCGGCTTTGCGAGCCCCATCAGGAGCCGCAGCGGAGCGGCGCCGTCGACCGCCATCGTCCACCGCACCCTGGTTCCGGATCCCGCGGGAGCCAGCCGCCACTCCTCGAGCATCGCCCGCATGCCCGGGGCGTTGGTCTCGTCGATGCGGTACGCGTAGCGCTCACCGGGCTCCGTGCTCATGATCGTCTCTCGGAAGCGCGTACCGCCGCGCAGCCGCACCTCCCGGCCCCGGCCGTCCTGGGTCGGCCGGGCGGACGTGACGGCCGTGAACCAGCCGGGCCAGTCCTCGACGTCCTCCGCGAGCGCGCGGTACACGTCATGAGGGTCGGCCCGCAACTCCTCCGTGAAGACCAGCCGGACGGGTGCGGACTCGGCGAAGTCCAGCTCCACGGACCTGAGTCGGTGAACCATGAACCGTACCTCCGGGGACTGCAGGGCAGGAGCGGTCGCAGGGGGCGAGGACGAGGGGGCCGGGTGGTCAGGGGAGACGGACGCGGGCGAGCGACGGACGGGAGACCGTGGACCGCAGAGGGGAACCGGGCGACCCGCCCGGCGGGTGGGGCCCGCACACGATAGCCGACGACCCGTCGACGGTCACTCCCGCGGTTGCGGACCACGGCCCAGCAGACCGTCCACCGCGCGGCCGAAGACCCGCCGCCCCGCCCGCGCCACAAGCGGGCCCGCCGCAGCCGGCAGCCCCCGCACCCGCAGCTCCTCCGTCCAGGTCACCACCGATCCGGCCGGGGACTCCCGCACCTCGATCTCCGCCCAGCCCAGCACGACCCGGCCGCGCTTCTCCAGCCGGCAGTGCCCGGGCCGCCCGGCCGCCGGCGGCTCCCAGCGCACGATCTCCATGGGATCGTCGAAGTGCGCCCGGCCCACGCCCGTACGGGCCACGAACAGGGTGCCCTCGCCGCTCGGGCCTTCCGTCGCCACGGAGATCCGGGTCAGGGGCACCTGTGCGGCATGTGCCGGCCAGTCGGTGAGCCGCCGCCATGCCTCCCCGGCCTGCAGCGGCGTCGCCCGCACTACCCGGAAGACGGTCATTCCGGCTGCTCCGGCTGCTCCGGCGGCTCGGCGGGACCACCGGCGACCACCAGGTTCGGCAGGTGCTCGGTGATCTCCTCGCGTGCCCTCTCCGGCAGCCCCGAGTCCGTGACCAGCGTGTCCACCTCGTCCAGCCGGGCGAACGAACTCAGTCCGACCGTGCCCCACTTGGTGTGGTCCGCGACGACCACCACCCGGCGGGCCGAGCGGACCAGCCGGCGGTTGGTCTCGGCCTCCGCCAGACTGGGCGCCGACAGCCCGGCCTCCACCGAGATGCCGTGGACTCCCAGGAACAGCACGTCGAAGTGGAGGGAGCGGATCGCCTGATCGGCGACCGGACCCACCAGCGAGTCCGAAGGAGTGCGTACCCCTCCCGTGAGGACCACCGTGGGGGCGCCCGGAGGCCGCCCGGAGGCACCGCCCGGCCGCTGGACCGTGTGGAGCACGTCGGCCACCCGCACCGAGTTGGTCACCACCGTCAGATCGGCGACGTCGAGGAGGCGGTGGGCCAGCGCGTACGTCGTCGTGCCGCCCGAGAGGGCGATGGCGCTCCCCGGGACGACCATCGCCGCCGCGGCACGGGCGATGTCCTCCTTGGCACCGGGCTCCAAGGACGACTTGGCCTCGAAACCGGGCTCGTGCGTGCTCGCCGCGACGACCGGCACCGCGCCCCCGTGCACCTTCTCCAGGGCGCCCTGCCGGGCGAGGGCGTCGAGGTCGCGGCGCACGGTCATGTCGGAGACCTTCAGCCGGCGGGTGAGTTCGTTGACCCGCACACCGCCGCGCCGCCGTACCTCGTCGAGGATGAGAGCACGACGCTGCTCCGCCAGGAAGTTCTGATTGTCGCTCACCGCCGTGGCCGGTCCTTCCGTTTCGCGGTCGGGTTCGCTGTCGGGCCCGCTGCCCATCCGTCCGCCGTTCACCGAGGAACCTCATCCTCCCACGGTGGCTTCGCCGCCGGTGGCGGGAAGATTCGGTGGAAGGGCATGCGGCGCTGCCACGTGTTCCGGGATTCTGGTCGCGCCGCAGACACTCCCACCGCCGTGATCCCGCCGGCAGAGAGCGAGCCGCAGAAGTGTCCCCTGCCACACCGGACCCCGCGCCGCAGGCCGGCGGAGCCGCACTGGAACTGCTGGTCCACGGCGTCGGCGGAGCCACTCCGCAGGACATGCTCGGCGATCCCCGCACGGTCCGGGTCACCGGCGACGCCACGGCCGCCGTGTACCGGCGTACCGACGACTCCGACGCCGAGCACCGCCACGACCGCGATCGCGACGGGCCGGTCCCGGAGGCGTACTGCTGGTCCAATCTCACCTCCGGCAACGGGGCCAGGGCCCTGTGGCTGCTCCTCCTGCCGTTCATGGTCGTCAACCTGGCCCACTGGATGCGGCCCGCCACCACGGGCAGAGCCCGGACCTTACGGCTGTACGGGATGCTCGTCCGGCTTGTCGCCCTCAGCCTGACGGTGCTGTTCACCGCTGCGGCCTGCGAGGTCGCCCTCGACCTGACGGCATGGCAGTGCGCCGGCTCCGCCCGCTGCTCCCGGAACGGTTCCTGGATCGGCTTCCTCTCCGCCTCCCACGACGGCTGGTGGTCCCAGCCCGGCCGCCGGCTCTCCCTCGCCGCCCTGCTGCCGGCGGCCCTGGTGGGCCTGCTCTGGTACCTGTCCAACCGCACCTGGAGCGCCTACGAGGCCCAGCGTCCGCCGAACGCCACCACCACCACGCCCCCCGCTGCCGCCGCTCGCCCGCAGAGCGAGGACTCCGAGGCAACGGCGGGCGGTCACGACGCCTCCGGCCCCCGGGCCGGCCGGGTCCGTCTGAGCCCCGGCGACGGAGACGGCTCCCTCGGGACCGGGAGCAGCGCGACCCCTGCCCTCACCGCGCAGACCGACCGACCCGCACTGGGCCGGCCGGGGTTCTGGTACGGCCGTCGGCTGGTCGGCCGGCTGCGCGCGGCGCACACCGCCGCCGGGTTCCTGGTCATCGCCGCAGCCGTGACCGGCGCCGCCGCGCGCCACGACCGCAGCGCGGGCGTCCGCGCCCTGGAACTCTCCGGCTCGGTCCTCGAGGCGGTACTGGTCCTCGCCGGTGTCTTCGTCGTCGCCGTCGTCGTCCGCCGCGGACGCAGCGAGGAGGTCGTCGACAACCGGATCGACCGCGCCGTCGTCCGCTGGCTGCCCTGCGTCACCCTCGTCCTGCTCGCCGTCGCGATGGTGTACGGGTCCTGGTCCCGCCCCGGCTGGGCGTCCCAGGGCACGCTCCCCGGCGAGGTCGCCTTCCGCGTCATCGCCCTCGCCCAGGGGGCGCTCGTCGTCACGCTCGCCGTCGCCGCGCACCTGCTGCACCGCCGCGCCCGGCAAGGCCGCGCCGCCCTGTGGGGTCTCGGTGGTCCCGCGGTCGCCCTGCTCGCCTGCGCGCTCGGCGGCGTGATGACCGGCGGCGTCGCCCAGCGGGTCGCCGACTGGCTCGACGGGTCGGGCACCCCCGGGGAGGGGGAGGGGGCGATCCCGGGGCCGCCGGTGCTGTTGAGCTGGCAGGCGTCCGTCATCCCCGTCCTGCTGCTCCTGCTGCTGGTGCCGCTCTGCGTCCTCGGCGTACGGACCTGGCGGACGGCGCGGGCCCTCGAGGACCGCGTCGAACAGGAATATCCGGACGAGCGGCCCGACCACGTGCGCACCCGCCGGATCGCGGGCACCCGCGCCCGGGCGGGTCTCACCGACGCCGCGCCCGCGGTGCTCGGCATCGTGTGCTTCGCGACGCTGCTGCTCGGCGCGGGCGCCGTCGCCGGGGCGTGGGTCAGCGCGGAGGTGCCGGGCGAAGCCTTCGACCGGGCACACCCGGCCGTCGAGGCAGCGGCCGACGTCGCGCAGGCCCTCGGCTCCTGGCTGATCGGACTGGGCTTCATCCTCTTCGTCACCTGGGGTCGGCGTGCCTACCGGGACGCCTCCGCCCGCCGCACCATCGGCATCCTCTGGGACGTCGGCACGTTCTGGCCGCGCGCCGCCCACCCCTTCGCGCCGCCGTGCTACGCCGAGCGGGCCGTTCCCGACCTCACCTGGCGTATGGCGTCGTGGACGTCGGCCACCGGGGGACGGCTCGTGATCTCCGGCCATTCGCAGGGCAGTGTGCTGGCCGCCGCCGCGGTCTGGCAGCTGACCCCGGCCACCCGCCGGCGCGTCGCCCTGCTCACCTACGGCTCACCGCTGGAGCGGCTCTACGGCCGCTGGTTCCCCGCCTACTTCGGTGCCGTGCAGCTGCGCGGGCTGCACCGGGAACTGCACTGCTGGCGGAACCTGTGGCGACACACCGACCCGATCGGCGGCCCGGTCCGGCTCCCCGCCGAGGACGGCAAGCCCGAGGTCGACCGGGAAGCACTCAAGGACCCCGTGGTGTACGGGCGCACGGACACCCATCCCCTGCCGGAGCCCGTTCTCGGGCACTCCGACTACCAGGCCGACCCGGCGTTCGCCGAGGAACGCCGGGCACTGCTGGAACGGCTGCCGCCCGCCCTGCCCCGCCAGCGCGACGAGTCCGCCCCGGCTCAGGGCAGTTCGGGCAGGTCCTCGGGGTAGAGCAGCGACAGGTCGTCCGTGCTGGGCTCGGTGAGCTCGGTGAGCTCGGCGACCCGGCCCGCGTGCCGTTCGACCATCGACTCGAAGGTCTGGCGCGCGGTCCGTCCGTTACCGAACGCCGGGCCCTTCGGCAGTGCCGTGAAGTACTTCTGCAGGGCCTCGGCCGTGCCCTCGGCCAGCCGGTACTCGTGCTCCTCGGCCTGCTGCTCCACGATGCGCAGCAGCTCGCCGGGGACGTAGTCGCTGAAGGTGATGGTCCGTGAGAAGCGGGACGCCACGCCGGGGTTGACCGAGAGGAACCGCTCCATCTCGGCGGTGTACCCGGCGACGATCACGACCACGGCGTCCCGGTGGTCCTCCATCAGCTTCACCAGCGTGTCGATGGCCTCCCGGCCGAAGTCCCGGCCGGAGTCCTCCGGTGAGAGGGCGTACGCCTCGTCGATGAACAGCACTCCGCCGCGGGCCCGTTCGAAGGCCTCCTGGGTGCGGATGGCGGTGGATCCGATGTGCTCGCCGACCAGGTCGACCCGGGACACCTCGACGAGATGGCCGCGCTCCAGCACCCCGAGGGACGCCAGGATCTCGCCGTACAGCCGCGCCACGGTCGTCTTGCCGGTGCCGGGGGAGCCGGTGAAGACCAGATGGCGGCGGACCGACGCGGCCTTGAGGCCCGCCTCCTTGCGGCGCCGGCCCACCTCGATCATGTTCGTCAGCGTCCGTACCTCGCGCTTGACGCTCTCCAGGCCGACCAGGGCGTCCAGTTCACCGAGTACGGCGTCGGACGTCCTGGCCGCCGTCGCTGGCGCGGGCGCGGGCGCCGGGGCGGCGGCGGGCTCGGGCTCGGCGGTCCGCTGGCCGGGGATCATGGGCAGCAGCCCGGGGGACTGGGCGACGGTGGCCACCGCCGGGGCCGTCGCGGGCGGCGCCGAGCGCACACCGCTCTCGTCGCTGGTGCAGTCCTCCACGGCCGTCCCGTCCTCGGGGTACTCGTAACCGCCGCGTGCGCACCGCTCCGTGCGGCAACGGGTCAGGGTCGTACGGCAGCCGTCCATCACATGGAAGCCGTAACCTCCACTGCCCGAGACCCGGCAGCCGAGGAAGGTGCCGCGGCCCTCGGCGGAGACGTAGAACCCGGCCTCGGCCGGCGAGGTGACGGTGCACCGTTCGATCGACGGGTCCGCGCCCTTGGTGACGATGACACCCGTCTGGGCGCCGTCGATGGCGCAGTTGCTGAGCGTGCCGCCGCTGCCGTGGTCCCGGAACCAGGCGCCCGTGGAGGCCTCCCGGATCCGGCAGTCGTCGAGCTGGGCCGTGGCACCGTCGCTGACGGACACGGCCGTGTTCCGCACCTGGGTCAGATCGCTGTCGACCACATCGGCACGCGAGCCCCGGTCCAGGACGAACAGGGCGTCCGGAACGTCGTGCACACGGCAGGACTCGAGGACCGCGGTCGCGCCGTCGCTGACCCATACCGCGGGGTAGTCGCCCGTGCTGTCGTGGATCTCGCACTGGTTGGCGTCGACGCGTGTCCCCGGGTCCCACACCGAGAGGCCGTTGCGGCCGAACCGCCGCACGGTGGAGCGGGTGAGCGTGAGCACCGAACGCGACCGGAGGTCCACCGCGTTCTCCGGTACGTCGTGGATGTCGCAGTCGGCGAGGGTGAGCACCGCGTCGGTGTCGAGCGTGATGCCGTCGGAGGAGGTGCGGTGCACCCGCGAGTCCGTCAGATGGGCCGTCGCCCGTGACGCGACCTGCATGCCCGCGCCCTTGATCTCGTACACCTCGCAGCCGAGCGCCTCCAGAGAGCTGCCCTCGCCGGTCACGCTCAGCCCGGTGCCGGAGGCGTGGTGCACCCGGCAGCGCTCCAGCCGCGGGTGCGCGCCGCCGCGTACCGACACCCCGGACTGCCCGGCGGCGACGACCTCGCACTCCTCGAACACCCCGCCCGCGCCGTCCAGTACGCCGATCCCCACGCCGGCCGGATTGTCCACCGTGCACCTCCGGACCGTCGGCCGGGCCGCCCCGCGGACCTCGATGCCCGCAGCCGAGCGCGTCACGATCCGCAGATCCGTCAGTTCGGGAGTGCCGTCCTCGACGAGCAGCGCCGGCGCGGTGGCGTCCTGCCCCTCGACGTGCAGGTCCTGTACGGTCGCCGAGGCGCTCACCGTCAGCGGCACCCCGTCGGAGGGGGCGATGCGCACCGAGCCCGCCGATCCGTCCGTCCCGCGCAGGGTCACTGCACGCCGGAGTACGAGGTTCTCCCGGTACGTACCGGGAGAGACGGTGAGGACGTCGCCGTCGGCCGCCGCCTCCAGGGCTGCGGCGAGGGAGGCGTACTCACCCGTGCGGCGCCGCCACCGCGATGTGCCGGTGTGCGTCACCTGGACCGTGCCCTGTGCCATGGTGCTGCTCTGCCCCCACCTCGTGCGTCGGTCGCGCCCGTGCCGCGCGTCGCACCACCGTAGCGTGCGTGGGAAGCGGGGGTTGACCGCTCAGCTGCCCGCGCCCGTGCGGCCCCAGTCGGGACCGGCTTTCACCCACTCGCGGTCGAGCGCCTCGTACCGCCGCTGCACCAGTCCCCGTACGATCAGCCGCCGGACGGCCTCCACCAGTCCCGCCGCCGCTGCGGCGGCACCGGTGCCCGCCAGCACGGAGTGGGCCCGTGCGGTGTCCGGGTCCATCGGGCGGGCCACCGGGGCGCCCCGCCGGTCCGTCCAGATCGGGAAGGTGTCGCCGGGACCGGCCGTGGGGACGGCGGTGGTCACCCTGCCGCTGCGCCGGGTGCCGTCCGGCGCCGTCCACTCGGCGACCACCGGCCTGCGTATCCGTTGGTCCACCGCCGAGTCCGGATCGGCCGCGGTGCGCCCGGGCGAGGGCGGGGCGTGCAGTACCCGGGCGATCGCGGGACGGCGCTCCGCGGCCTGCGCCCGCACCGACTCCTGCATCGCCTCGTCGGCGAGCCCGCCGAGACCCCACCCGGCGGCGGGCACGGCGAGGACGAGCAGCACAGCGGCGGCGCACGCCACCCACGCCTCGACCAGATCGGTCGTGCGGCGCAGCGGATTGTGCCGCCAGCGCCAGAGACCCGAGACCGCTCGCACCGTTCCGCACCCCCTCAGGCGTCCGTCGTAGCCGCCCGGGGAGCGGCTCGTGCGCGTCTTGGTCGAAAAGAGAGCAATCACACGTCCTCGCTCCCCCAACGGGCGTGCCTCTGCGGCGGGTTCCCCCGGAAAGGGCGATTGACACGGGTTCGGCCGGGGCGGTCGGGCGAGGACGTGCACGCGGGTTCGGCGGGGCGGATCAGGCGAGGACGCGCACCGGGTCGCCGACGCGGACGGTGCCGGTGTGCTCGGGCACCAGGTTCTGACCGAAGACCAGCCGGTCCCCGAAGCGGCGGTGCCGGGCGAGGGTGCGCAGCGGTTCCTTGCCGCGCTCGGCCGTGGCCTGGTCGGTTGTCGTCACGACACAGCGGCCGCACGGCTTGGCCACCCGGAAGGACACCTCGCCGACCGTGATCCGCCGCCAGTGGTCCTCGGCCCACGGGGCCGTGCCGTCCACGACGAGATTGGGACGGAAGCGGTTCACGGGCAACGGGCCCTCGTCCGGGTGGTCGCCCTGGGCGATCAGCGAGTTGAGCGCGTCGAGCGAGGTGACGGAGACGAGAAGGAGCGGGAAGCCGTCGGCGAAGGACACCGTCTCGCCCGGCAGCGCGTAGTCCGGGTCGATCGGGCGGCGGTACGCGGGGTCGTCGAGGTACACCAGCCGGACGGGTGCGCCCAGGTACGCGCTGAACCACCGGTCGGAGGCGGCGCCCGCCGGCACCGCCTCCACCTTCTCCCCGAACAGCTCCACGGTGGCGGCGTCGGACGGCTCGGGCACCGCCACGGTCAGCGGTGCGGCACCCGGTGCGGTCAGCCGGACGGCACCGTCAGGCAAGGGCGCGGCGGCGGCCAACGCCAGGCGCGGCTGCTGGCGTTGGGTGACCATCCGGTCCGCCGCGTCGACGAGCATCCACCGCCGGTCGCCCGCGAGCCCCCAGGGCTCCACGGCGGCCTCGGCCGTCACGTGTCCGGCGACGGACTTGACCGGATGGACATGGAGGGAGCGGAGTGCGGGGGTCGCCATACGGCCATCCTGCCAGGTGCTCCTCACCTGCCGCCGGTCACGTCGGCCGGACCGGCGTCAGTAGCCACCGCCCTGGTACGGCCGGTTGTACGGATCGTCGTACGGTGCGGGCGTGGGCATCGGCCGCGGTGCCGCGGCCGGTCGCATCGCCTCGTACCCGCCCGCCATCGGGCGGGCCATCGGCTGCGGCTGGCCGCCCGGGTAGCCGCGCGGACCGGCGGGCTGCTGGGGGATGTACGGAGCCGCCGTCTGCTGCAGCGGGACCGGCTGCGGCACGGGCTGGGGGTAGCCGTAGGCCGGACCGGGCTGGGAGGGGGCCGCCGGAAGGGCGGGGAGGGCCGCGGGCAGCGCCGGCAGGTAGCTGTTGCCGGTGTCGTACGCGGAAGGCACTCGGATCGGCGCGATCTGAGGCGTGCCCCGCTCAGCGACCAGGGAGTCGTAGATCGGGGTGTCGGGGAACGACGGCGCGGAGTAGTAACCGCCACCGTAGGTGGAGCGGGGGGAGGTCATGGCACATAAGTTAAGCCCACGATGTGCTGGTTGGGGAGCCCGATAAGAGGGTTGTTTGACGTGTTACTTGTGACTGGGATTCCCCAATCAGAGCGAACCCGGGAAAAAACGGTCATCCCGAAGCCTCCAGATCGTGTAAAGGACAAGCTGGGAGGGGGTTACCCACGGGTCGTGGGGGCTGTGCGGGCGGCGCCGCGGCTACCGTGTCCGCACACACTTCTCCGGGCACGAGGACCACGATGGGGGCGAGGATGTCCATGCTCAAAGGAGCCAATGTTCCGGTACCCGCGCTGAACGTTCGGGTCGAGTTGGGCTGGAGTTCGGGAACGGGGGGCCCGGACGTGGACGCGTCCGCGCTGCTGCTCGACTCCGGATCGGGAAAGGTCCGCTCCGACGCGGACTTCGTCTTCTACAACCAGCCGACCCACGCCTCGGGCGCGGTGCGCCACGAGGGCAAGCACGCCGCCGGCGGTGCCACGACCGACCGGCTCGCGGTCGACCTGGGGCGCGTCGAGCCCGCCGTCGGGCGGATCGTGCTCGCCGCCTCCGCCGACGGAGGCAGCTTCGGACAGGTGCCGGGACTGTACGTACGGGTCGTGGACGCCGCGGCGGGCACCGAGATCGCGCGCTACGAGAGCCAGGACGCGACGGTCGAGACGGCCTTCATCCTCGGCGAGCTCTACCGGCGCCAGGGCGCCTGGAAGTTCCGGGCCGTGGGGCAGGGGTACGACAGCGGACTGGAGGGCCTCGCGACCGACTTCGGCATCACCGTCGACGAACCCCGGCAGGCGGCTCCCCCGGCTCCGCCCGTGGCACCGCGGACGCCGGCGACCCCGGTGGCGCCTCCCGCGCCGGTGGCACCGTCGCACACCCCGGCAGCCGTCGCCGCGCCGCCGCCCGCGCCCCCCACCGCGCCCGTACGCCTCACCAAGGTCACACTGACCAAGGAGTCGCCGACCGTCTCGCTCAGCAAGCAGGGCGGCACCTCCGGCGTCATGCGGGTCAACCTCAACTGGGAGGTGCGCAAGCAGTTCACGGGCTGGGGCGCCAAGCTCGGCCGGGCCGTGGCCATGCACGCCGATCTCGACCTCGACCTGTGCGCGCTCTTCGAACTCTCCGACGGCCGCAAGGGAGTGGTCCAGGCCCTCGGCAACGCGTTCGGCGCCCTCCACCAGCCCCCGTACATCCACCTCGACGGCGACGACCGCACCGGCGCGGTGGCCGCCGGCGAGAACCTCACCATCAACCTCGACCACCGGGACAAGCTCCGTCGCGTGGTCATCTTCGTCACCGTCTACGAGGGCGCGCGCAGCTTCGCCGATCTGCACGCCACCGTCACCCTCCAGCCGCAGCACGGCGCCCCCGTCGACTTCTCGCTCGACGAGTGCACCGTCCCGTCCACCGTCTGCGCCCTCGCCCTGATCACCAACCAGGGCGGCGACCTCGTCGTCCAGCGGGAGGCCCGCTACCTGGTGCCGGAACGCGGAGTGAGCCCCCAACGCACCATCGATTACGCCTACGGCTGGGGCATGAACTGGACACCGGGCAGGAAGTGACCTGAGCTTGGCGTTTAACCGCGCGGGTCACCCGACCTGCTGATCTGCGGTTCTTTCCGGGACAGCGGAGGCGGCCGTTCTTCACGCTTCGAGGTGTCGAGCAACGAAGCATCGAGGAACGGCCGCTGTGTATGAGTGTCCCTGCCGGAGCGTCCGAGGGCGAGGCG